>JAEUUX010000283.1 GCA_016787295.1 Chitinophagales bacterium
GCAGGGCGTAGGCTGTTCGCTCCTACCCTATCCCCTACTGTGGGTAATCGTGCGGCGGTGTCTGTGCAGCATTTGCCAGAGGGTATGTACCTTGTTGAGGTGCAGACAGATGTGGGTGTTGGGGTGCAAAGGGTGTTGGTGAAATAAAGTAATATGGCATACACTTTGTTATTTTATGGTTTTGGAGGTAAGAAATAATGTGTTACTTTCCGAATCAGTTTTTCTCCATAAAGTAGGATTTAGGTACTACTTTATGGAGAAAATAAGTGGGTATGCCCAAACAGTATTGTGAAAACATTTGTGCTATATCTGCCCAAATTTGTTTACCTTTGCGGCAAAATTATTGTATGTCAATACCGTCTGTTTTTTGTTGTAAGCAAAATGAGCTTAGTCCTTCACCACTTTTTGCTACAGCACCCTACTATCGGCATTTGTTTTTGCTGGAACTCAACGAGCCTTTTCAACATGATGCCTTAGCTGATAGCAGTTTGCCTGATGCAGTTAAACAACACTTTGCAACACAACTTGCCAATATTCCTGCGGCTAAATTGTTGTGTATTCGGCAGCCACACACTACCAACCGCACCCTTCGCTTGTTGTATGCCCCTGTTCATTCGAAACAAGTATATGTCTATCATTTTGAAGATTATTCGGAGCTTTTGTCTTGTTCCTTAGTCGCATGGATTGAGCAAGCAAATATGTTTTCGGAATTGGCTGATCCCAATATGTTTTTGGTTTGCACCAACGGTAAACGCGACCAATGTTGTGCTAAATTTGGTATACCTATTTACGAAACACTATTAGAAACAGTAGATAAGGCACAAGTTTGGCAGTGTTCCCATTTGGGCGGACATCGGTTTGCTCCCACTTTGATTGCCTTGCCCCAGCATCATTGTTATGGTTACTTGTCTGTGGACACCATAGCAGCTTTTGTAGACCTTCATCAACAAGGAAAAATAGCGATGGAATATTGGCGTGGCTATTGTGGGCATATACCCGCCGTGCAAGCAGCAGCCTATTTCTTGCGTCAACACCAACATTCTTTTGACTATGAAGCTGTGTTGCTAAAAAACTATAGTCCTGCTGAAAAAGAAGCAACACATCGAGCAGAGTGGGCAATGGCTGCTACAGGCGAACAATATGTGGTACAATATTCGCAACAACTGTCTACAGATTTGATATACGAGTCTTGTTCTAAGAAAAAACCCATTCCATATAGCTATTATGCCTTGCAAACATTGGAACAGATAGCACCATAACTTGTTTACAACAACGCTTACTTTGTGTGAGCGGCATACAATGTTGTATCTTGCCATCTACCTCAATGTGTGGTTATAGAGATGTGTCATTGGTTTGTATAGCTGATGTACAAAACCCTTCAAACGTTAGAACATTTGAAGGGTTTTGTCATATTGTCATCTATGAAAGTGGTCAGTTTTGTTAGCAATGTTTTGGGCGTGTGTTAAGCAGTAGGTAAGTTGTTGCAATGCTCCGCCAAGTAAATCCATAGCCATTCGTTTCTCCTACTCTCCTCTCAACAGTTGTGCCACAAGGCATTAATTGTCTAACATTGGCACATCATTTTTGTTTATCCCTTTTCATTTATCCCCAATAAATACCAAACATGCAAAAAACATTTACTTTAGCTGCATATACAGATTCGGTTTTTTTGTTAGAATATTCTATGTGGACTGGAAAAACCAACTTGTATCAAGACGACATGATGTTGGAGCAAGTAAAGCCAAGGAATTTCATTTTTCGCGACCGCAATGATGTTCCTCAAACGATTAGCATTCGTACAAAAACTTATGACCCTGTTCCTTTCCTCCTTGTCAATGACAAGGAGATAAACTTATTTCCCGCTTTGACATGGTATCAGTACGCTTTGGGAGCTGTGCCTATTGTATTGCTAT
Organism: Chitinophagales bacterium; assembly: GCA_016787295.1. Classification (GTDB taxonomy): domain Bacteria; phylum Bacteroidota; class Bacteroidia; order Chitinophagales; family UBA2359; genus JAEUUX01. The sequence goes on from JAEUUX010000283.1 coordinate 1,914, forward strand.
TTTTAGGAGGTGCAATTGGTGGAGCTATTGGTGTAGGAGCCGTTTTTGTGAATTACAATATTTTTAGGGGCGACGATTCTACTACTATGAAATATGCCAAAGTGTTGGCTGTTATCTTATTAAGTTATGTGTTGGTCTTCCTTATTGCTGTTTTGATTCGGAGCTTGATCAATTGAGTTCTTCGCAGCGGTTTTGCTACTATACGATTTGTTTTTAGTGAGCTTGGCATTTTGTAACTTTTATGATGCTCTTATACCGCAAAAGAATCTTCCTTTGCGGTATTTTCTTAAAAAAAGCTAAAAACCCTTGTTACAATAGTGTAAAAATTATAAAAACGTGTTACTTTTGCAACGTCAATTTCTGCCATATAATTCTCTCATCTGCTAATTTTTCTATTATGCCTGTGTCCTACCCCTTTCTTGATGCTGCCAGAGCCTTAAAGTTGTTTATTCCCTTACTTCGTAGTAGTATAGATGATAAAACCCATTATTTTGTTAATCTGTTGCGAAGTGCAGGTATATCTTTGGTGCTAAAAGCAGATTTTAATACAGTATTTGGTCAAACGTTGGCAGGTTATGCACACTATCTAAGCATGAATGAACTAAAACCTGCTTGGATAGAAGTATTAGCCCAACCTATTGTGCAAAAAGCATTTGAAAATTATTGGAATCAGTATGTTCCAGATTTACCTGCCTATACGGAGGCTTTATTTACTTCTTGGATAGACGGTGTGGGGTTTCAGTATTTGGTCGATACCATAGATGAGGACAATAGCGCTTTGCTCAAACAGCAACTTATTGAACAATTGTTTGTTTTTTATGAACTTTACAGTGTGCGAACACGCTATTGTCACAATAATCCCGAAGAACTGAAAGATTATCATTGGCAATATGCGCAGTTTTGGCAATTGAATGAAATAGAAGATTACATTGAGCTGTTCGAGCCACAAATGAAAGCACAAATTTCGGACATTCATCGTTTGTTGCGCAACTTGTTTACCAAACATATCGGGCTAAACATAAAAGTCGTGGATAACCTACAACTTCGGCAGTTACAGTATTATACACAAGCCTATATTAACATTGTAATGGGCGAAAATGGAATAGCTCCAATAGATATTCCTACCAATACTTTAGATTATATTCCGCAATGGTACGAACAAATACAATTGTTGTCTGACTTTTTGCTAAGACCCGATTCGTATAAAAATCGAGCATTAGCGAACTATCGTTTGTATCTGCAACAAATGTATCACGAAGTTGTGCTTAATGACCCCCAAAACATGAGTTTAGCTAATGTGTATATTGAGCCGTACTTTGGCATACACAGGTCAAGCCTTAATGAAGATGACGAACGCATTGCTCATTGCAACAATCATGGCTTCTATCCCGTTCCCTCTAATGTAGATTTACACCATTTTATCGATACTTTATTGCCCACACAAGACGTTGCGATGGTGTTAGATAGTGATTTTGTGTTGCAGATGAATGCCAAAGTCATTGTGCTTTTGGGCGAACCAGGTCAGGGTAAAAGTTCTTTTTGTAAACGTTTATTGCACGATTGTTTGTTATACACTCCACAACAAAACATCTATTTCATACCCTTAGCATCGGTGGGAAAACCCAAAGAATGGTTAGTCAATCCTGTTCGGAACATTATTTCGCAAATTCAAAAAGATCTTTCGCGCGGTGTTGTTGAGGAAGAGGAGGCGTTTTTTAGCACTGCGCGCCTCAACAAGTCGTTAATTATCTTAGACGGTTTAGATGAATTGCTGATTTCGCAAAACATCGATAAACGCGAATTGCTTGGTTTTTATAAAGATATTTTGCAGCAAGCCGACATCTATCACTACAAAATCATTATTACTTCGCGCTTGAGCTACATAGATTTAGAACAATTGAGAGCATTACCTTTGCTCATTTTACAGCTAAATCCATTTCAGCTCGAACAACAAGAAAATTGGTTGCAGCATTATCAGATATTTCATGCCGAAACGACTTTAACTTTCGAGCTATTAAAAACCTACAACGAAAAGTTTTTGTACCTCGCCGAATTACTGAAACAACCCATCTTATTGTATTTCATTGCCGATTTACAACACCCTATTGACCCCACAACAAGTAAAGCAAAAGTGTATGAAACTTTATTTGACCAATTGTGCAAAACCACAGATGAACAAAGCCAAGAAGAACGTTTGCTCGGTATGGAGGGAATTGGGAAAGAATCGTTGCGCGAGTTGTTACAACAAATCGCTTTTATCATGTACTCCAACCAACGCACCTATATCACTGCTAAACAAATCCAAGACCTAAGCCGAACTAATAGTACGCTAAGAAAACTAACTAACAACTCCAAAAACGAATTTGGCGAAGCGCTAATGCTTATTAGTTATGGACGTGCGGCGTATAGTGAGCCTTTTTCTAAAAAATATGCCATTGTCGAATTTTTGCACAAATCATTACAAGAGTATCTGACTGCTGAATACATTTGGCAACAGTTCAAAGATGAGTTGTGTGCAGTGCAAATTAAAGGACGTTCCCAAACTTATCTGATTGATGACATCGAGGCTTGTCTATCATTGTGTTGTGATTTGTTTGCTCCTCAAAACATTTTGATAGAGGAATCAATGGTCAAACAATATCTATCCGAGTTGATAGTAGAGGACGACTCACCTGAGAGGGATCTTGTGGCAGAACGTTTATTGTCTTTCTGGGAAAGTGCCATGAGCCGACAGTTTTTGTGCCAAACTCCCAACAAAACATCTAACGTTTATCTGCCGCCTACTGTTCGTATGAGGCGCGTTATGTATGGTTATTGGTTGTGCCTGCAATTACTGCACCCTAAAAAAAACCTTCAACCACATTCTCACAACCTTCGCTCACAAATACAAGAACTGTGGCGAATACTAACCTTAGAGGTTTGTTATCCACTCACTTTGGCATATCAAAACTTAGATTCTTACCAATTAACGGGTGCCAACTTGGTCAATGCCAATTTTATTAATGCCAAATTGAGCAAATGTATCTTGAGCTTTGCAAACATGAGTCAAGCATACCTTATTAATAGCGATTTAAAAAAAGCTAATCTAACAAACACTATTTTACGCGGTGCTAATTTGAGTAGTGTTGATATGCGCAATGCCAATTTGCAAAGTGCTGACATGAGCAAAACAGACTTGAGCAATGCCGATTTGCGACAAACAGCTTTGTTGGGCGCAAAATTGTTGGACGCACAACTAAGAGGAGCCGACCTGAGTAAAGCCGACTTACGCCTTGCTGATATGCGACGCTCCAGCCTCAATTTTGCTACTCTTAATGGTGCAGATATGCGCAACAGTTTTTTGCGCCACACCGATTTAAGTTTTTCTGACTTAACCGCTGCCGATTTGCGAAGTGCCGACTTGCGCAATGCCAACCTCCAAAATGCCAACCTCACACGAGCCGATTTGCGCAATGCCGATTTGCGGCGCGTCGATTTGAGACATGCTATACTTGACGATGCCAAAGTGGAAAGGGTAGATTGGCTCGAATACTGGTCTGTCCACAAAGATGCACCTAAACGCGTGTTGAGTTTGGTGAAAGCCTATTCCATTGACCCCATACCACGCAACGATATTGACGGTAGCAAAGAGTATTATGTTATTCGACGAAAAGAACATTGAAAGCATTCGGGTTAATGTGCCATAAGATTGATGGCAGAGGAAATTTCTTAATTTCCTCTGCCATTTTTTAAGTTCACGACCAAAATTTCTAAGCATCTCTCAAGTTATCGAGCTGATTACCATGATTTATCCAACAAAATGTTGTTATATAGCAACATATCCTTTCCTTTTTTCGTACCTTTGCAGCACCTAAAAATGAAACCATTTAAACAATATGAAAAACAGTTGGCTTTTATTATCACTATGCTGGTATAGTTTTTTGCCCATTATGGCGCAAAACTTTGTACGTCGCACAGAAGTGCCTGTGCAAAACAATGCCAATATCTCTTACTCCTTGCCTTGGACGGGCGGTTTAAACAACCCCCAATTTTCAGAAGCCGATTTGAATTTCGATGGCATTGCAGATATTTTTGTTTTTGATAGGGGTAGCAATACGCCCTTAGTTTTTTTGCGCAATGGCACTGCTGCTTTGCAAGAATCTATCGAAATAGAAAAACGTTTTCCGAATGATTTGCACGACTGGGCTTTGTTGGTGCGCGATGCTTGCGACCAAGCTATTTATCTCTATACTGCTCAAACAGACAACCAAGTACGCGTTTTTCAGTTGCAATTAGACAACAACCTCCCTCATTTTGTTTTGCTCAAAGAAGCATTGACGCATGGTGCCGAGAACCTACCTATTACCGTGCCTGTTTATGATGTTCCTGCCATTGCCGACATCAATAGCGACGGCGACATCGATATTTTATCGTTTGACGATGCAGGCGGTAAGGTACAATACTACGAAAACCAAAGCGTGGGTAATAGTCTTCCGTGTGAGGCTTTGCAGTTTAGTTTGGCGAGCGATTGTTGGGGCAATTTCTTTGAACCCGGAATTACTAACGAACTATTGTTGAACGATTGCGATGGTAGCAACAGTCCTTTGACTGCCAACGACATAGTAGAACAAGAGCGCACGCGCCACCCTGGGTCGGCTTTGTTGGCAATTGATTTGGATAATGATACCGATAAGGAATTATTACTGGGTGACATCTCGTTCAACAATATAGTGGCGGCAATGAACAACGGAACGCCCGAAAATGCTTTGACCACAAGCATAGACGACAATTTCCCTGCCTACGATTTTGGAGTTAATATGTATATTTTCCCTGCCGCTTATTCTATTGATGCCGATTATGATGGTTTAAATGACCTTTTAGTAGCTCCAAATGCCCGAACACAGTCTATTCATAGCCAAAATGTGTGGTTTTATAGGAATAATGGCAGTGCCACACAACAATTCCACTTTGTGCAAAATGATTGGTTAGTACGCGATATGATTGATGTAAATCGGAATGCCAAACCTGCTTTTTTTGATTATAACAATGACGGCTTGCAAGATTTGGTGGTGGGCAACCAAGGTTATAACGATGCCGAAGATGCTGCTACTTTGCACAGTCAGTTGGCTTTGTATCAAAACATTGGCACAGCCACCGCACCCGCTTTTCGCCTGATAAGTGACAATTGGGCAGCCGTGCAAGGACAATTTCAACTTTCGCGTTTAGCCCTCTCTCCTACCTTTGGCGACTTAGATGGTGATGGAGATAAAGATATGTTGCTTGGTGACTTGGACGGTTACCTCCACTACTTTCGCAACCAACCCAATACGAATGGCGAGGCGGTCATGGTGCTTTTTCAAGAACAATATGCGGGCATTGATGCTGCACAACAAAATTCGCCGCAGTTGGTAGATGTAGACCAAGATGGTTTGCTCGACCTATTGATGGGCAACCACAATGGCGTTGTGCAGTATTATCACAACAACGGCACTGCTCAAACGCCCAATTTTCAGATGGTTGACAATACTTTTGGAAATGTTGATGTGCGCACCCTTAGCTCACCTACAGGTTTTGCTACACCCCAACTTATCGTCCAAAACGATAGTTTTCGCTTATATGTGGGCAGCGAAAGTGGTAAGATTTTTTGGTATGATGACATTGCCAACAACCTTGCTCCTACGGCTGCTTTCCCGTTGGTATCCAACCAAATTTTGACTGACTGGAAAGCAAGTTTCAGCAAACCTGCTTTTGCTGACCTCAACAACGATGGGTTATTAGATATGGTTGTGGGGACATACCAAGGCGGTTTGCTCTATTTTGAACAACATGCCGAAGCTGTTGGTATAGCTTTTGAAGCTCCCAAATCGGTCTTGGTTTATCCAAATCCAAGTGATAGCTGGCTACATATTGATGTGCCTTTTAGTCAACAAGCTACTGCCATATTGACTATCTATGACCTAAATGGCAAAACGATATTCCAACAAAAACTCCACACACATCAAACTAATACGCTATCCATAGCAGATTTGCCCAAAGGCATGTATCTTTTGCATTTGGCTACGGCTGAACAAGTATACACACAAAAATGGGTGCGATAAATGATGCTTTTGAAGAACAAAAGGCTGCCACTTATTGTAGTGGCAGCCTTTTATGGGTTTACCAATAAATGGGGTGAAACCTAAAACCGCTTTTGGTGTTCCATTCCAAAGCAGGAGCAGGAAATTTGATAAAATTAATACCTTTCAAAATCGTTTTAACCCATCGGCTGCGCATTTTGATGCGACTAAAATCTACATCAAAAGACAAATAGTATTGTCTGTAGCGCTGTATGGCACTAAAATCGTAGGTCATATCAGGATTGTTGGGATTTTTCCATGTATTGGATTCAGCACCAAACATATCCTCCGCACTATAACCTACTGCAAGGTTGAGCCAAGCAGGAAAAACCTTGTTTTTGCCCATAAACGCCGACGGATTGACCGATAGCCAATAACTCTGCGCATTATAGTCTTTAAGCCATTTTTGTGCAAAATTGCCACCATACAAAGCCTCTGCTCGCGCTTGCACTTGCAAGGGGTAGCTTCCATATTTCGGCTGATGCGTGCTGTATTTAAACAAAATACGCTGCTCCTGCCACAACAATGCTTGCGACAGATGGAGACTTGCTCCCAAAAAGTTACTCCCTATGTCGCCCCAAGATGCACCCCAACCGACCGAAAAACCATCTAAAACTTCGATGCCGCCTTGAAACACATTGGCAATACCAAAACCTATCCATGCAGCTTTTTGGGGTGAATAACCTGCCCATTCATACAAATTAGCACCCAAATAGGCTTGGTTGTAGGCAGTCCAAGCGTGACCCACTTTGTCGATTTGCAGCCAACCACTATTGTCATTAAAAAAATGAAAACGGCTTTGTTCGTACTGACTATACCATATTTTTCCGATAGCGGTCATGGTACTTCCATATGCCACACCACTACCAACGCTTATCAGGCAAGCCCGTCCGCGATGAACCTGCTCGGCTTTTTGGAGAAAAGGTATGCGTGTGGATTTTTGTTGTAGGGTATCGTTGGTTTGTGCAGATGCCACAGACGACAAGCACAAACAAGCATAGCATAGCCAACAGTACCAACAAAACTGCCTAAATAAGCATTGTTGACGTTGGAAGAATGACATAATAACCCACATTAAGCATTTTTTTTGATTATTGGACATGTATAACGCACTTTAAACGCCGCAAAAGTAGTAAATTTCCTTAAAAGGCATTACCTTTGCCCAAGTTTTCACAAAAAATAATACAAATAATATGGTTTCATCAAAATTTGCTATTGCGGGTCAGAGCGATACCCGCAGTGGTTTTGGCGATGGTCTGTTGGAAGTAGCCAAACAAAACGAGCATGTGGTAGCTTTATGCGCCGACCTGACGGGTTCGCTTAAGATGGATAAATTTCAAAAACATTTCCCCGACCGTTTTTACAATACAGGCATTGCCGAAGCCAATATGATGGGCATTGCAGCAGGACTCACCATTGGAGGACAAATTCCCTATACAGGTACTTTTGCCAACTTCTCGACCGGTAGAGTGTATGACCAAATACGACAGTCCATTGCTTATTCGGACAAAAATGTCAAAATTTGTGCCTCACATGCAGGCGTTACGCTGGGCGAAGATGGCGCTACACACCAAATTTTAGAAGATGTGGGTATGATGCGCATGTTGCCCAATATGACGGTGATTGTACCTTGCGACTATATGCAAACCAAATTAGCGACTATGGCTATTGCCGATTATGAAGGACCTGTTTATCTCCGATTTGGCAGACCCAAAGTACCTATTTTTACTGCTGCTGACCAAGATTTTCAGATAGGCAAAGCCCAAATTCTGCACGAAGGTAGCGATGTGACCATCATTGCTTGCGGACATTTGGTGTGGAGAGCTATTTTGGCAGCCGACGAATTGGAAGCAAAAGGCATATCGGTAGAAATCATTAACATGCACACCATCAAACCTTTGGACACGGCTGCTATCTTGCATTCTGTTAGCAAAACAGCTTGTGTGGTGACTGCCGAAGAGCATCAGCGCAATGGCGGTTTGGGTGAGGCAGTAGCACAAGTATTGGCATTGCATCAGCCCGTTCCGATGGAGATGGTGGCAGTGGACGATAGCTTTGGCGAAAGCGGACAACCCGAAGAATTAATGACCAAATACCACATTAATACGACAGACATCGTTGCAGCAGTAGAACGCGTTTTGGCACGAAAAAAATAGCATAATAGCATATCGGTATGTTATCTTTACAGAAAAAGCATAGAAAATGCCGCAATAGGTACAACAAAACCTATTGCGGCGTTTTTTTGCATAACAGATTTCAGTCCCTTTAGCTTAAATAATCCAATAATAACACATTGATTTTTTTGGGCGTTTCCCTGCGGGTCGGGCTGCTACGGGCTTCGCTGCGCTACGGTGCTTCGCAAGCTACGCACTGGCTAACGCCACCCTCCGCATCCCTAACGCGCTTCGCCATTCGAACATTTATACCCTTATTTTTTTACCGCAAAAACAGCTTTTTCCAACAAAATAGATAAAATAGAATAGTGAAATAGATTTGGGTATTGATGTTTTTAATGTACCCGCTTTTTTTCCTATACCTCCACCCCATCGATAGCAATGATTGTGCATATAGAATCAAAAATCCTTCGAAAGTAATGAACTTTCGAAGGATTCTTTTTTACTACCGTTTATGGACGCATTGATGAATGCCACTACATAGCACCACCCACAACCACGCTTACAATGTCGCTATATTCGCCAACAGGCTGCATACTGTCGTCCACATAAATGATGCGGTA
>JAEUUX010000028.1 GCA_016787295.1 Chitinophagales bacterium
ACATTAGACGCAAAAAAAACCAAAAAGTTGCATCATTTCCGCGCATTTTTTTAGCATAATTTTGTTTGAATTGAACCAATAACTATTCATACTTATTTTTTCTGAATTTGCTCTTGATATGCTTCATAAATACTTTGGCTCTATTTTATGAAACAAAAACTATGCAAATAACGCTACCAAAAGTATTTTATTGCATTTTTAACAAAAAATTAACAAAAACTATTCCACAGAATAGCCTAAAATACCCAATTCGCGGCGAAAATACCACATACCTCCAAAAATCAGTATAAAATTAACGGTCATCAAACCACGCATGGCATAACCACGTTCTTGTTTGACAAAAATCTGAAACGGAATAAAATTACCACAAATACCTACTATGACTTTAAATTTTTCGGTAAAACCGCCCCAATTTTCTAATACTGTTGCAGCTAATAACAAACCTATACCATGCAGTATTGCATAGCATACAATAGGGGTAGCAATAGCAGCTATTGCTCCATTCCAAAAGGTGTCGCGTGGGTCATTCATATTTGGACAATAAAAACGCTGCAAAAGTACAAATTATTGCGCAATTCACCAAATATTTTTATACTACTGTTCCATTTTGGTTAAATAGCCTGATAATAATACATTGATATTTGGGCGTTTCCCTGCGGGTCGGGCTGCTATGGGCTTCGCTTTGCTTCGGTGCTGCGTTGCTCTCCGCACTGGCTAACGCCACCCTCCGCATCCCTAACGCGCTTCGCCATTCGAACAAAAATATCCTTATTTTTTACAGCAAAAACAGCTTTTTTCCGAAAAATAGAACACATACCTTATCAAAAAACAACGGCTTTGCCCAAAACTTGTTCTTGAACAAAGCCGTCATTTAGTATAGGTTTAATAAATAACCGTTACATTGCCTTTCACGGTTTCTTCGCTATCGTCCGTAAAGATGACTTTTGCATAATAGACATATACGCCCAACTCAACCCTTTTGCCGTCGTTGTATTTGCCGTCCCAACCTGTATTGAGGTCTGTTACATCTTCTTTTTCATAGACCAACTGTCCCCAACGGTCGCGCACCTGTAGGTGTATTTCCTTAATATTGTGACCTTTGGCAACAAAAACAGCGTTAATATCATCATCATTCGGCGAGAAAGCATTCGGCAACACCACCAAATTTTCGTAATATACATTCACCGTTTCACTATCTGTTGCCGAACAACCCAAAGCATCGGTGACTGTAACAGTATAGGTAGTGGCTACAATGGGTGCTATCTGAACACTCGAACAATTCGCATTGTTGCAATCCACATCACTCGGAGACCAAGTATATGTCAAAACTCCGCCACCCGACGAATTGGCATTCACATTTAATACCGTCGTAGAGCCTACCAAAATATTGACATTAGCAGCTTGAATAGTGGCATTGGTTTGTGAAATGGTGACCGTTTGGCTCGTTTGGTTGTCGCAACCGTTGTTATCTATCACAGATAGACTAACCGTTGGCATGCCGCTTGTCGCAAAACTTTGGGTGTGTGGTCCTTCGCCTGTGGCTGTTATGCCGCCAAAATTCCATGCGTAACTGTCAATATTGCCGCTTCCTGTGTAGGTAAAGGTCATTGATTCGCCCACACACGCGCCAGCTTCGGAGCTAAAGTCGGGTTGTGGCAAAGCAACAACAGTCACAGTAACAGTCGTATCATAGCTGCATTCGCCATCGGGTGTAACAAAAACATAACTAATTTCGTGTGACCCAACACCTGCTGTCGTGGGATTAAAGTTGTTGCCACTAACACCCGAACCGCTATATGTTCCTCCTGCGGGCGTGAAATTGAGCGCCACAACTGGATTATCGACACAATATGTTGTTATCAAACCATTGAGATTGATAGGTTGCGGCGGACAACCGGGATTCAATGTAGTACAACTACCCGTAGCGGGTTCACTTTCGTCGCCACAAATTGACGCACCCAACACCACCACGCTAATTGTTACGGTTTCGTCTTCATCTAAATCATTCACCGTAAAAGTAGTTATGTTGCCCACATTTTGAGCAGTTCCATTGTTGATACTCACACTATATCCCGAAGCTCCTGTTACGGCTGTCCATATAAATGTGATACTATTGTCGGTTACTGTTCCACAACTCACAACAGTTGGTGGTAAACTGCCTATTACAGTGCCATTGGCAACAAACGTACAACCGCTCGCATCAGTCACGGTCACGCTATAATCGCCGGGGAATAGGTTGATAGCTGTGGCATCGGTCTGCACAGGACTTGTATCCCAGCTATAGCTATAGGGCGTAATACCACCATTTACATTAACTGTCAAACTTCCTTCTGCCACACCACACAAGGCTTGCCCATCAACAACCACACCTGTCGGACCATTGGCGTTGCCCACCGTCAAACCGAGTTCATCAATACAACCAATAGCATCAGTCACTGTGACTTGATAGCTGCCTGCCGAAACGTTGATGATGGTCGAGCTTATTTGTGGCGTATTATCCCACACAAAATTATAAGGACTTGTGCCATCAACCACATTCACACTCGCCGAGCCATCTGCCAAACCACAATGCGCCGCTACAATAGCCCCTTCGCTCAAAATGGGCGAACTACTTGGGTCGATAGTACCGCTTGTGGTAGCAGTACAACCGTTGTCGTCCGTAATAGTTACGGTATAGGTGTCGGGTGATAAATTGTTGACTTGGCTGGCATTGGTAGCAATACCACCTGACCATTGGTAGTCAATTTGTCCTGTTCCGCCTGTTGGCACAACACTAATTTGTCCATTATCATCGCCACAAGTGGTAGCGACCAAGTTATCGACCGCTACTGTTGGAGATTCAAAGCAAGCCACACTAACTTCAGTAGTTTGGGTGCAACCATTGGCATCTGTTACAGTAACAGTATAACTATTATTGCAATCCAAATTACTGATATTGACACCATTTGCACCATTATTCCATACTATAGTATATGGTTCAAGACCACCATTTACAGTAATACTGATAGCGCCATTATCTAAACCACACGTTTCAGGAATAATGGAATCTATGCTAATAGCAGGTCCGTTTGCCATGCTAATTGTGCCACTTGCTGTAGCAATACAATTGTTGTTATCCGTAATGGTAACAATATAAGACCCAACGGCTAAGTTGCTATTGGTAGGAGAATTGTTGTTACTATTGTTCGACCAACTATAACTATAAGGCGAAACGCCACCACTAACACTCGCTACTAATTCGCCATTCTCCTCTCCACAAGTCGCATCAGTAACGTCACTTATGCTCACAGAAGGACCATTTTCGGTAGGAACCTCCACCACTAAACTAATCGTACAACCGTTATTGTCCGTAACGGTTACAGTATAGTTACCTGTGGGCAAATTGATATTAGAAGGTGAATTAAGCACATTGTCATTAGACCAACTATAGCTCAAGGGAGCTTCGCCACCTGATGCTACAACACTCACCGAACCATTGGCTTGTCCACAGGTCGCATTAGTAGTTTGGTTTAACACCACCACAGGACCGTCGGCAGGGTCTACGGTTGCACTCAAAGTAGCGGTACAATTATTGTCGTCGGTGATAGTAACAGTATAAGTACCTGTGGCTAAATTGGTGGCTGTGGGTGTGTTTTGCGCAGGCGAGCTGTTCCAAAGGTAATCAATGGTTCCGCTTCCGCCCGTAGGTGCAACGGTCAAAGACCCATCATTTTGCCCACAACTTGCAGTGGTCATGCCTGTCAAAGTAAGCGTTGGTGAAGGATTATCATCGATAACAATGGCTTCTACAGCTTGACAATTGCCCGAATCGGTGACCGTCACACCATACGTTCCTGCTGCTAAATTGTTAATATCCTCTGTAACAGCTTGATTATCCCAAGCATATGATAAAGTTCCTGTTCCGCCCGAAGCACTAATGTCTATAGCCCCATTACTATTGCCACAAGTAGAAGCCGTAACGTTATTGACTGTGATAGTTGGCGCACCCAAGTTGGTGACCGCTAAGGTCAATACGGCTGTACATTGGTTGTTGTCAGTCACAGTGACAGTATATGTGCTTGCTGCCAAATTGGTTGCAGTCGCATTCGTTTGCCCATTATCCCATAAATAATTGTAGGGTGTTGCTCCACCATTGACCAACACTTGTGCCGAGCCATTGCTTTGCCCACAATTTGCATTGACAATAGTTCCCTCGCTCAATGTTTGCGCGGGCGAATCGGTGAGTGTGGCGCTGGTGGTAGCACTACAGTTGTTCGCATCAGTGACAGTAATGGTATAAGTAGTAGCAGATAAACTATTAGCTGTATTGCTGACAACACTAATGTCATGTGACCATTGGAAGGTATTGCCACCTGCACCTCCATTGACACTAACACTCATGGCTCCGTTGGATAAACCGCAAGTCGTATTGGTGCTATTGTTGATGGTCAAAGTGGGTGCTGCTAAATCGTTCACTGTTGCTGTAGTTGTTGCTGTACAATTATTGCCATCGGTGACGGTGATGGTATAAGTGCCTGCCAACAAATTAATTGCCGAATTGTTGCTCGCCACATTATTAGTCCATTGATAGCTAAAAGTTCCGTTGCCACCCGAAGGTGTTACACTAAGGCTACCCGTAGCTTGTCCGCAAGCCGCATCTTGCACACCTGTAGCTGCCAAAGTGGGTCCTGCTGTGGGATTAATAGTTGCGGTAAGGGTAGCAGTACATTGGTTGTTATCTGTTACTGTTACGGTATAATTGCCTTGAGCCAAATTGGTTGGAGAATCGGTATTGCCAATACTTGTGTTTGACCATGTATAACTATAGATAGGCGTGCCATTGGTGGCATTAACCGAAATACTTCCATTGTTTTGGTTGCAAAAATCAGGCGTGATATTGGTGACTTGTAAATTGGGACCTGCGATATTGTCTACTACCGCCGAAGCTGTAGCCGTACAATTGTTGGCATCGCTTACTGTTACGGTATAGGTATTAGCGGTTAAATTGTTGGCATTGGCGCTATTGCCGACGGCTGCTGCCGACCATGCGTAGGATAAAGCCGAGCCACCTGTAGCCACAACGACTATTTGTCCATTAGCATTACCACATGTCGACGAAGTGGGTGTAATGCTACTAACAGTAGGCGAAGGCGCGTCGTCGACCGTAACTGTAATGGTATCTGTACAACCTGCTGCGTCGGTGACAGTTACTTGGTAGTTGCCTTGTGCCAAACCTGTTGCTGTGGGACCAGTGGTTGACAAACCTTGCCATATATAAGTCATATTACCTGTTCCGTTAGAGGTGCTTAATGTCACACTGCCATTGTCTTGGGAACAAGTAGCGGTATTGTTGGCTTGAATGGCTAATTCGGGTAAAGGTGTATCGCCAATGACTATGATTTCGGTATCGGTGCAACCATTAGAGTCGGTAGCTGTTACAGTATAAGTATCCGTAGATAAATTACTTATATCAGCGCCATTTTGGGCGTTACTCCACTCAAAATTGGTTGTACCTGTTCCACCTGACGAAGCGATGGTTACACTTCCGTTTGCATCACCACAACTTGCATCTTGCAAGGCTATAATGCTAATATTGGGTGCTGCAAGATTCTGTATGCTAAATGAACTGCTGGCGCTACAATTAAACGCATCTGTGACTGTAACCGTATAAGTACCGCCACTAACATTGCTCAAATCTTCGGCAGTTGCGCCGTTGGCATTGGCTGACCATACAAAACCAAAAGGAGTTGTACCATCTGTTACTGTTACATCAATAGCTCCATTGGGTTGCCCACAAGCAGCATCTGTACTGCTATTGAGGGATAAAACAGGTGGTAGAGTATTGGATAGCGTAAAACTTGCAGTATCTGTACAACCTTCTGCATCGGTAACTGTGACGCTATAAGTACCTGCTGCTAAATTGGTGGGAGTTGGATTATCATTTAAACTTGGATTAGACCAAGTATAGGTAAAGTTGCCTGTTCCGCCCGCAGTAACTGCTACTGTAGCGCTACCATTGTTGTCACCACAACTTGCATTTTGCGTATCAGTAACGCTCAATTGAGGTGAGGGCGTATCGTTGATAGTAATCGTCTCTACTGCTTGACAACCATTGCTATCTTCTACCGTCAAGGTGTAGTTGCCTGCTACCACATTGTTTACTATACCATTAGTGCTACCTGCTATGGCAGGAGACCATGTGTATGTTAATGCCCCTTGTCCACCCGAGGCAGTAAGGTTGGCGCTACCATTAGCATCGCCACAAGTAGCATCAATGACAGTATTTACTACAATAGTTGGTGCGCCTGCATCTACAATATCAAACGTTTGGGTAGCTGTGCAATCATTACTATCTGTAACCGTTAGTACATAGCCACCCGAAGCTAAGGCAGTTACACTATTAGCATTGCCATTACCCGCCGACCATTGGTAAGTATAGATAGGAGTGCCTCCACTTACCGAAGCCGTAGCAGATCCATTGCTTTGCCCGCATGTAGAGGTAGAAGGTGTGATATTGACTACTAAGGCAGTTGGTTCGGCTATTGTTCCATTGGCAGTTGTGGTACAAGCATTCGCATCGGTGACAGTGACAGTTATGTTGCCTACATTTAGATTATCGGCAGTTGTACCAGCATCACCGTTTGACCAAGTGTATGTCAATGTCCCAGTACCACCAGAAGCCGTGACGGTGGCAGTGCCGTTCGCCGCACCGTTGCAAGTCGCATCTGTTGTTGTGACACTCGCACTGATAGGTGTGGGTTCGGCTATTGTTCCATCGGCAGTTGTGGTACAAGCATTCGCATCGGTGACAGTGACAATTATGTTGCCTACATTTAGATTATCGGCAGTTGTACCAGCATCACCGTTTGACCAAGTGTATGTCAATGTTCCAGTGCCACCAGAAGCCGTGACGGTAGCAGTGCCGTTCGCCGCACCATTGCAAGTCGCATCTGTTGTTGTGACACTTGCACTGATAGGTGTGGGTTCGGCTATTGTTCCATTGGCGGTTGTGGTACAAGCGTTCGCATCGGTGACAGTGACAATTACATTGCCTACATTTAGATTATCAGCAGTTATACCAGCATCACCGTTTGACCAAGTGTATGTCAATGTTCCAGTGCCACCAGAAGCCGTGACGGTAGCAGTGCCGTTCGCCGCACCGTTGCAAGTCGCATCTGTTGTTGTGACACTTGCACTGATAGGTATGGGTTCGGCTATTGTTCCATTGGCAGTTGTGGTACAAGCGTTCGCATCAGTGACAGTGACAATTACATTGCCTACATTTAGATTATCAGCAGTTGTACCAGCATCACCGTTTGACCAAGTGTATGTCAATGTCCCAGTACCACCAGAAGCCGTGACGGTAGCAGTGCCGTTCGCCGCACCATTGCAAGTCGCATCTGTTGTTGTGATGCTTGCACTGATAGGTGTGGGTTCGGCTATTGTTCCGTTGGCAGTTGTGGTACAAGCGTTCGCATCGGTGACAGTGACAATTACGTTGCCTACATTTAGATTATCAGCAGTTGTACCAGCATCACCATTTGACCAAGTGTATGTCAATGTTCCAGTACCACCAGAAGCCGTGACGGTGGCAGTGCCGTTCGCCGCACCGTTGCAAGTCGCATCTGTTGTTGTGATGTTTGCACTGATAGGTGTGGGTTCGGCTATTGTTCCATCGGCGGTTGTGGTACAAGCATTCGCATCGGTGACAGTGACAGTTATGTTGCCTACATTTAGATTATCAGCAGTTGTACCAGCATCACCGTTTGACCAAGTGTATGTCAATGTTCCAGTACCACCAGAAGCCGTGACGGTAGCAGTGCCGTTCGCCGCACCACTGCAAGTCGCATTGGTAGTCGCTACATTGGCAGTAATTGCCGTTGGTTGCACTATATTGCCGTTCGCAGTTGCAGTACAAGAGTTTGCATCAGTGACTGTGACATTAATACTACCCGCTGACAAGTTATCAGCAGTATTACCCGTATCACCATTTGACCATGCAAAAGAAAGTGGAGCAGCACCATTAGAAGAAGCAGTGGCTGTTCCTGTATTAGCTCCATTACATAAAGGATTGGAAGGCGTAATGCTGGCAGTAATGGCAGCAGGATTGTTGAGGGTAATAGAGGCGGTGGCAGTGCAAGTATTACTATCTGTAATGGTAATGGTATAGGTACTGGCACCAACATTGATATTATTAGCTCCGTTTATAGTGTTGCTCCAGCTAAAACTATAGGGAGTTGTTCCACCAGAAGCCGTTGCAGAAGTAAAGCCATTAGTACCGCCTGCACAAGTGGGAGAAGTACCATTTACGTTCGCTACCAATTGAGTAGGTTGATTGATAGTTCCATTTGCGGTAGCGGTACAACCTTTAAAGTCGGTGACGGTGACTGTATAAGTGCCAGCTACCAAATTACCCACTTGGAAGTTTGTAGAAGAGATGGGTGCTGACCATGCAAAAGTATAGGGCGAAGTTCCGCCATTTGCTGTGGCTTGTATGCCTCCATTATTGGCACCAAAACAAGTTGCTGCTTGTGTGGTAACTGATACAGACAATTGTGCGGGGTCGGTGAGGATATTGGTGGCTGTATTGGTACAACCATTGGCATTGGTAACGGTAACGGTGATATTCCCTGCTGCTATGTTGTTGGCAGGGTTGCTGGCAGCACCATTTGACCAACTGTAGGTATAACTGCCTGCGGGTGCTACATTGGCATTGGCAGCACCTGTAGCAGTACCCGCACAGTTGGGGTTAGTGGGTGCGATGTTGACCGAAAAGTTAGCGGGATTGCTGAGAGTAACTGCTGTTGAGGCAGTACAACCGCCCGAATCGCTGACTGTTACGGTATAAGTACCAGCTGAAAGATTGCCTGTGGGATTGTTGGTAGCAGCATTTGACCAGGTATAAGTATAGCCTCCTGCTCCTCCTGAAGCAATAACATTAGCGCCTCCATTCGTTCCGTTGAAACAAGTGGGATTTTGGGTAGCTGCAATAAGATTTAGTGATGGGGGAACTTGCAAGGTGGCGGAGGCTACGGCTGTACAACCCGACGAAGCCGTAATTGTAACCGTATAAGTACCTGCGCCGAGTTGGGAGGCTGTATTGTCTGTGGTATTGGAAACACCTGCATTGGCTGACCATGTGTAGGAATAAGGCGAACCACCACCAGTAGGATTGACTTGGACGGCTCCATTGAAAGGAGGGTTAGAGCAAGTTGGATTTTGGGATTGGATATTGGGCGAAATGTTTGCTATGGTAACATTGATGCTCACGGGATTGGATTGGCAACCGTTGTAGTTCACTACTAAACTATAATTACCCGCCACAGGGTTGTTTACAACGGGATTTTGTTGGGTGGAAGTGGTGCCAGTAGGCGTTGTCCAAGTAAAAGTCACTCCTGCGAGGGTACTGGGCGTGTAGTTACCAAAAAGTTGTAGTTGCTGCCCCGGACATAGCGGAGCATTGCTACTCGGAACAGCTACAGGTTGTCCTACCAGCACACTCACTTGTCCTACAGTGGATTCGCAGCCATTGGGGGCGGTGGCGCTAAACAAGTAAGTGCCAATGTTGGCAGGTGTGGCGTTGTTGATAGTGACATTAGGCTGATTAGCCGTAAAACCATTGGGACCTGTCCATTCATAAGTTGTTCCCGCAGGAGCAGCAATATCCAAAGTGCCTACGAGGTTGATAGAACCTCCTGTACAGATGGGCGAATTGGCAGCCGCAGTTGCATTCACTGGTGGACAATTATTGATAATAGTACAGTCGGTAGTACCAGGACCGCCTCCAGAGCTTAATTTATCCGCAAATACATTGGTAGGAGAATTGGCATAGTTGGTTAACAATAAAAGAAATACATCTCCTTGCTGCGAACTATTGGGAATGTCTATCTGTTCGTTGGCTTGGGGACTATAGCTACAGTCGATGGGAGCGGGCAAACTTCCACAATCATTCAAGGCACTAGGAAGGTCATTATAGGGTCCCCATAGTGCAAAGTCGATGTCGGTATTACCTGAATTGGTCTCTGCTATGTGGATAGCTCCGGGGTCAAGGATTTTGAGATAGTACCATGCAGGATTGGGTTCGGTTTGGAGGCAACCATAGTTATTACCGCTTTGAGCTGTGCCTGTATTAACACCTGCGGGAAACGAAGCTCCGCTATCCGTACAAAATGGGTCTGCATTTTGGCAGTTGTTGCCTTGAGCTAATAATTGTTGTAGTGGAATACATAGAAGATTGATAAAAAAGTAGGTAATAAGTAGATTTCTTTTCATTGGCAAAACAGTTTCATTCGTTCAATTTAGATGTGGAATTTACATGAAGCAAAAGAAAGTACTGATGATAGGAGGTATTGTGATAAGATACCCGATATGTTTATGCAAGTTAACAAAAGAATGGCTATTTGGCATTAAGATTGCCATGTAAGAACGCTTATTTGATTAGTACTATCATAAGACGATAGCAATAACGAAAAGGTTGCAAATAAATTGCATAAAGGCATTATTTTTTTGTGTTATTATTTAGGGCAATTGCAGTTAGCTATAAATTCCATCGATTTATTGTTTGCTGCCTCATCTATAGCCTAACTATCAATTAGGCAGCAAAAGTAGAAAATCTTTTTGTAGTTATCAAGTGTTTTGCAAAAACGCCACTAATTTCTTTAGAGTGTTTCCAATTTCTGTTCTTTTTTCGTTGTGTCTCAGAAATATAGTGTGCAAGTAATAAAACATTTACTCAAATTACAAATCCAGGTTACGGGCATATTCCTGTCATCATTGGTATAGTTGTTCATTTGTTCCAAAAGCTATTTAGCTGATTTAAAGCACTTTATATAGCACAAAAAAACACAATACGTTGCTGGGTTTTTGCTATTTGCAAAGGCTTTTATGCTTTTGTATGACTGCCCTATGCAAGTAAGCATTCAAAACGTCTTACGTAGTTCGTTTATGCAACTTATTTGTCACAGCAACGTAAAATTAATTATAGTATCGTTCTATTGTTTTACGACTAGAACTAAAAAACTCTTTTCCTATGAATACTTTTAGGTTTTTATCCGCTTTGCTACTTTTGTCTTTCATCTACACCAAAGCCGTTGCGCAATCCCCCAATATTGCTACGGATATGCTCAGTATGCCCGCTTATCAAGAGGGCAGAGTCTATGTAAAGATAAAAGATAACGCCAATCTTGTCTTGCCTGAATACAAAAGAGGAGATAAAGTCTTGCATTATCCTCTTTTGGGTGATATGCTGTCTACCTTTGGGGTAGAACGCATATTTCGTCCTTTTCCCCTATTAAAAGGGGTAACGTTCCAAAATACTTACCAAATAGATTTTGCTGCTACTGCCAATGCAGATTTATTGGTGCGCAATTTAACTGCTATAGGAGCAGTAGAATATGCCGAAAAAGTACCAGCCGAATACATTATGGTAGACCCTAATGACCCCAAAGAAAATGATGGGTCATTGTGGTATTTGTCTAAAGTGAAAGCCCACCAAGCATGGGATTTAGGCTTGGGGTCGGGCAGTATTGTGGTAGCTGTTGTTGATGATGCAGTGTATACCCAACACGAAGACGTGAATATGTGGGTTAATCCCAATGAAATTGCCAATAACAATATAGATGACGATAGCAATGGCTATATCGATGACATTAACGGCTATGATGTAGCAGACAGCGACAACAATCCCAACCCACCAGCGGCTTTGGTAGCAGCCACTTCTTTTGCGCATGGCTCGCACTGTGCGAGTATTGTAGCTGCTCGTACCAACAACGGCTTGGGGCTTTCCTCTATTGGTTATGGCATCAAAGTTATGGGCATCAAAGCCACGAGTGACGGCGGCAGTCCAACAATGATTACACACGGCTGGCAAGGTATCCAATATGCTATTGCGTCGGGTGCCGATGTGATTAGCTTGTCTTGGGGTGGCACCTCTTCTTCTAATACCTATCAGAACATTATTAATAATGCAGAGGCGCAAGGTATTGTATTTGTAGCAGCGGCAGGAAACTCCAATGTTAATATACCTTTCTATCCCGCTGCCTACGACAATGTTATTGCTGTGGCTGCTACTGACCAATCTGATGTCAAAGCAAGTTATTCCAACTATGGCTCTTGGGTAGATATTGCTGCTCCCGGCAATATCATACATGGTATTTTGGCTACGGGTCCCAGCAACTATGGTATCAAAAGTGGTACTTCTATGGCTACTCCTGTTGTGGCAAGTGCCATTGGACTTATGTTGTCTAACAATCCTGCGCTAACTCCTACCCAAATTCGCACTTGTTTATCCAACGGAGCAGACAATATTGATAGTGCGAATAGCAGTTTTGTAGGACAACTTGGCGCGGGGCGTTTGAACATTCAAAACGCTTTGGTGTGTGCAATGCCTGCCAACGCTTGTATCACACCCTACAACCTGAGCGCAAGTGTCACAGGCACGACAGCGCTATTGACATGGAACGGACCAAGCAATGTCTCTTTTAATATCCGCTCACGCGAAACGGGCGCTGCTACTTGGAACAATGCTACATCAAGCACGGCTTCATATAGTTTACCTATTAGCACGTGTAAAAGCTATGAATTTGAGGTAATGGCGAATTGTAGCGGAGGTAGTAGTCCTTACTCCCTTACCAAAACCTTCCAAACCATGGCAGGCGGTCCCCAGAACTATTGCACACAAACTTCCTCTTCGGCTTTTGGATATATCCAAAGTGTTGCTTTCGGAGGCATCAGCAATACATCGGGCAACAACAATGGCTATGTCAATGCCACTTGTCAAAGCGCAAGTGTTTCGCCCGGCAGTAGCTATAGCCTTTCGCTCACGCCCGGCTTCCCAAGCTACCCTTATGCCGAATACTGGAGGGTTTATATTGACTATAATCAAGACGGAGACTTCGGTGATGCTAACGAAATGGCGTTTGATGCCATTACAGCTTCCAGCTCAACAGTCAATGGCAACATCGTTATCCCGTCTTCTGCCCTACAAGGCATGACGCGTATGCGTGTTTTTATGAAATGGGTCGGTAGTGGCGATATGAATTTGCCCCTGCCTTGTACCAACTATACATACGGCGAAATAGAAGACTATAGCGTTATTATTGCAACCAATAGTACTGCTACTACTTGCAATGCGCCTTCGGGATTGAACGCTACGAATATCTCTGCCGCAGGTGCTACCTTGTCTTGGGGTGCCGTATCGGGAGCTGTTAATTATGTAGTAGAATACAAAACCCTTAGTGCTGCTACTTGGACGAATGGTGGAACGCTTACGGCAACATCTTTGGCAGTCAATACCTTAATTGCCAATACTACCTATCAATTCCGCGTGACGGCAAGCTGTAGTGTGGCATCATCTGCCTATAGCTTTACCACTGCTGCAACGGCTTGTAATGCTCCGACAGGTTTAGCCGCTGCCAGCGTAACTGCCAATACCGCTACCCTTAACTGGGGGAGTAGTGCTACTGCCACCATGTACAATATACGTGTAAAACCTACAACAAGTGCTACTTGGAGTGTCGTATATGGCTTACCCACTACAAGTACCAATGCCAGCAACTTGTCAAGTGGTACAACGTATGAATTTCAGATTGCCAGCGACTGCGGTAGTGGTGTAGTGAGTGCCTATAGTGCCTCTCAAACCTTCACCACCCTACAAGCTACTTGCAGTGCGCCAGCCGGATTCAGTGCCAGCAATATCTCCACTTCATCGGCATTAGTCAGTTGGACAACAGCTACGGGTGCGAGCAATTATACGGTCCGTTACCGCATTCAAAATGGTACATGGTCATCAGAAATTACAACTACCACCAATAGCTATCAATTAGCAGGCTTACAAGCAGGTACTTCCTACGAAATTCAGGCAAAAACCAATTGTAGTGCCAGCAGTTCGAGCGGTTATACTACCAGTTATGTGTTCACTACTGTTGCGCCCACTTGTCCTATGCCAACTAATGCTGCTTTGTCTAACATTACTGCCAACAGCATGACCCTCTCTTGGACGGCTGCTTCGGGTGCGGCTAACTATACTGTTCGCTACAAACTTAGTTCGGTTAGCACTTGGACTACCTTAGCCAGCACCACCAGCCTTAGTAGTACTATCAGCGGTTTGGCTGCTTCTTCGGCTTATGATGTACAAGTTGCAACCAACTGTTCGAGCAACACCAGTAGCTTTACGACCACTGTTTCTGCAACAACTAATAGTGCGTGTAGCATGCCCAGCAACCTTAGCGTCAGTAACCTTAGCACCACAAGTGCCACGCTCAATTGGTCTAGCGTTACGGGTGTAGCAAGCTATAGTGTTCAATATAAAACCAACACTGCTACTACATGGACAAGCGTAACAGCCTATAGCAATAGCTTGGCATTGAGCGCCTTGACAAGTGCTACCACTTATGACTTCAAAGTGCAAACCAACTGTACTAATAATGCTAATAGCGGCTACAGTGCGAGCCTTGCCTTCACAACTGCCACACCAATTACCTGCAATACGCCTACTTCCTTGACTGCCAGCAACCTACAACCCACTACTGCCGATGCTGCGTGGGCAAGTGTGACCAATGCTAACAGCTATAATGTTCGCTACAAACCCGCAACATCAAGCGTATGGACAACTACTACTACCACCACTCCAAGCAAAACAATTACGGGGCTGAGTGCTTTTACCATCTATAATATACAGACACAGGCGGTCTGTAGCAATACCCAAAGTGCTTATACTACAAGCACCAACTTCACTACGCCATCAACACCTACTTGTAATGCACCTTCCAGCATAGCGGCAAGTACCATAGGCAGCACTACTGCTACCATCGGTTGGACTGCCAATAGTGCGGCTGCCAGCGGATATACTGTGCAGTACAAACCCAGCAGTTCCACCACTTGGACAACGGTTAGCAGCAGCAGCAATAGCCTTAACCTCACAGGTCTAAGCACCAGTACTGCCTACGATGTGAAAGTAATGAGCAATTGTAGTGCCAGCAGTACCAGCGCTTATTCGGCGGTTGTCAATTTCACAACCCTTGCTCCCTCTTGTCCTATCCCGACTAATGTAGGTAATAGTTCGCTTACTATCAACTCTATTAATCTTACTTGGACGGCAACAACAGGAGCGAGTAGCTATACCATTCAATATAAACCCAGCACCAGCACCACTTGGACAACTACCACTTCGTCTACCAATAGCAAGTTACTTACTTCCTTGAGTAGCGGTACGCAATACAATGTGCAGGTGATGGCAAGTTGTGCCAGCAGTAATAGTGCTTATGCCGCTGTTTATACCTTTACAACGCCTGCCGATTGTGGTGTGCCTACCAATGTGGCAGTGAGTAGCATCACTTCTACCAGCGCCACCGCAACTTGGACAGCTATCAGCAGTGCTACAAGTTATACTATCCAATACAAATTAGCAACAGCTACCGTGTGGTCAAGCACCACATCAACTACTGCCAACAAAGCCTTGAGCGGACTAACAGCAGGCACTACCTACAATGTGAAGGTCAAAGCTAATTGTGGAGCTAACTATTCGGCTGTTGTCAATTTCACTACTACTAATACCACCACCAATTGCAGCGCACCCAATGCCCCAAGCATGAGCAACATTGCCACCACCAGCGCAACAGCTACATGGAACGCAATAACAGGGGCAACGAGTTATACTATCCAATACAAATTGGCAACAGCAACGGTGTGGTCAAGCACTACATCGACCACTGCCAACAAAGCCTTGAGCGGACTAACAGCAGGCACTACCTACAATGTGAAAGTAATGCCAAGTTGTGGCACTACCTATTCTGCCATTACAAATTTTACGACCCTTAGTACTGCAACTTGTAGCACTCCCAACGCGCCGACTGTGAGCAGTATTACTGCCAATGGTGCAACAGCTACATGGACAGCCGTCAGCGGAGCGAGTAGCTATACTATACAATACAAATTAGCAACCGCCACCACTTGGAGTAGTGCCAATAGCACCACAGCAAGCTATACTCTCAGCGGACTCACCGCCAGTAGCACCTATAGTGTGCAAGTGATGACCGTATGTAGCAGCGGCAATAGTACTTATTCCATTGCAACGAGCTTTACCACTGCCGCCGCCGCCACCACAAGCTGTAGCATCCCAACAGGTCTAACAGTATCGGGTATTACAACCAGCGGTGCAACAGCTACATGGACAGCCGTGAGCGGTGCTACCAACTACACTATTCAATACCGTCTATCTACTTCTACGGTGTGGTCATCGACCAGCAGCACCACCACTTCCAAATCCTTGACAGGTTTGGTATCGGGTTCTATATATGAAGTGAAAGTGCGCAGCAATTGTAGCAGCGGTAGCAGTGCTTATTCTTCGGCAGTTTCGTTCAGTACGCCTACCAATAGTGCTGGCACGCAAGAAGGATATGACATTTTATCCTTCGAATCGGCTTGCGACATAAGCAACGATGCCAGTCACATCTGGATAGACAAAGTGGAAGTTGGAGATATGCTTAATGAATCGGGTTCTAATGATGGTTATGCCGACTTTAGCATGTTGACCGCAGAAGTGGAACGCAATACAAAACTACCGGTGCATTTCAAAACTGCTTATTGGAACATAGAAACTCCACAACACTGGGCTGTTTGGATTGACTTTAACCATGACAAAGTATTTGACAATGTGACAGAGCAAGTGCTTCAAATTCAAACCAACGGCAATGAATTGTATACGAGCATCTATATCGCAAAAGATGTCCCTATTGGTGAAACACTGATGCGCATTAGCCTTAATACACAAAACCAAGTTGATGCTTGTACATCGGGCGAAGGCGAAACCGAAGATTACCACATTACTATTACCGATTATAAGGCTACGAACTTTGTGCCGATTATTGAGCCGTTGTGGTTGAGTTCTGTTTCACTAAATCAAACAAGTTGTAAGAACATAGCTGAAATGGCATATAGCATTAACGACGAGTTGAATTTCATAGCCTATAAAGGACAAGAAAACTTGTTGCGCTTTACGACCAATCGCTATGCTGCCTATATTGTTTGGGTAGATTACAATGGCAATGGCGAGTTTGAGAGTACAGAATTGATTAGTGAAGGAGAAGGTAATGGCGATTTTCTGCTTAACCTCAATGTTCCTTTTGACGCAATAATAGGTACATCTGCATTGCTCATCAGTATTGAAGGAGATGACCTAAGCGATGTAGAACAATATGCCTTAACTATTGTTGAAGGCAATCCCGCTAATCCACCAATGGCATATACCGAATGCAAGGAAATTGATGTGCAGTTGGACTATAGTGTGACAGGCAACGAGGTAAGTATGCGAAACCTTTCGACGGGTGTGTATGACCAAGTTGTTTGGGATATGGGCGACGGCACTCAATTAAATTCTCCCAATGCAGCACACTATTATGAATTGCCCGGTAATTACCAGTTCTCTCTTAGCATGATAAATACCGAATTGGGTTGTGAAAAAATGTTTAAGGGCGAAGTGAGAGTTTTTGGCGAATAAGCTGTATCTTATCTTCATCATACATAAAGCCTCCGTTTGCAGTTTGTAAACGGAGGCTTTTGTTCATATATAGCCAACGTATAGCCCGCCTACAATGGGCGAAAAAGTGATGGCTTGTTGGTCTTGATAGGGATATGTTGCTTCTAAGGGAATTTTTATTACTGTTTTGCTAATAACATTGAAAGAAAATCATTGCATTGTAGCCTTATTGCTACATATTAATACTAAATGTGGAACGCCGATTTTTACAAATTGCAAACAAGTCTAATAGAATGACCCGATTATAGCAACAAGCAACAAAACCATTAACAAAAACCCCAAAGGGCTGACATTATGCCATCAGACAAGGGTATCATTTCACTTCGTTGGGGTATGCTATTTTTTGTCATTGACCGATTTTTATTATCATTTTGCCTTATTGCGGTTTGTTTGGGCATCAACCCTTCGGGGGTTTTGAACCCCCGAAGGGTTAATTGCCTCCAGCACATTCCCAGCGGTAATCTGCACCTGCATATTGCTTCTGGCACATTCCCAGCGGTAATCTGCACGTGCATATTGCTTCTGGCACATTCCCAGCGGTAATCTGCACCTGCATATTGCTTCTGGCGTGTTCCCAGCGGTAATTTGCACCTGCATATTGCTTCTGGCACATTCCCAGCGGTAATCTGCACCTGCATATTGCTTCTGGCACATTCCCAGCGGTAATCTGCACCTGCATATTGCTTCTGGCACATTCCCAGCGGTAATTTGCACGTGCATATTGCTTCTGGCACATTCCCAGCGGTAATCTGCACCTGCATATTGCCTCCAGCACTATGCTACAGCTAATCTGCACCTGCAAATCGCCTCCAGCACGATGCTACACATAATCTGCACCTGCATATTACCCATATTATTTCACTCAACAAAATATCAACAAAACACCCGCCCTTTAAGCAGGACGGGTGTTAATAGGTGTAGATATTGTTAAGCATTTGGCAGTTGGCTAATAGGCATCATCAGTTTCCCATTTACCATTCTATAGTGCCGTTAATAGGCAGATTCTGTGGTAGGTTTTGTGCAGCGATGAGGATAGTTTTATCATTGCGTGCTTTTTTCAACAAAGATACCACTACTGCCGTTTGTTCATTGCTCAAACCCACAAAAATTTCGTCTAAAAGGATTATCGGCTTTCGGGTGAGCCATGCTCGGACTATCATCAACAATTGTTGTTCGCTACCCGCCAAATGTTTACCGCTGTCGCCAATAGCTTGGTCTAACTCTAATGAAATTTGCAGTTTATCTAATAGTTTCTGTGCTTTGGCGCGTTTTTCTGTTTTTCGGCTATATGATATTGCCTCAAACACGGTATTACCGAGCAGTAGTGCTTCGGGTGCAACGTAGGTGATGTGTTTTCGCAAAACATTTGGAGCAATGTTCGCAATGTTTTGTTCATCAATGAGGATACTACCTTCTGTGGGTTCGTAGAGTCGCAACAATAGTCGAAAAAGAGTGCTTCGTCCGCTTCCCTTATTGCCTTTGAGGTGATAAATACCGTGTTGTGTAAGGCTGAATGAGCAATTTTGTATGCCTTTATGGGTATTGGGATAGAAAAAAGAGACATTTTCGCAACGAATAGCCCCTTGTTGATACTCAAAAATAGCGGAAGTGAGCCGTTGCGGTTCAGCAGACAAGCGCTCTTGGATTTTGCGAAGAGAAATACGCCCCGTTTGCCACACCCTATTGACCTGCATCATGCGTCTCCAGATAGGCATCAGCTGCACCAATACCATAATATAAACTAAAAAAACACTGCCTTGCTCGCTGCGATGAAGATAGGCATAATACATCACAATACCCAACAGACAATAAGATAAGAACGAAATAAGACTCTCAATAAGGGCATAACGGCGGTAATAATGCTTATTGATAGCATATAGTTTCGTGTTGCGTTGCTCAAATTTGTCAAGCTCAATGGGTTCGCGATTAAACACTTTGATAGTCAAAAAGTGGTGCAGGCGAGCCGTGACGAAGGCTAAGAGTGTAGCCTTCTGGTTGCGTTTCTGTACAACAGTGTCCTGCAACTGTCGATTAAGCCACATCACCATTGCCCCAAACAATAGCAAGACTATTATTACAATGCCTCCCAAAGTAGGTAATAAACTTAGTAATAATGTTAGCGAAAGGACGATGAGCAATGTGTCTTTGAAAAACAAAACAATACCCTTGGTGAGGTACTGTTTAGCAGCAGACAAATCACCACCATAACGCAAAAGGTAACTGCCCAAAGGCTTCTGGTGGTGTGTATGGAGGCTATATTGCAAATGCGCGGAGAAGAGTTGTTGGCGCAAATGCTGCACAAAACGTTCGCCAAGCAAGGCAGCAGTATATTTTTCGCCCCAAGTAAATGCTGCTTTCAAGAAGATAAGCGCCACAAAAAAGAGGCTTAGTTGCTCGATGTTGTGCGGCGAAAAGGGAAGGTAGGTGAGCAGTTGCGCCCTGCCGCCACCACTCTGCCACGCCAATTCGTAGAATTTACTGAGGACAAGCGGGACTAATAGGGTGCTTAGGGTATTGAAAAAGGCAAGTGATAGGGTGAAGCAAGCAAGGCTTCGCTGACGGTTTAAGAAATATTTGGTAATGGCAAGGCAATTTGTGGGTGAAAAATAGGATTCTTTGGCACAAAAATACTGCTTTTTCTGTAGTATGTAGCATTTGCAGTTGTTTTTTTCTACTTTGGGGAGTGTATACTGACAAATCGGCTTGTCTTTCCACAAAAGAGGAAGACAAGCCGATTTGCTATTCAAGCATGAGTGGTTTTTATTCTTTTATGATATTAAAATGCTCAAGATACTTGTTAAATAGGCAGTAAGTCCTTATTGTTTTTTAACCAAATGCAAATTATTAAGCAATACGGTAGCCTCTTGACTATAGGGTTCTTGATTATTGACAATTTCTTGCAATGTTGTTTGGGCTTTATCATTTTGTTGCATGATTAGATAAGCTAATGCCAGTCGCCAGCGAGCTATATCCTTATTATCAGCATTTGGGTTGTCGATGATTTTCTGGAAATCAGCCACGCCTTTGTCATATTGTTTTGTTTCCATATAACAAATACCTTCCAGTTCGAGTATTTTACTGTTGATAGGAACAGTAGTTAGTAAGTTTAAAGCCAGCGTGTACTCTTTTTGTGCCACATAATTTTGGATAGTTTGCAAAGTTTTGGCTTGGTCGGAGGTTTGTGCGTTGCCCATGCGCAAACCTTCAGTTTGGGGGATTGGAGTGTTGTTCCAATGTTGCATAGCCAATTCAGTTGGTGATTGTGCTTTTTCGCGCAAGAAAAGATTCATAATCCCAACCACACTAAGTATTAATACAACAGAGGCTGCTATTTTTAGCCAAATAAAATTATTAGCTCTGGGGGTTTCTTTTTTAGTGACATGATTGTTTCGCAATTCGAGCATCTGTTGATGCCGTTGACGAGCCATACCCATTAACACCAACTCGACTTCTTGTGCAAAGTCGGGATTAGCATCGAGGTACTGTTCAAAATTGCGCAATTCTTGTTCGCTAAACTCTTTGTTGGCATAGCGATGAATATCTTTAATGGTAAAGGAGAACGACATATTATTGGCATTTTTTGTTTTTAGAAATAATAGAAAGTGGATTTTGTAGCAATTTGTTAGCAATTTCTTTAAGTTCGCTGAAGCATCTTTGTTGTTTTTTTCCTAAAGCCTCATAGCTTGGACAATTGATTTTATCCCATACTGCGGGATATTTTTCTTTTTTTTCCCAAAGTTCCTTTAGCTCGACCCCATTGAGTTTGTGAGCTTCTAACACAGCATAACAATCGTCGCACAAATATTTCCAAGCATTATCGTATGCTTTCCAACGTTCTTTCTGGAGTTCGTTGGGCTGTTGTTCTTTGAATCTGGAAGTGATAGACGAAGGAGAATTCGCGCTCTCATTGTTTAGAAAGTGTACCATTTGATCCAAATCGTACTTATAAACGGGTTTGCGTAAAACTTCCATCAACTTGTTGTTACACATCGTCCAAAGATAGGCAAGACTTTTTTTGGAAGCCTCAATATCATTGAACTTTAAAAATACTTGAGTTAGATGGCACTCGATATCTATGGGAGAAAGTTGTTCAGCATATTTCTTACCAAATTGCTGGCAATAGTCTTCGAAATACTGTGGATAGTATTCTGCCAAAGTCATATATAAGCTTATTTTTAAGATGAAAATAATTGTGAATTTTGGGAACAAAAGATTTAACCTATTTGTGTTGTTATAGAAATAGCAAAACTTGTTCAATAGCCTATATTGTTTTTATTTACTGCTCTACCTTAATAATGCAATAATAGGGCGTATTGGACACAAGAAAACAAGATTTTTCAAAAAAAATAAAAATCAGCTAAAAAAGTACAAAAAACCAACATTAACAACCTTTTTAGTCCGATAAATAACTACCTTTGTAAGATAGTGTTTAAAATTCTCCTTTTTTTCAAACAAAAAATGTCCGATAGCGAAGTGATTTGCATTAATACAACAAAACACCTAACCGCAAATCCTTACACTAAAATTTTTTTAAACAAAAAATGTCCGATAGCGAAGTGATTTGCATTAATACAACAAAACAAAACACCTAACCGCAAATCCTTATACTAAAAATTTTTTAAACAAAAAATGTCCGATAGCGAAGTGATTTGCATTAATATAGTCAAAACAGTTCAGGTTTTCAATTATATTATTATTGCGCGATTTAATTTTGTTTAGATATTTAAAAATTAGTGTTTTTAAAATCCCCAAAACAGCCTTATCTTTGCCACAAAAAAAATATGGTAACGCTTACGAATTCAGAACTTAGAGCATTAGGGAATATCCAAAAATACTGCAAAGATACCTATCTTGTCAAAAAAGCGGGTATCTTATTGGGTGTTTATGCTCAAGTGCCTTTGAACAGTTTATCTTTGATGTTCAATTTACATGAACGCACTATTTCTAATTATATAGATTCGTACTTGGACAATGGTTTAGAAACCTATTTAACGCCAAGTCAGCAAGGTGGTGCGCGGTCGCGCTTGTCCGTTGAGCAAGCAGAAACGGTCAAAACCGCCATAGAAGAGGAACCCCCAATAGCTGCTAAGGCAGTAGTGGAAGTAATAAAAAAAAAGTAGGCATATCCTATACTCCAAGCGGTGTGCACTATTTGTTGGATA
>JAEUUX010000057.1 GCA_016787295.1 Chitinophagales bacterium
CGATGCGCGGCAAACCTCCGCCATTGTAAAACTCTTCTATTGCTGATTCGTTGTCTATTGCTTCGGTCATTGGCGCACCATATAGTATCCATTGACGAACCAATTCACGATCCTTTGCACTTATTGCCGACACAGGAGGCATACTGTTTCCTTCGTTGGCTAATAATCCTGCCTGAGAATACAAGCCATGATTCATTTTGCGCACCAAAAAACTGTTGTCAGGATAACCCGGTTTCACCAATTTATCGCCACGTTGTTGTGCCGCAGCATTCGTAGGTAAAACATTTACTAAATGGTCATAAACGTCTTGTTCTGTTCCCGAAAACTTTAGAGGATTGGGGCTTGTGGCACCATGACAAGAGGCAGTTGCGCAGTTGGTTTGCAAGATGTTATACACTTTTGTGAACGTTGCTGTTGTTTGTCCTGCTAAAGAAACACTAAACAGCAATAGTAGCACCCATGAGCTACAGCAATAGGTAATGATTGCTCTGTGGTCTAATTGTTTTTTCATACAATACTGATTTGTTATGCTTAAAAGAAATGGTCATTTGGCGTAATATAATAATTGGATAATGTTGGCTCAAAGGTCGTTATTTTTTTTTGTTTTTTTCCATTTTGAACGCTAATTTTCATTTTTTTTTGAAAATTCGGCAAAAGCTATAGTGATGTTTGGTAGAAATACAACTTTGATAGCGACATTATTAAGTGATATTTCTGAAAATAGCAACGATAAGAAAGTATTTAAATAAACCCTGAAAGGGTGATAGGTTTATAGCAAAAAAAAACGGAACAAAAAAAGGCATAAACCCCGATGGGGTGAAATGATGGCATGTTTTGTCGAATAATGTGTCACCCCATCGGGGTTTATGTTAATTATTCTATTGTTTCTGGGCTATAAACGCGTCACCCCATCGGGGTTTTATTATTTTGAACTGGTAATCTTGTCAGCTAATTGGGTTGTTTGGATAATAACAAATAAGTCCTTGATAAGGTACTTATCAGATTGTCATTATCAAATATCAGGCATTTGTCATTTTTTTAGAACAACGCAAGCTAAAACTACTTTTTAATGTCGTTATCAAAGCGTAGGGTTTAAACCCGCTCTACTGTTGCGTTTTATCTATTGTGTCGGAAAAAATAAGGGTATTTTTGTTTGAATGGCGAAGCGCGTTAGGGATGCGGAGGGTGGCGTTAGCCAGTGCGGAGAGCAACGCAGCACCAAGCGTAGCGAAGCCCGCAGCAGCCCGACCCGCAGGGAAACGCCCAAATAAATCAATGTGTTACTATTGGACTATTTAAGCAAAATGGAACACTACGGAGAAGCAAACACCTGACAGTATTAATTGAAGGGTTATTATCAAAATTGTCATTGCATCTTTTGTTAGCCATTCTTATCATGCTGCTCAAGAATGCCCTTATCAAAGCGAGCAAAATTGAGGCAAACTAACAATGGTTGCACAAAAAGAGAAGATTAAAGCATGATTTTTAGGCTATTTTTGTTGGTTATGAAAATAGCCAACATTTTTTATACTTGCTGTCTTTGAAACTAATCGTAGAATAACTACCTTTGTGGCTTAAAGAACGATATAATAGACCTTACCAAACAAAAACTTTTCCCATGCCCCACATAAGCCAAGCTATCAGAGACAAGGCAGACCGCTTTGCACACCGTTTTCATGGCGAAACAGACGAAGACGGCGAAGCGAAGACGTTTATGGACGCTTTGTTTGATGTTTTTAAACTCGACCGCTATGCCCTTGCCCGCTTTGAATATCCCACACGGCGCTATTCGTCGGGTAAAAAAGGCAGGGCAGACCTTTTTTGGCGTGGCAAGCTGCTCATCGAAGCCAAATCGGGACATTTGGATAAAGAACAGAATTGGGAGAACACCCTCGCACAAGCCCTCGACTATGTGCGCGGACTGAAACCCAATATCAGACCCGAATTTGTATTGCTCACCAACTTCAAACGAATGAAACTCTACCGCCTTGCCGATGCACCCAACGAAGTGCGCCTACTGCCACAATTGCAGTGCGACCTTCCTTTGTTGGAATTTGCCGACAACCTACATCACTTTGCCTTTTTTCTCGAAGCCCAAAAAGAATTAGAAGAACAAGAGATTAGAGTCAACCAAGAGGCAGCACAACGCATTGCCACCGTCCACGACAGCCTCGAACTCCACCGATACAGCACCGAAAACGCCGCTATCTTTCTCTCCCAAATCCTTTTTTGTTTGTTTGCAGAAGACACCAATATCTTCGAACCCTTGCTATTCACCAACTACGTCGATGCCTACCGCCAG
This sequence comes from Chitinophagales bacterium, assembly GCA_016787295.1. Lineage (GTDB taxonomy): Bacteria > Bacteroidota > Bacteroidia > Chitinophagales > UBA2359 > JAEUUX01. The sequence goes on from JAEUUX010000057.1 coordinate 2,303, forward strand.
CAACCGCAAGAACTTGGAGAGGCACTCGTTGCCCTATTCGATGTGCTGAATACGCCCAATAAGGAACGAAAAAACACCAGCCCACAGCTCGCCAAGTTTCCTTATGTCAATGGTAGTTTGTTCCAAACAGCCCTGCCACAGGCACCGCCCACCACTGCGGGCGTGTTCCAAGCCTTGTACGAAGCCTGCCTCTATGACTGGTCGGGCATATCTCCCGAAATCTTTGGCTCGCTCTTCCAAGCCGTTATGAACCCCAACGAACGTCGAAGCCTTGGGGCGCATTATACGTCCGAAAACAATATCCTCAAACTCCTGCAACCCTTATTCCTCCACCAACTCAAAACCGAATGGCAAAGCAGCAAAGGAGACCATAAAAAGTTGCTCCGTTTCCGACAAAAAATCAACCAACTCCGATTTTTAGACCCTGCTTGTGGCTGTGGCAACTTCTTGGTCGTCACCTACCGCGAACTGCGCCTATTGGATATGCAGGTTATTGCACAACTGCAAGGCAACCAACAAGTCCTCAACACTGCCTACCTTTCTAATATACCCTTGCACCATTTCTATGGCTATGAATTAGACCCCACCTCTGCCCGAATTGCTACCATCGCCATGTGGCTCACCGAACACCAACTCAATACCAAGTTCTTAGACATGTTTGGCACTGCCACACCCAGCATTCCCCTTGACGATGCCGCCAACATACATTGCACCAACGCCCTCCAAACCAATTGGGCGAAGAACATCGATTATATTATCGGTAATCCGCCTTTTGTGGGTAAACATCTCCAGAATGCAGAACAAAAGAATGATATGGAACGCATTTGTGTGGATATAAATGCAGCAGGTGTTTTGGATTATGTGACATGTTGGTATCTCAAAGCCGCCCAATACCTCCAAACATCGCCCGCTACGCGTGTTGCCTTCGTAAGCACCAATAGCATTGCACAAGGCGAACAAACAGGTGTTTTGTGGGGCGAATTGTTTAACAAATATGGCATTAAAATTCAGTTTGCCCACCAAACCTTTAAGTGGAGCAACGAAGCCAAAGGTATTGCCGCTGTGCATTGTGTTATTGTGGGATTTGGCAAAGACAACCCAAGCGAAAAGTATTTGTATGAATATCCCGACATTAGCGGACAAGCACAGGAAAAATTGGTTAAAAACATCTCGCCTTATCTGATTGAAGGAGGAAATACGATTATCCGAAGCCGACTACAACCTATTTGTGATGTGCAAAAAATGGTATTTGGCAGTAAACCTGTTGATAATGGACAATTTTTGTTTACAACCGAAGAAAAACAACAATTTCTAGCAATTGAACCCAGAGCAGCAAAGTGGTTTAAGCAAATAATGGGGTCAGAAGAATTTATCAATGGTAAAACTCGATGGTGTCTATGGTTGGAAAACATTGAACCTAAAGAATTGCGCGACCTGCCCGAAGTATATAAAAGGGTAGACAATGTACGGAAATTTCGTTTAGCAAGCAAAAAAGCAGCCACTGTCAAAGGTGCAGCAATACCGCATATGTTTGACGAACCGCGCCATATCGAAGCCAATTCTCTTATTATTCCATCTGTATCATCAGAAAAACGACATTACATACCTTTTGGCTATCTTAATAAAGATGTAGTAGTAAGCAATGCCGCTTTATTTGTACCCAATGCCACGCTTTATTTGTTCGGTATGCTAACCTCCAAAATGCACATGGCTTGGGTTAAGTATATCTGTGGCAGACTAAAATCTGACTATCGCTATAGCAATACCATTGTCTACAACAACTATCCTTTTCCGAAGGAGGTACAGGAAAAAAAGCGTTTGGCAGTAGCAACAGCGGCTCAATCGGTCTTAGACATTCGGGCGGCGGAGCAAGCCAAAGGCAATACCCTCGCCGACCTCTACGACCCGCTCACCATGCCCGCTGCCTTGCTCAAAGCCCACGAAGCCTTAGACAAAGCGGTGGATAAATGCTACCGCGATGCCCCTTTCGCCACCGAAGCCAAACGCATAGAATTTTTGTTCGATTTGTATGAACAATATACGGCTGGTTTGTTTGCCGCACCTAAGAAAAAACGCAAGAAAGCATAGTTTGTTGCCTGCCTCTTGCTTCTCTCTTTATGAATTTGATAATGACAGTAGGGAGACGCATAATACAAAAAAAAAATATCATGGCAAAGGCGCAAAAAATGAAAATTGTTTGTACCTTTGCACCGGGTTGCTACGAGGTGCGAAACAAACATAGCAGACTGGGTTTTAAACAGCCATTGCTAAGGCTGACTGCCAAATACATTTGGATATTTGATATAATTGTCCGGATGGGTAGCAACCCTTTTCCACTATCAGAATGGATTGTGACGTTAATTTTCATAAAAAATATTATAATTGTTTTTAGTAGCAACCCTTTTCCACTATCAGAATGGATTGTGACAATTAACAGGTTAGGAGCAATGAAAGCAGTTCTTTGTAGCAACCCTTTTCCACTATCAGAATGGATTGTGACTTTAAATGGTTCAATACCATTGTATTTAGGCAATCCTTGTAGCAACCCTTTTCCACTATCAGAATGGATTGTGACCCTTATTAAGGGAAATAACGCTTTTTGTTGGATACCGTAGCAACCCTTTTCCACTATCAGAATGGATTGTGACTGTTAACATAAAATTAAAATTTTTGAGGAATCCTCATGTAGCAACCCTTTTCCACTATCAGAATGGATTGTGACCTTGCGGTAACTATTGTTACCGAAAATGCAATCTATAGTAGCAACCCTTTTCCACTATCAGAATGGATTGTGACCACGAGCCTGCATATTAACAGTAGTGACAGTTTCGTAGCAACCCTTTTCCACTATCAGAATGGATTGTGACAGTTCATAATAATGTTGCATAACAGAATCTACATTTGTAGCAACCCTTTTCCACTATCAGAATGGATTGTGACGGTAATGTCTTTTAGGATGCTAATTTTCACCTTCTGTAGCAACCCTTTTCCACTATCAGAATGGATTGTGACTACACTAATTAACTCTCTTTGGCTTAACATGCTTTCAGTAGCAACCCTTTTCCACTATCAGAATGGATTGTGACTACTAAGACTATTAAAATGATTATCTACTTTGTAATCGTAGCAACCCTTTTCCACTATCAGAATGGATTGTGACATCATAGCTTCGTGATTATACGAAGCCCCGTATTCATAGTAGCAACCCTTTTCCACTATCAGAATGGATTGTGACAATCATTCCTTTCATTGATATTTATTTTTTTTTAGGTAGCAACCCTTTTCCACTATCAGAATGGATTGTGACAGCCAACCGTTTTGCTGTAGGCGAACACTAATGTTCACCGTAGCAACCCTTTTCCACTATCAGAATGGATTGTGACAGAAGTTGCATGACATCTTTGATATGCTCAATATCAGTAGCAACCCTTTTCCACTATCAGAATGGATTGTGACGTCAATCTTATTTTTTGCATCTGTTTTTTTCAACAGATGTAGCAACCCTTTTCCACTATCAGAATGGATTGTGACGATGGATAGAAGAAGCCCAATATGACAGTTTATAACAGTAGCAACCCTTTTCCACTATCAGAATGGATTGTGACCATAGTCTTGTTTTTCGACTGTTTCACAAACGGCGCCGTAGCAACCCTTTTCCACTATCAGAATGGATTGTGACACACATTAATCCATTTGGATACTTTACCACACTTCACGTAGCAACCCTTTTCCACTATCAGAATGGATTGTGACGGCGTATTAGGCAGCCACGACGTTGTGCCTATGCTCAAGTAGCAACCCTTTTCCACTATCAGAATGGATTGTGACGCTTTTCTTTTCATTCTGTTAAGGTTTTTGTGAACAGTAGCAACCCTTTTCCACTATCAGAATGGATTGTGACGTAAAGTTGTAGAAATCCCCAACCACACAGGGGAAAGTAGCAACCCTTTTCCACTATCAGAATGGATTGTGACCCGTAAGATGAGATTACATATCCCCCAGGACCAACTGGGTAGCAACCCTTTTCCACTATCAGAATGGATTGTGACATTTTTACTTCCATTATTATTCATTTGTTTCAGTTTGAGTAGCAACCCTTTTCCACTATCAGAATGGATTGTGACCAAATTGCCCTTGACGGTTGCAACTGATATACATTTTGTAGCAACCCTTTTCCACTATCAGAATGGATTGTGACGCTACGGACGAACCTAATGTTCCTAAGCCTATTACAGTAGCAACCCTTTTCCACTATCAGAATGGATTGTGACTGAACAACCCGACCCCACAGGTTGTTCAAAATTGCTGTAGCAACCCTTTTCCACTATCAGAATGGATTGTGACTTTTCAACGTTTTAATTTCATTTTGCACAATGGTAAAGTAGCAACCCTTTTCCACTATCAGAATGGATTGTGACCAATAAAACTAAAAGTGAGCAACGAAAAGTGAAAAATGTTGCTTTCGCTCTTGGTTAAATTGGTTTTTATAGTTACTTTTGTTGTTGCATTTTCATACTTTTC
>JAEUUX010000088.1 GCA_016787295.1 Chitinophagales bacterium
CAATTCATCGTCATTGATAAGGGTATAGTTTTGCTCACTAATACCCAAAGGCGTTACTTGTTTGTCGTTGGGATCATAGCTGCACACCACTGTTGTCCGATACCCAAAGCCGCGATAATCTATCAGTTCGCTATTGTTGTCATACGTGTAAACAGCCGCTACAGTAGAGAGGGTATCTCCCATAGCAGAAAAATCAGGCATTTGAAAGTCAATAATATATTGTTGCTGTTGGGTGGGCAATAGGTTATAGATGTGCCAATACAAATTACCTTGCGTATCAATGGAGTCTGGTGCTGGATTAGCATTTACGTAGGTCAAACGTTCATCAGGATTTAGGGATACCACACTTACAGGACTTATGGTTGTGCCTTCGTTGATGACCGTTAGGTAGTATGGCACTGTCCAATTGCAGCGGTTAATACCCGAAGTGATATAAGGTTGTACATCAGTAAAAAATGTAGCAGGATAGATGCCAAAGTTATTATTAGTACTAAACTCACCATCACCAATAGTAATTATCTGGGTTGTTGGGGTAGTAGCTGTCCAGCCGTTAGGAACATTGTAGGAGAGGGTATAAGTGCCTGCCGTTTCAGAGTAGAACCCAAACTCGCCATTATTGTTAGCATAAGAATAGGCGGGATTGGGTGTAAGAGTGATATTTTGATTGCTTAAACCAAATTCACCATTATCCATTGTGCCATTTTGATTGGTATCATAGAAAATAGTACCGCTAAGGTGAGGGTTATTTAATAGATTCTTGTGCCATGCTATTTCATTGCCATTGCTATGCAATACATCTGCATTGCCATCATTGTCTAAATCAACAGCATACACAAACAAAGGAGTTATCGTTATTGCTATAAGCTGCTGTGTTCCAAAGTTACCATTACCACCGTTTTCATACCACGCTACTTTGCCGTCATTTTGAGAAATTGATAATATGTCTATATCTCCATCGTTGTCTAAATCAACAGCATAAACAGAACGTGCTTTATCTACCTCAGTTGTAATGATTTGCTGGGTACCAAAGTTCCCACTACCATCATTTTCATACCACGCTATTTTGTCATCATCATATGAAGCCGACAATACATCTGCATCTCCATCATTATCCAAATCAGCAGCATCTACTGCCCAAGCACCATCGGCGGCAGATAAAGCACCATTAGCAGATGTTGTAATGACTTGTTGCTCGACAAAATTGCCATTGCTATCCGTTTTATACCACGCTATTTTGTCATCATCATATGAAGCCGACAAAATGTCCATAGCCCCATCATTGTCTAAATCGGCAGTATGAACATCGATGGCACCATCAGCAAAAGCAATAGCTTGTTGCTCTCCAAAGTTCCCACTACCATCATTTTCATACCATACTATTTTGTCATCATAAGCAGAAGCCGATAATACGTCTAAATCGTCATCACCGTCTAAATCGGAGGCATAGACGTTGGCAGCTCCATCGGCAATTGAGCTAATAATTTGCTGCTCGCCAAAGTTACCACCCCCACTATTTTTATACCAAGCTATTTTATCATCGCTGATAGAGGCAGATAATACATCTGCATATCCATCACCATCTAAATCGGCAGCATACACAGAATTTGCTCCATATGCTTCTGTTGTAATAATTTGCTGTTCTCCAAAGTTACCGCTACCGTTGTTTTTGTACCATGCTATTTTATTGTCATTTTGAGAAGCAGACAATACATCTATATCTCCGTCATTGTCCAAATCGGTGGCATAAACAGATACAGGATAATTAGTAGTCATTGTAATGATTTGCTGTTCTCCAAAGTTACCGCTACCGTTGTTTTTGTACCATGCTATTTTGTCATCATGAGAAGAAGCCGATAAAACATCCATATCCCCATTATTGTCTAAATCAGCTGCATAGACAGACCACGCACCATTAGCAATTGTTGTTATAATTTGCTGCAATCCAAAGTCACCACCACCATCATTTTTGTACCATGCTATTTTGTTATCATACTCTGAAGCCGACAATACATCTACATCACCATCATTATCTAAATCGGCGGCATAGACAGATATTGCATCATCGGCATTTGTTGTAATGATTTGCTGTACACCAAAGTTACCGCTACCATCGTTTTCGTACCAGGCTATTTTGTTATCCCAGCGAGAAGCTGACAATACATCCATATCCCCATCATTGTCTAAATCAGCTACATAGACAGAATAGGCACCATCGGCAGCCATTGTAATAGTTTGTTGAGTGCCAAAGTTGCCGCTGCCATCGTTTTCGTACCATGCTATTTTGTTATCATCATAAGAAGCTGATAAAACATCTATATCACCATCATTATCCAAATCAGCGACATAAACAGAATGGGCGTTATCAGCAGTTGTTGTAATAATTTGTTGTATACCAAAGTTACCGCTGCCATCGTTTTCATACCAAGCTATTTTGTCATCACCAGCAGAAGCCGATAACACATCTATATCACCATCATTATCTAAATCAGCGGCATAAACAGACCTCCCACTAATAACATCTATTGTAATAATTTGCTGCACACCAAAGTTACCGCTGCCATCGTTTTCGTACCAGGCTATTTTGTTAGAAGAAGCAGATAGTATGTCTACATCTCCATCATTATCCAAATCAGCTGCATATACAGATTGTGCGTTATCAGCAGTTGTTGTAATAATTTGTTGTATACCAAAGTTACCGCTGCCATCGTTTTCATACCAAGCTATTTTATTATCCAAATAAGAAGCCGACAATACATCTATATCTCCATCACCATCTAAATCGGCGGCATGAACATCTCTGGCTCCATCTGCCTCGGTATATTCAATAAGTTGCTGCTCACCAAAAGCAGTTTGCGCATTAACAGTCAAGGTAGCAGTCATTATGCTATACAGCGCTACCAAAATCGTAAAAAAGTGTTTTGTTTTCATAATAAAACTGTGTTTAATTGTAAATTAGCCGCGTAAAGGTAGTGTTTTTGTGGGTATTGGCAAAGAGTTTGGGTGTTTTTTTGTTGGTCTGTAATGGTGAAACCTCCGTAATGCAGGGTTTAAGCCTTGCCTTACGGAGAAACAAACAACTGATAGTATTAACTGAAAAAAGATTGAGGCTCTTATCAAAATGTAAAAATTATTGCTAAAAACATAGAAAAACGGCTGATTTTTTATAGCATTAAGCATTTATTCAACAGAATCGAAGGTTTATGCTATAATTTTACTCCGCGCACAAGCTAAATGTACGTGCGCCAGATGCACTTGTGCGCATTACAAGCTGTTTTGCGCTACCCACAAGTGCATCTGGCGCACTCCCATAAGGATTTGGCGCACTCCCGAAGCAATTTGGCGCACTCCCCAAAGTAATTGCGTGCGCACAAACCCATTTGGCGCGCTGACGGAAATGTTTGGCGCGCTCACGGAAATGTTTGGCGCGCTCACGGAAATGTTTGGCGCACTCCCCAAAGTAATTGCGTGCGCACAAACCCATTTGGCGCGCTCACGGGAATATTTGGCGCGCTCACGGGAAGATTTGGCGCGCTCACGGGAAGATTTGGCGCACTCACGGGAAGATTTGGCGCGCTCACGGAAATGTTTGGCGCACTCACGGGAATATTTGGCGCGCTCACGGGAAGATTTGGCGCACTCACGGGAATATTTGGCGCACTCACGGAAATGTTTGGCGCGCTCACGGGAATATTTGGCGCTCTGACGGAAATGTTTGGCGCGCTGACGGAAATGTTTGGCGCGCTGACGGAAATGTTTAGCGCGCTCACGGGAATATTTGGCGCGCTCACTGAAATATTTGGCGCACTTTGATAGCGACATTATTAAGTGGTATTTCTGAAAATAGCAACGATGCGAAAGTATTTAAATAAACCCTGAAAGGGTGATAGGTTTATAGCAAAAAAAACGGAACAAAAAAGGCATAAACCCCGACGGGGTGAAATGATGTCATGTTTTGTCGAATAATGTGTCACCCGTGTCACCCCATCGGGGTTTATGTTAATTATTCTATTGTTTTGAGGCTATAAACGTGTCACCCCGTCGGGGTTTTTATTATTTTGAGCTGGTAATATCTTGTCAGCTAATTGGGTTGTTTGGATAATAACAAATAACGCCTTGATAAGGTACTTATCAGATTGTCATTATCAAATATCAGGCATTTGTCATTTTTTTAGAACAACACAAGCTAAAACTACTTTTTAATGTCATTATCAAAATAAACAGGTATTAGCACAACTTTGTAAATAACCCTCCCTCTCTTCCCGAAGGTTTTGGCTTCGGGAAGAGAGGGAATTTTATTAGGAAATTGTTACTTTTTTCAAGAAAATTGCTTCACATTTGTCAAAAAAAGGAAAAATTTGTATCTTTGCTCCTGAATTTGTTACCTTTCTCCTTTGGAAGAAAGAAATAGTATTTTTTATAAATAGCAAAACTATGATAAACAAAATTTATACTATTGGACATTCCACTCATCCAATCGACTATTTCATTGAGTTACTTAAGTATTTTAATATCAATTGTATTGTTGATGTTAGAAGTGTTGCTGCGAGTTCTCATAACCCACAATATAACAAAGACTCTTTATCTAACTCATTGAAAAAGAATAACGTTGTTTATATGCACTTTGCCGAAGAATTTGGGGCAAGACATACAGACCCCGACTTACTTGACGAGGAGGGCAAAGTAGATTTTGACAAAGTGAGAAAATCGTACAACTTTAAAAATGGTGTGGAAAGACTTTGGAAAGGACTTGACAAAGGTTTCACTATTGCCCTTATGTGTTCAGAAAGTGAACCTTTTGATTGTCATAGATTTTCCATGATTTCGGTAGCATTAGAAAAAGATGGTTTTGAGGTTAAGCACATATTAAAAGATAAAACCGTAAAAACAAATGCACAACTTGAAAACCAACTTTTGAAAAAATATGACAAGAAAATTCCTAAACCTTCTGTTTTTGAGCCTGACATAAGTTTAGAACAGCAACTTAAAGTTGCTTACAAACTTAGGAATAAAGAAATTGCTTATTCACCCTCTTCTAAAACACCCCAAGAACAAGAAAATTATGATTAAATTATTTACCATTGGTTTTACCAATAAATCAGCACAAAAGTTTTTCGAACTTTTGAAAAAAAATGAAGTAGTTAAAATTGTGGACACCCGCATTAATAACACTTCTCAACTATCGGGTTTTGCCAAAGGCAATGATTTGTCTTTTTTTGCGAAAGAAGTAGGTAATATGGGCTATTTGCATAAAATAGACTTTGCCCCAACCAAAGAGCTACTTGAAAAATATAGAAAAGGTATTATTACTTGGGAAGAATATGAACCCGAATACCTTAACCTATTGGATATTCGCAAAGTTGGTAATACCATCAACATAGCTGACCTACACCAAAATTGTCTTTTGTGTAGTGAACACACGCCCGAAAAATGCCACCGCCGACTTTTGGCAGAATATTTAAAGGCACGTTTTAATAATATTGAAATTCACCACCTCATAAAGTAAACCTATGAAAACTCAGTTTGTTTGTTTAGCTAATTCATACAAAGAAGGTGGCAGATGTGTAGCAGGAATAGTTTTAGAAAATGGTAGCCCTGTTATGCAGAATGGAAAACCTAAATGGATACGCCCTGTATGCGAAACAGCACACGGAGAAGTACCTACTCATCTTGTTTTACACATTAGTCTACTTGATATAGTAGAAATTGAGGTAACAAGTAGCGTACCCGACAGTTATCAGTCTGAAAACGTATTATTTAACACGGGTGCAATAAAAATTGTTGGTAAATTTTCATTGAGTAACCTTAATAATCTATGTGATAATTCACAGACAACATTATTTGGTAATAGAGGAGGTGCAGTAACACCTGAAAATACACGATTGTTATCTAATTCTCTAAGAATGATTAAAGTCGTTAATTTTAGCGTTGTGGAAAAAGTATATACAGACAACCCTAATCCCAAGTTGCGATTATCCTTTACTTTCAGTAGCAATACATATGAAATCCCTATCACAGACCCTACATTTCTTGATGCTTATAGAGCAAACAAAAATTTGCTTTCAAACTCATCTAATGTTTTTCTGGTAATATCTTTGGGAGTTTTACACCAAAACTGGCACTCAAAATTAGTGGCTGGTATCATCTACTAATCCCCTCAAACTATTATATTTGCCCAAAAACAAAAAATAGGCATACGCCTTCAACATAACTTTTTCATAAACTAAGTTTGTATCGATGGTTTTTATATATAGAATCTAAACTGCCCACCAATGAACAAGCTCATTAGCGGGCAGTTTGTACGTTTACAAAGCTGTGAGTCTAAGCCACATCATCTTCTTTTTTGGAAGAAGCTGTGCCTGTGCGAGGGAAAAACTGGGATAATTCCTTAGTTTTTTCAGTATAACCGGGCGTATTGGTGCCGCTTTTATACTTAGCATGGTCATAATCCATCAACGTGGCGTGGTAGTTGTCGTAGTCGTGTACCGTTTTCGTATCCTTCAACATCTTGATTATACCCTCCAAACGCAATAAGCGGGTATCCACAAATTGGCGCGTTTGGTAGTCGCGTTCAAACTCTGCCCAATTTACATCGGGACTGCACAAATGCGGCGAAACACTAGCATAGTCATGTACTTTGTTGACCAGCAACTTGTTTTGCTCGTTAATACTGCCATACTTCTGGCGTTCTTCGTCGGTCAGGTTAGGGGCTATTGTCATAACAACAGCCTCGATACCGGAAATGTAAGCATCTATGTCGCTCATGTTTTGTAAGCTGAAATGCTTATTACCTAAATCGTCAATTGGCATAGGAAATTGGTTTAAAAATAAAAAAAATTAGGTTTGTATATTGCTATTGATGTACAAAACAACTAAAAGGTTGCATTGAAAAAAAAATTCTTGAATATTTTTCTATTTTTTTTGTTCATTGTTGTTGCTTTAACGAAGGAACGGCATTTTTTATTGTGTATAATTATTTTTTTAGCGATTTTTTTATGATTTTTTTTGATAACCAACCCAAACGCTACGTCTATTGTATCAAATCTTTCGAAAATGTGAACAATTACAGCAATAATTGCACACAAAAATCCCACCAAGAAAGGCAAATATCCTTTCGGTAGTATTTTCCTTATCCTTTGACAAAACCAATTCGCGCCAATCACTATCCCGATTCAGTTATATCGAGATGTTTTTCAGTTATATACAAAAGGGCATTTTGGGCATAGAAAGGCACATCATTTAGATAGCTTTATAGACCATAAAAAAACAAAAATGCTGAAAAACCGACGCAATGTTAGACAATATCTAATACAAAATAATGGATAAAACCTTGAAAAAGTGGTATAATATTGTCAAACTGTTGAATAATATCATCTTGTTGAACTTTCATAAGAGTAACCACAATAGCTGAGAACCTAAAAGTTTAGGTCAAGCACCTAAAAGTTTAGGTCAAACACCTAAAATTTTACGTGGAGGGACGTAAAAGTTTAGGTCACATACCTAAAATTTTACGTGGAGGGACGTAAAAGTTTAGGTCAAACACCTAAAATTTTAGGTCGAATAACCAAGAAGTTCAGTTCTATTATCTTTGGAAACTACAACAAGCCCAAATAGTTAGCAAGCAAGTGGCAGCAACAGAAAAACGCATGATTTAAGCCCTACTTATCCAAAATATCGCATGTTTTGCCGATCAAAAGGAAATAAATGAATTAAAATTTGTACCTTTGCGACAAAATTCAATAAATCCATAAAATTTTATCGCTATGAGTGGTGAAAAAATTCACATTAAAGACGGTAAGTTAGTTGTTCCTAATCATCCTGTTATTCCTTATATCGAGGGCGATGGTACAGGTATAGATATTTGGCCTGCTTCTCAAATGGTATTTGATGCAGCAGTAGCCAAAGCGTATGGCGATTCGCGCAAAATTGTTTGGCGCGAAGTTTTGGCGGGCGAGAAAGCCTTTAACCAAACAGGCGAATGGTTGCCTCAAGCAACTTTGGACGTTATTAACGAATACTTATTTGCTATCAAAGGTCCTTTGACCACACCAGTAGGTGGTGGTATTCGTTCGTTGAATGTGGCATTGCGCCAACAATTAGACCTCTATACTTGTCTGCGTCCTGTTCGTTATTTTGATGGAGTGCCTTCTCCTTCGCGCACGCCCGAAAAAGTTGACATGGTTATTTTCCGCGAAAATACGGAAGATATTTATGCCGGTATCGAGTATATGATGGGTACTGTAGAAGTGAAAAAATTGTTAGATTTCTTGCAAAACGAATTAGGGGTTAAAAAAATTCGTTTTCCCGAAACTTCTTCTTTGGGCATCAAACCTATTTCGTTGGAAGGCACAACCCGTTTGGTGCGTGCGGCTTTGAAATATGCTGTAGATAACAAATTACCTTCGGTGACATTGGTTCATAAAGGTAATATCATGAAATTTACAGAAGGAGCTTTCAAAAATTGGGGTTATGAATTAGCAGAAAAAGAATTTGGAGACCAAACCTTTACTTGGGCGCAATATGACCGTATTGTTGCCGAAAAAGGTAGTGCCGCCGCCGAACAAGCCCAAAAAGAAGCTATTGCAGCCGGCAAAATCATTGTAAAAGACATGATTGCCGACAACTTCTTACAACAAATCCAATTGCGTCCCCAAGAGTATTCGGTTATCGCCACCATGAACCTCAATGGTGACTATATTTCTGATGCTTTGGCAGCTTTGGTGGGTGGTATTGGTATTGCTCCGGGTGCCAACATCAACTACGAAACGGGTCATGCAGTTTTTGAAGCCACACACGGAACAGCTCCCAAATATGCAGGCATGGACAAAGTAAATCCAAGTTCTGTTATTCTTTCGGGTGTAATCATGTTCCAATATATGGGCTGGAACGAAGTAGCCGATTTGATTGTCAATGGTCTGACCGCTGCTATCAAAGCCAAAACTGTGACTTATGATTTTGCACGCCTTACCGAAGGTGCAACAGAAGTGAGTTGTTCTGGTTTTGCGAAAGAAATCATTAAAAATATGTAGTTGATGCTTTGTTATTGCAAAACAAGTCCATTCTTCTTTGGCAATAATGCTGCCTTGTAATACACAAAAAATGTGCGTCTGTGCTTATTAATTATAGCACAGACGCACAAAATTTATACTTCAGCGGGATTTATATTTTGTCTAAACCGGGTTGTAACATATTGGCTAACAAACTTTTGGCACGGTGCAATTGCGCCTTTACAGTTCCAAGCGGCATATTTAGGGCTTTGGCAATTTCGTCGTATTGCATATCATGAAGATAGCGCATTTCGATAAGTTTTCGATAACGAACTTCCAAGTGACCAATAACATTGCTGACCAACTTGATGCGTTGGTCGCGGATAATGGTTTCTTCGGGGTCGAGCATATTGGCTTGGATACTGTGCATTTGGCGCAATTCGTTGTCGTCTTCGGTGGGAGCGTCCAAAGAAAAAGTTTCTAAGCGTTTGGCTCTGGTAAAATCGATGCAACGGTTAATGGCAATGGTATATAACCATGTACTAAAAGCCGCTTGTTTGGGATTGAAAGCATCTAAACGGCTAAATGCACGTGAAAAGGCTTCCATTGTGAGGTCGTCGGCATCGGTTCGGTTATTGACCATTTTTTGTATCATAAAAAACAAAGAATCACGATAGCGGTCTAATAGACGCGAGTATGCCCGTTGGTCGCCTCCCAGTGCTGCCTCTATGAGTTCATTGTCACTCTGATTGTGTTCGGCTTTGTTGATGCGTTTTTTGAGATGGATTTCTACATCAAGATTACCATCTACCAATTCAATATGCTGCACATAGCGCTCATAGCCAGAACTTGTGATGATTAAAATATCCTCGGTATTTAGTGCTGATTCATATAAAACCTCTAAGGCAAAACGCCCTTGCTCGTTGGAGAAAGTGCTGTTTGTCCTATCAGATTTTAAATAAATATTGGCATCAACAACAGGTTCACCCGTTCGAAAATCTTCTACAAGCCCTGTTATATAGATTAGATAGTTGTCTACTTCCATTTCGGTGATTGGTTTGCAATTAGTATTGGCAAGAAAAATAAATAATAACCCACAAAAACCACATCAGCAAGAACATACTGACGGGCTGTTAGGTGCATTTGCAGGACGATTAGGCGTGGGAAATACCACACCTGAAAGCCATAACGAAGGCATAAAAGAATAGCTATAAGGCTAACTTGGGGTGTGGGCAAGGTCAAAAGGCTGATAATGGCACTAAGGTATAGCCACAAATGGCTGGCAGATAGTAGCGTTAAACGGATTTGATGTGACAAACGGTAGTGGCGAGCTGTGCTAAGGTGGCGTTTTTTCTGTTTGACCCATGCCTGCCAAGTAAGTGGCGGTGGTGTCAAACATAAGGCATCGGAGGAAGCAACCCAAACAGTATTGGTAGTAGTGGCGGCAGTTCCAATAAATAGGTCATCGTCGCCCGAGGCGATGTGTTGGTGTGTTTGAAAACCTATTTGTTCGTAAAATAGTTTTTTTCGATATGCCAAATTGCGTCCCACACCCATATAAGCAAAACCGCAATGAGCAAAGCTAAGGTATTGGAGTGCGGTATAGGCTGTTTCGTATTGTATGATAGTGTTAAGCCAATGCGATGTAGCAGTTGGCAAATATGGACTAACTCCCAACACAATGTCGACTTCCGAACGCACAAAAGGCGCTACCATTAGCTGTAGCCATTGGTCGCTATTGGCATAGCAATCGGCATCGGTCAACAACACAATATCGTATGCTGCAAACATAATGCCATTTGTTAGCGCTTTTTTCTTTCCTTGTGCTTTTGAGTCAAATTTTTTGGTCGAAAGAATGCGCAAATGCGAATATTGTGCTACAAAATCGGCTAATATGTTGGCAGTGTTGTCAGTAGAGTTGTCGTCAACCACAATCACCTCAAAATTGGGATAATCTTGGGTAAGAATACTCCTTAAATTAGTTACTAAATTATGAGCCTCGTTTTTGGCACAAATAATTACCGAAACGCCCGCGTCGAAGTTTGTGGGTTGTTTTGAGTTGCGAATAGGTAATTGGAGCAAAAAAGGGCGAAAAATATAGAAATAGTAGTACATTTGCACTATCCAAGCCAATAGGAACAATGCCAACATAAAATCGCTTGTTTTTGACAAGAAGTGGTTGGTGGGATTAAAAATTGTGCAAAGATACTCAAAAGTTGCGAATTATTAAGCACTCAACAATTTTAATAATAGGAACATGCCGATTTTGGCAAATAAAAATGACAATTCTATAACAAAAAAAATCTGTAAAAATTAAGCTGTGCAAGATTTCTTTACCTTAATCCAACAAGATTCGCACTCCAAAGCTCGGGCAGGAATAGTCCATACAGCACATGGAATTATACAAACACCCATCTTTATGCCTGTCGGGACAGTAGGGACAGTCAAAGCCGTGCATCAGCAAGAACTGCAAAACGAGGTACAAGCCCATATCATTTTGGGCAATACATACCATCTCTACTTGCGTCCTACCACCGACATTTTGCAACAAGCAGGCGGTCTTCATCGATTCATGGGCTGGAATCATCCTATTTTGACCGATAGTGGCGGCTATCAAGTGTATTCATTAGCAAAAATGCGAAAAATTACGGAAGAAGGTGTAAAGTTTCAATCCCATATTGATGGTTCGCGACACCTGTTCACACCCGAAAATGTAATGGATATTCAGCGAAAAATTGGGGCAGATATTATAATGGCGTTTGACGAATGCACCCCCTATCCTTGTGACTATCACTATGCCCGAAAATCATTGGCATTGACACATCGTTGGCTTAATCGGTGTATCAGACAATTTGATGACACTATGCCATTATACGAATACCAACAAGTATTGTTTCCAATTGTGCAAGGAAGCACTTATCCCGATTTGCGACGCGAGTCGGCAGAGACCATTGCGGGCTTGGAACGAGCAGGTAATGCCATTGGTGGATTGGCAGTTGGCGAACCCGCAGAAGAGATGTATCGCATGACCGAATTGGTATGCGACATCTTGCCTACCTCCAAACCACGTTATCTCATGGGAGTTGGCACACCTATTAATATATTAGAATCTATTGCTTTGGGGGTTGATATGTTTGACTGTGTAATGCCTACACGCAATGCCCGTCATGGTTTATTGTTTACATCGGAAGGGGTAATACACATCAAAAACAAAAAATGGGCAAATGATTTTTCGCCAATTGACCCACAAAGTCACGCCGCAACCGACCAACACCATACCAAAGCCTATTTGCGACACCTTTTTGTTGCCAACGAAATGCTTGGCGCACAGATAGCCTCTATTCACAATTTGAGTTTTTATTTACGGCTGGTGCAAGAAGCCCGACAACATATCTTATTGGGCGATTTTTTGGCATGGAAAAACAAAATGGTTCGTCAATTAGCACAAAAACTATAAGAATCTTGTGCTATACTAAATTGAATACAGTCTTCGGATTTTGTAAAATGTTGACAGTCTAATAATTGCGGTCACAAAAATGTACAGTTGTCTACACTATTTTCGCTGTCCGAAATAGTGCTGTAGTCGGTCGTTGAGGCATGAAAGTCACGGTTAAACAGACAAAAAACGATAAAGTGCCTCAACGATTGCCTACATTTTGTGGTAGCTAATACGATAAAACAGA
>JAEUUX010000089.1 GCA_016787295.1 Chitinophagales bacterium
ACAAGCCAATTGCTATATAATAGCAATCAACCAAAACAATTTTCCAAAAATCCACACAATAAAAAACCCTGAAAGGGTGATAAGTTTATAGCAACAAACAATAAACAAAACATTATAAAACCCCGAAGGGGTGATATGTTGTACATTACCGCCGATGCAATATTCTTTTGCAAAGCTGGTCTTGCTATAAGCATTTTAGCCCATTGGTGTTGGTTTGGTATCCTTATTATTACAAGCCAATTGCTATATAATAGCAAATAACCAAAACAATTTTCCAAAAATCCACACAATAAAAAACCCTGAAAGGGTGATAAATTTATAGCAACAAACAATAAACAAAACATTATAAAAGCCCAAAGAGGTGATATGTTGCACATTACCGCCGCTGCAATATTATTTTGCAAAGCTGCTCTTTCTATTATCATTTTAGCCCATTGGGGTAGGTTTGGTATCCTTATTATTACAAGCCAATTGCTATATAATAGCAACCAACAAAAACAATTTCCCAAAAATCCACACAATAAAAAACCCTGAAAAGGTGGCAAGTTTATAGCAACAAACAATAAACAAAACATTATAAAACCCTGAAAGGGTGATATGTTGCACATTACCGCCGATGCAATATTCTTTTGCAAAGCTGCTCTTGCTATAAGCATTTTAGCACATTGAGGTTGGTTTGGTATCATTATTATTACAAGCCAATTGCTATATAATAGCAACCAACAAAAACAATTTTCCAAAAATCTCCTTAACAAATAAGCCTGCACGGGTGACAAGTTTATAGCAACAAACAATAAACAAAACATTATAAAACCCCAAAGGGGTGATATGTTGTACATTACCGCCGACGCAATATTCTTTTGCAAAGCTGTTCTTCCTATAAGCATTTTAGCACATTGGTGTTAGTTTGGTATCCTTATTATTACAAGCCAATTGCTATATAATAGCAACCAACAAAAACAATTTCCCAAAAATCCACACAATAAAAAACCCTGAAAAGGTGGCAAGTTTATAGCAACAAACAATAAACTTAGACTTTGGACAAAACCAATAGGACATAGTTTCTCCATCCCCTGCGGTGATCAGGGGCTACCGTTCGGCACAGGCGCTAATCCTCAGCCGAAAAAGCTATTATTTGGACGCTTCCGTTGCTTTATTAGCCGTTTCCTCGCCCTTTTTAGCCTCTTGCTTGCCCTTTTTAGCAGGGTCGTAAGTAGGTCTTTGCGGCATTTTGTCACCTTTTTGGCGTCCGCCTGCTTTTTTGTGACTTTGGCTTTTGGGGGGTAATTCGGGTAAAGTCGAAAAAAGTCCATCTATGCCTTTGTGTGCCTGAGCAATGCGCAAAGGAGTGGTGCTGTCCTCGGGTATGGATTTGTTTTGTGCTAGGTATCGCTGCCACTCGGGGCAGTCGATTTGTTTGACTTCGTATGCTGCAAGGTACAACAACCAATAGCTTAGTTGTACCATTTTCAACCAAGTTTTCTGGTGTTCAAGACAAGGCGATTGTAAGCCTTCGAGCATCAAAGTCTGCTTCTTAAAACGATAGCAACCTTCCACATCATAGCGGCGGGCATAACATTGTTGAGCTTCCTCGATGTCAACAGCCGATTTTTCCTTACCACTCACGGCTAAATACATCTCCCGCTCAAAGACCCGCTTGCCCGTCACGGCATCCTCCAACACCACACAGATAATATCCAGCGGCTTGTCTTTCATATTGTTGCCTTGTTTGGTGCGAAACATCATGTCGTTCCAACGCGTCAAACGCAACACCGCAGACCGACCGTTGCCCAACACAACTTCGCTTTGATGCGTACAACTCGGTGTCAGTTCGCTAATACTTGTCTGGAGTTTTCCTTCCGGCTGGTTTTTGTACTGTTTAGTACGTGTTGTATGGCAAAGGTAATACTTTTGACCAAAGATGCGTGGTGTCCCTTTCTTATTAGCTTCGCCTTTATACTGAGACCACACTTTCGTCCCCGAACGAACCCGAGTAATCGTCACCAAATTGTCATAACTGTACATCGGAGCGATGAATTTAGCCTTACCATATGCACTATCCGCCACCAATAGGCATAATTGTTGCAATAAGTTTAAATCTTTGTTCGTCAAGGCTGCTGACAATTGAGAGACTATCTGTTCGTTTTGTCCCTTGTCTAAGGTCTCTATATCCATAGACAACACAGGTGCAGCCCCGTTTTCTCCTATGATGTGGAGGCACAACAACAAATATCCTATACAAAGAGACTTTTTACCCCCAATAGGATTATTGGCATACAAGTAGCACTTGTCTTTCAAACAAGGAGAATGGTTTTTGAGCATCTTCGTCGTGTCATGAGCCAACATGTGATATAGCCGACCATTTTTTAGCACACGCAAGGACGGTAGGTAGTCCGACAATAATTGGTGAATGGTAACACTACTTACGACCCATAGATCCAGCAATTTGGTCAAATTACTATAAGTGTAGTCGTTATGTATGCTCTTGCAGAGCCAAACAGGTTTTTTCCAATTCTTGTTCGCAGCAAGCGATTGGAGATACTTTACCGCCACACGACAACGATAGCGACCCATATCTGACACAGCTTCTAGAAATTTTTGTACTTGCATCTTGCAAAGGTAGAATCTATTGGGCATATTTCCTAATCCTGTGCCTAATTACATTAATTCTGTCCAAAGTCTAAAAATTGTCAACTCAACAACAAAACTTTTTCTTAATACCATGAACCCTTCTTTAGATATTGTTCAGCTCAACGAACAAATAAGGCAAGACAGCCAATTCATCGCAACCTTATTGGCAGAAATGCGCAAAACCATTGTAGGGCAAAACAACATGACCGAACGGCTGCTCATCGGTTTGTTAGCCAACGGACATATCCTGCTCGAAGGTGTGCCGGGATTAGCCAAAACCTTAGCCATTAAATCACTTGCTCAAGCGGTGAATGCACAGTTTAGCCGCATACAATTTACACCCGATTTGCTACCTGCCGACCTCATTGGCACAATGGTCTATTCGCCGCAAGACGGCAAGTTTAGTGTTAAAAAAGGACCTGTTTTTGCCAATTTTATTTTGGCAGATGAAATTAACCGCGCCCCCGGCAAGGTACAATCGGCACTTTTGGAGGCAATGCAGGAGCGACAAGTGACCATCGGAGGAACTACCTATCCACTACCCGAACCTTTCTTAGTGTTGGCAACCCAAAATCCTCTCGAACAAGGTGGTACTTATCCCTTGCCAGAAGCACAATTAGACAGGTTTATGCTCAAAGTCATTATTTCGTATCCCAGCAAAGCCGAAGAACAGCAGATTTTGCGCCAAAACGTACAAACCCATAGCACAAGCGAAAGCATTCAGCCTGTTCTTGATGCAGCAAGTTTGTTGGCAGCACGCCAAACGGTTAAAGCGGTATATATGGACGAAAAAATAGAAAATTATATCATCAATCTTGTTTTTGCGTCGCGTTATCCCGAACAACACCAATTATCACACCTCAAAAATTATATTAACTATGGAGCCTCGCCCCGAGCAAGTATCAATCTTGCTTTAGCTGCCAAAGCATACGCTTTTATCAAGCAACGTGGTTTTGTCATTCCCGAAGATGTTCGCAGTGTTGCTCATGATGTTTTGCGACACCGTATAGGGATTACCTACGAAGCCGAAGCCGATAATGTTACCGCCGAACAAATCATTAATGACCTATTGAAAGTGGTTGATGTGCCCTAAACTTGCCATTTTTTACAACACAATTCCCTCCATTCGCACAAATAAGCACAAAACAATATGGAAACTACTACCAAAAAACAATTGGCATTTTGGCTAATCATTGCTTTAATTATTATCTATGTTCAGGTCATTATTGGCGGCATAACGCGCCTCACCGAATCGGGTTTGTCTATCACACGTTGGGATTTAGTGTCAGGAACACTCCCCCCAATGTCCGAAACTGCATGGAACGAACAATTTACCCTCTACCAACAAAGCCCACAATATGCCAAAATCAACAAAGGCATGAGCCTTAGCGAATTTAAATTTATCTTCTTTTGGGAGTGGTTACATCGCTTTTGGGGACGTTGGGGTGGCTTGTTTCTCGTTGCTGTTTTTGCTTGGTTTATGGCACGCAAAAAGTTAGATTCCAACACCCGAAAACACCTCATTATTATTCTTTTGTTGTACGCTTTTCAGGGTGTTTTAGGTTGGTTTATGGTCAAAAGTGGTTTGGTCGATATGCCGCGTGTGAGCCATTATCGCCTAACTGCTCACCTCTTGACCGCCCTCACTTTGTTTGCTTATATTCTGTGGTTAGTGAGTCGGCTGTTGCTTGCCCCCGAACAAAAAGTACAAGACAAAACAACCTACAGCGACCTTCGCTGGCTTATTCCACTCATCATTTTGCAAATTGCTTATGGTGGTTTTATGTCAGGTTTGCGAGCAGCGCTCTATTTTCCTTCTTTTCCCGATTATAATGGAAGTCTCCTACCAGTCAATTTGTGGGCGTTGAAACCTTTTTACCTCAATTTTTTTGAAAATATAGCTACTGTTCAGTTCATTCATCGAACTTTAGCCTATTTTTTAGTCATTTATGTGATACAATTGTGGTTAAAAATCCGTCGTATCACCACCGAAAACCCTTATCTGCATCGAGCCAATAACCTACTTTTGGCACTGATTGCGCTACAAGTTACTTTGGGAATTAGCATTCTGTTGTTATCTGCACAAGGTATTCCTGTTTTGTGGGGTGTATTGCACCAAGCCGTCGGACTTGCTGTTTTGAGTGCTGCATTGTTTTTGTTCTTCCAATACCGAAAAACAACCTAAACCCTCAAAATTTTACATACAAACACCTCGCCAAAACCTATGCTAAGGTTTTGGCGAGGCGTTTTTTTATGCCCAAAAACATTTATTGTCTATTGAACACCGTTCAGACTGTCTATAGCTGCAAAAACGTCTCCAATGGTGTAGAAATCTACGTACACAAAATTGGGAATGTGGTTTTGCTCGCTTTGGCATTGACGCAAACGGTTAAGTAAAAAAGGATTGGCGTTGGCGATATATGCCGAATCTTTGCGCGGACTTAGGACGGTGATAAAATGATTGACCAAAAACAATGGATTGGTGGGTTCGCCTCTGTTTAAGACACACGAAAAATCGTCGCGCGAATCGGCAGTGTATGGCGTGTCAAAAATATGTTCCCAATTGTCATAGAAACCTTCGCTGCTTTCTATATCATCGATATTGGCAAACACTACTAAGCGTTGCTGGGTGTTTATCATTTCGCCCAAAGTGAGCCAATTGGTGGTCGAACTGTGGTAGGTATATTCCAACAAATTGGCTTGTTCAAAAGCTGTGCGCAATTGTGTGGCATTTACATCGTCTACATCTTCAAAGGTGATGGTCAATACCTCGCGTGGGTGTTGCTCCATGAACAGTCGGATTTCGTCCAAAACTTTTGACAAAGGTTCACAACCTAAACTTGGATAAGCATGAATGACATAAATGCCACTGTCGGGACAATATGGGTCATTGACCAACAAGGCAAGGTCTATGTTGAGACAACGAATGCCATCGTTCAATTGTTGGGTGATGTCTGCCTCTTGGTTGGCTACTAAATCGTGAAAAGCGGGACTATAGCTGTTCGAATTGTGCGTCGAAGGGTAGGCAACGGCATTGTAGGCACGGCTACACAACTCGGTGTGTCCGTTGCAAGGTAATTGTTGTTCATCTTTGTTGGTGCAAGACCACAAAGAAACTAACAATAAGCAGCAAAAAAATGTTCTTATTGGCATGGCTACAATAGGTATTTGATGTTTAGTTGGATTTGTGTATCTTTTTCTATAGAAAATTCACACTCTTTATAACTTGGTTTCAATTTCCATAAACTTGGATTGTTGCTAAAAGCAAAACCTTCTTTGGGAATACCCATAAAATTCATGTCAATTTTGCCACTATTGTTTTCATCGTGAAAAACAGCTATTACATATTTTCCTGCTTGTACTTGCGGAAATACTGCGAAAGCTTTTCCATCTTGGATAACCACATCACGGTTGTCGATGATGTTTTGAGGAGATCCCGGAAAACCTTTGTCTCCATTGATTAGACCTACTCTAACAATACCTTTGGCATTGCGGAAACCGGACATGTTGACGGTTAGTGAGAAACTTTTTTGTGATTTTTCTGGTATCATAGCAGAAAATAGAAAAAATGAAACAAATAATACCCAATAATTTTTCATAGCTGTTCTTGGGGGATATAATGGTTAGTTGTTAGTTACAAAAGTAGTGTTCCCTTTTGGGTTATTTTGTCGGAATAAAATGCCATTATTCAATATCATATCACCACTTATTCGAATGGCGAAGCGCGTTAGGGATGTGGCGGGTGGCGTTAGCCAGTGCGTAGCTTGCGAAGCACCGCAGCGGCAGCGAAGCCCAGAACAGCCCGACCGCAGGGAACGCCCAAAAAAATCAGAGATGGAGATATATTCGACAAAATAGCGCAAATGGAACCGTAGTGTTTTTTTTGTTGGTATGTGTTATTTGAACGTGATTTTTGTGTACCTATAAAAAAGTATTTGGAAAGGAAGGTGGAGACAACTGATTGATAAAGGTATGCTTATTAGTCTTGCAAGCCTTTGCCCGCCAAAATTTGTGGTATACATTTTGTTATACGATTATGGCGTGTGCTGGAGTTTTTGGGAGCTGCAAAATATAACAAATAACCTCTTTGTCGCCCTGCACTAAGGTTTTCAAAAGCCATTTTGAAAGAAAAATCCTCGTCGAAATGTTGCTGTAGTTCAGTGGGAATAGGGAACTCGCTTATTTTTTTGTAATGGATAGTAGTTCCTGTTTGTTCTATGGCAATGGCTTCTTGTATATAATGTTGTAGAATGTCGCGCAATTGCTCGATTTCTTGAGTGTTGGTGAAGCGGATTTGGCGCGTAGCTTGGGTGTTTTCGGTAGGTTGTGTTAAAATGCCGTTTGGGTCGGTCATTAGCGAACCTTTTATAAAATTGAGGGCGCAATAATCCTTGAATGCGTTGAGGAGGATAACATTTTGATTGGCTATGGTATAGCAAGGCACGCTCCACTTAATAGTTTCGGACAACTGGCTTTGGAGCAATATTTTTCTTAATTGTTGCAATTCGTTGTGCCATGTATGGACTTTGCATTGTGGAGTGCCGCCCAAAGGACAACGTCCGCATCCATATTGTACATAATCGTCAACGTTTTGTGGGTTTTGTTTCATTAGTTTTTACTTTTTTGAGTATGTTGTTAGAAATGTCATTATGAACTAAAGTAGAAACGCTTTTTTAATCATAAAATTTTGTTTTTGTTCTTTGGAAGAGCTTTATTGGGTTTTATTGAAAACCGAAAACCATAGAATCTGCTGTTTTTGCTGCAAGGATACGACTTTTTTAGGATTTTTGCTTAATTTTTAACCTAATTTTTTCGATTTAGCAACAATTTTGGCAATTATTGAACAAAAACAATGGATTCGGCAATGATTTTGGCGAGAAATCTTGTGTTATAGATAAGGTATCATAAAAAAAACAAATCATTTTGTTGTTTATCGCCAAGAACAGCTATTTTAAAACAAGAAGTCTCGCCCTACTATTTCCGCAAAGCATCTTTCAAACCACCAAGACTTCGAAAGATGCTTTTTTTGTTCGATAATCTTTGTACCTTTGCAGCGTTTTTGGGTATTATACCATTCGTCATTTGCCCGCAACAACAATTTATTGTCATAAAACCACCAGCACCATGCGAATTATTGGAGGCAAACACAGCGGATACCGCTTCACTCCGCCACGCAACATTCCTGCCCGCCCAACTACCGACATCGCCAAAGAAAGTTTGTTTAATGTCCTCAACAATATTTTTGACTTCGAAAACATGATAGCCTTAGACCTCTTTGGTGGCACAGGTAGTATTAGCTATGAATTAGCCTCGCGCGGCTGTACCGACATCACCCTCGTCGAGTTGGACAAACGAAGCGCCGATTTCATACAAAAAACAACCACCGAACTACAACTGCCTATCACCGTCATCAAAGGCGACGTGTTTAAATACATCGCAACAGCACACCGACAATTTAACTTCATTTTTGCAGGACCGCCTTATCCCTTGCCCAACCTCCACACCATTCCCGACCAAATATTCCAACACCAACTCCTACAACCCGACGGCTGGTTTATCCTTGAACACAACCCGCACCACAACTTCGATGCTCACCCCAAATTCCTCCAAAAACGCAACTATGGCACCACCATTTTTAGCATTTTTGAAGAACCTTTGACCGAACCAAACGACACCATTCTTGAACAATAAACCCTCCCAAGATGATACCTACGCACACTATCCCCAACGAAAATACCACCACTACCGTTCCCTTTTTTATGTTGGTGAACTGGAGTGGAGCGCGAAAAATCGTGCATACACCTCATAGACACGCCTTCAACGAATTAATTTTTATAGTCAAAGAAGGCGGAGAACATGAAATAGATTTTATTGATTATCCTATTCAAAAACAAACAGTTCACTTTGTTCGAACGGCACAAGTCCACCAGATAAAACGTACCGACGAAGCGGCAGGATACAGCATTCTGTTTTCCAACGATTTTTTGCTCCAAACACCCATCGGCAATCTTATTTTGCAAGGTTTAAACGAACTGATGCCGCTCACACAACCCATTCTGTGGCTTAATGATACCGATTTTGTGACAGTCTGTCAATTACTCGCGCAAATAGAAAATGAATACCAGCAACGCGCCCACAAACAGCAAAGTGACACTATTGTCGCTTACCTACATTTGTTGTTTACTTTGCTGCAACGCAATAAAACAATAACAACCACTCCAACACCTACTGCACCGTTCCACCAAACTTTGCAACAATTCCATGCTTTAATCGAACAACATTATGCCCAACAATGGACAGTAAGCCAATATGCAGCGGCTTTGTTCATCACACCCAACTACCTCAACGAACTTAGCCAACGCGAAACACAACAAACCGCGCATTGGCACATTCAAAACCGCATTTTGGTAGAAGCCAAGCGACAACTATGTTATAGTAATCTACCTATCAAAATCATTGCCGACCAACTCGGCTTTGATGATACTGCTTATTTTGCTCGTTTTTTCAAAAAACATTGCCACGTTTCACCATCTGAATACAGAACAGCCGCACAAATTCGTTGAAAAATACCTAAACTACCCGAATTTGTCCTACTAAACGTTCGTACAATAGCCATAACTTTGCACTATATTTTTTCTATCTTAAAAAACCTAAACGTCATGAAAAATTTATTGCATTTCTTATGGATCTTGTGTAGCCTAACCACCATCGCACAAAACAACGCTTATCAACCCATGCTGCTCAATGGCAACGAGTGGAATATATCTATGATGGGCTGTGGTATATGGACAGATTGCTACCAAGCAAGCAAAGATACCGTCTTCAACAATACCACCTATCAAGTAATTACTAGCGTTACATATTCTTATGACCATGCCTATCTGCGCGAAAATGTTGCTACACAACAAGTTTTTTTATACACGCCTTATGACAGCACCGAAACCTTGTTGTTTGATTTCAGCCTACAAACAAACGATGTTTTTCAAAGCATTTTGTGGGGAACACCCTATTCCGCCACTGTTATCAACACCGATTTGATAACGCTGTTAGACAATTCTACCCGAAAACGCCTTTCCCTAAGCATAATTCCACCTTTTAGCGAAATAGCAGATACTGTAACATGGGTAGAAGGCATTGGAGCAATTAGCCAAACACCATTCAGTAGTGTCGATGATTATGGTTTTTTAAATTGTTTTCATCAAAAAAGTGGTAATTCATTGTGGATAGCGGAAGTTACACATGGTTTTGAAGGCGAATGTGAATGTCCTTTGCCACCCCAAAACCTTATCAATGCCTTGCCCACCAACGAAACCAAACTGACAGTTCAACTATTTCCCAACCCCATCAACAACTTCCTCCACCTCCAACTGCCCAACTCAACAAGCCTACAGGTTTGTGTCATCAATGCCAACGGACAAACCATCGCCCAATATCCAAATGTACAGAATACCTTGTCTATTGACACCCAACGATGGGCGGCAGGAATCTACTATGTGCTTGTTCGTGATGGACAAAAAACCATTAGCCAGCAAAAAATCGTCAAACCATAAACATTTGGCAAAACAAAACAGAGGTGAGGCACCCTTTCGGTGAGTCACCTCTTAAGTTGTTTTGTACTGTATTTTTTAAATATCCCAACAAAATGAAACACCTAAGCGCCCTCAATAAATATTTCTATCGTTACAAATTCACTTTTTTGATAGGCGTATTGTTCGTAGCCTTGTCCAACATATTCTCCATCATGCCGCCCCAAGCCATTCGATACGCCTTCGATTTGGTCAAAGATGATATTGCGTATTACCAACTATTCAGCGGGTTTGCTTTGCAGGAGCGATTTTATAGCATTTTTAGTCGAGCATTGTTGTTGTTTGGCGTTAGTGTTTTATTGATGGCAATCTTGCGCGGTGTTTTCATGTTTTTGATGCGCCAAACCCTTATCGTTATGTCGCGTCACATCGAGTTTGATTTGCGCAACGATATGTATGCCCACTACCAGAAACTCTCCACTGCTTTCTACAAACGCAACCGCACAGGCGACCTAATGTCGCGCGCCACCGAAGACGTAATTAGGGTGCGTATGTATTTGGGACCTGCCATTATGTACAGCGTCAATACCATTGTCACCCTCCTGACCGTGACCATTATTATGTTCCAAACCAACGCCACCTTAACCGCTTATGTGTTGTTGCCGCTTCCTTTTTTGTCCATATTCATTTACTATATCAACAGCATCATTCATCGCCGCAGCGAAGAAATTCAGGCACAAATGTCTAAACTGACGAGTATTGCTCAAGAAACCTTTTCGGGTATTCGCCTCATCAAGGCTTATGTGCAGGAGAAAGCCAACGTGCATTTTTTTGACCAAGAAAGTGATGAATACCGCCACAAAAGCATTGCCCTCGCACGCACGCAAGCTCTTTTTGCTCCTTCTATGCTGTTGTTGGTAGGCATGAGTACCGTTTTGACTATCTACATCGGTGGCAAACAAGTTATCGACGGCACTATCACATCAGGCAACATCGCCGAATTTGTGTTGTATGTCAATATGCTCACTTGGCCCGTGGCTTCACTGGGTTGGGTGACGGCGATGATACAACGTGCCGCCGCCTCACAAAAACGCATCAATGCTTTTTTAGATACACCACCCGACATCGTTTCGCCCAACAACCAAGCCGTGCAGTTGAAAGGTAATTTGCAATTTGACCAAGTGACATTCACCTATCCCGACACCCAAATCAAAGCCCTAAAGAAAGTGTCTTTTACATTACGAAAAGGTGAAAAAATGGCAATTGTTGGACGAACAGGCTCAGGCAAATCTACTATTGCCGAACTATTGGTGCGAAATTATGATATTGACGAAGGAAAAATTTTGTTAGACCAGCAAGATATCCAACAACTTAACCTCGCTGCACTGCGCCAACAAATAGGCTATGTGCCACAAGACGTTTTTCTGTTTTCTGATACCATTAACAACAACATTGCCTTTGGCGCACCCGAAGTTGGCGAAACCCAAATCCAACAAGCCGCCAAAGATGCCGCCGTATACAAAGACATCATACAACTGCCTGACCGATTTAGCACCGTTGTTGGCGAACGCGGAGTCACACTCTCAGGAGGACAAAAGCAGCGTGTATCCTTAGCCCGCGCTTTGGTCAAACAACCACCCATTTTGCTTTTGGACGACTGTCTCTCCGCCGTTGATGCCATAACAGAACAAGCCATACTGGAACACCTATCCACCTACTTAGCCGACCGTACCGCCATTGTTATCACACATCGCATTTTTACGTCCATTAATTTCGATAAAATTTTGGTTTTAGAACAAGGCGAAGTTGCCGAAATGGGAACACACGAAGAACTGTTGGCACAAAATGGTATCTATGCCAATCTCTACGAAAAACAACACCAAGAGACCACAGCATAACAAAAGTTTGTGAGAAAATACTGATAAACAAAATAATTCAATGCCTCCAACAAGGCACAAGAGAAACACAAATCCCTTCGCTTGAACTTGCGAAGGGATTTGTGTTTTAACTGCTCATCGTTAAGGAATAATGATTTATACAAAATTGAATACAGTATTCGGATTTTGTAAAATGTTGACAGCCGAATAATTGCGGTCACAAAAAACGTGCCTCTACGTACACTATTTCAGGGCAAACGCATTAAAATTAGTTGCTGTAAAAGTTGGCGTTTTTGAGTAATTTGATAAGGAATTGGTCGTCCCAAGCTGCGTTTTTGACTTTGACTTTTTTAGATTTATTACTTTTTTTATCTTGCTGGACGATTTGTAGTGCCAATTTTCTTAATGTATTAAGGTTTTCTGCCGCATTTGGGGTTGTGGTTTGGTTGTTATCTTCTTTAAAAGTAACATCTAATTGCCAATGTAAGTTGTTTTCTATTCCCCAATGTGCCCTTGCAATTTGGTTGGCTTCTTTGGCACTGAACTGTCTATTGGAGATATAATATCGTGTTTCTTCGCGTCTTTGGTCTTTATTTTTGAACTCCACCTCGCTTTTTACACAAATAATTGTCTTCAAATCCGTCCAATTATTGGCAACATAAATGGTTTTAAGGTCATTAGATACTCGACAGGTGCGCACTTCTATCCTGCCATGGTCACAGTCTGTTGTTTTGTTTTCTTGTTCGTCAGCCTGCATTTGGTCAAAATGTTCTATTAACTCTTTGTGCAAGGTTGGATGGTTGCTTTTTATCGCCAAGAGATAGTACCCACCTTTATTGGCAATTTGCGTGGCTATTTCCCGCTGTGCTCCCATGGCATCTAAAGACACAGTAGCCCCACGAAGGTCAAGTGCCTCCAACACCTTTGGCACGGCTGTGATTTCATTGCTCTTGTCCTCAACACTCTGCTGACCAATAACCGCACCCGCTTCTGATACCCAAGCACTTACTATTGTTTGGCAATGATTGCCTTTCTTGCCCTTTTCGCCTGTCCCGCGCATACATTTACCATCAATACAAATATGATGACCCGATAAACTGCCCACAAGTTCAGCACCATACTGGGTTAAAACGGCACCAAACGCTTCGGGAGTGATTAACTTAAACACCCGATTAAACGTATCATGCGACGGAATGCCATTAGGTAAGTCGAATAATTGGCGCATTAGACCTATTTTAGCATTGCCGTATTCTTCCATCTCTTCAAAATCGGTGGCTCCGCACAACGTAGCACACAGGGCAATACCCAAAACGCTGGATAAACTATACAACTTACGACGCTCAATGCGTGGATCGGGTATCTTTTCAAAAATCTCTGTTATTGTCATTGCTTATATTTTTGCCCGCAAAAATACGCAACTATTCCCAGTAAAAAAACTTTTTTTAATGCGTTTGCCCTGACACTATTTTCGCTGTCCGAAATAGTGCTGTAGTCGGTCGTTGAGGCACCGAAGTCACGAAAAAACAGACAAAGAATGATAAATTGCCTCAACGATTGCCTACATTTTGTGGTAGCTAATGTGGAAAAACAAACAAAATAC
>JAEUUX010000262.1 GCA_016787295.1 Chitinophagales bacterium
CATCAAAGAAGTAGTTCAAAACATCAAAGAAGTAGTTCAAAACATCAAAGAAGTAGTTCAAAACATCAAAGAAGTAGTTCAAAACATCAAAGAAGTAGTTCAAAACATCAAAGAAAAACCCTTTGGGGGTTTTGAACCCCCAAAGGGTTGTAATTACTTTAAAATCACAAAAAAAACAAAAAAAATAATTTTTTTTCAAAAAAACACAATATCCATGCAACCTTTTCCGTTTTTTGTGCAACTATAGTACAAATTTAGTCACCTTCTAAAATTCACAGCCATGAAGTTGTACGCAGATCCCAACAATTTGCCACCCGAAGCGGAGCTTGAGCAAATTATCGCAATTTTGGAACAGGCTTATATAGCAGTCAAAAGGTTCCGTATCAGTTTAAGTATTGAAGAGCGACGGTTTCGTCGAAAACTCGGAGACCGCCGCTTGGCTTATGCCATATTAGCCGCCCGTTTGGGTATGTTGCACGAAGACGCTATGCCGCGCTCGTTCAATCCCAAAGATTTTGTTGAGCTAATGAAGCATCGTGCTTTATTGGCTCCGGTGCTTGACTATCTCTTTTTGCTCACCGAAAGTATCGATGACACCCTAATGGCTTTGGGTATTGATGCCATGACCTTCACCAAATTGGTACATGATGCCCTAAAAAGCCGCAATGGTATTGACCCTTCCTTAGATGCTGCCGTGCAAGAGTTAGACGAATTTAATTTTCGCGCCGAACAAGAAGACAAAGAAACAGCCGTAGACACTCCAAGCGTTACGGAATAAGGCAAACAACATCTCCCGCTCTATGGCTTTTGGGGCTATAGGGCGGGACGTTTTGTGTTTTTTTATGGGTGTTTTCTGCCAAAAATGTCTCCCAAATCTAATCGCACTAAACAATTGGTGGCAAAATACAACTTAATGAGTTGCTCAGACTATTTACAATGACCTTTTATAAATTATTTTTTATGGAAAATTCAATGAAAACGCCTTTGGTGGTGTTTATTGCAGTGTTAATAATGTGCGTAGCTAACATCATATTGCTGCGCGATGCCAACGAAGGCATTGTGGCACAAAGCAAATTGGTAGTTAATCACCCATAGACCCATATCTATGAATAAAGCCTTATCGGTTGCTCTACTAAAGCAACCGATAAGGCTATTTTTATTCCTTACCCACCCCCAAAAAACAATCAAATGTCAATAATACGAAATATCATTACCATGGGTTTTCTTTGGCTCCATTGCTGCCCGAGCAGTTCGGCTCAAAATACATTCAATATAGTGATGGACTATAACAAAAATGCGGAAGGGGCGTATGGCGTTTTTCCAAGAGCAGATACAAGCTACAATATAACAGGACAGTACATAGATATTCCTCAATACGTTCAAAAAATACTGGCATTTTCAATAGATAAAAACGGAGATTCTTTGTCATTTAAAAACTATGGTGTCTATCCTGGTACTTATTATACTGGTTATCGTGAGCATATAATAGCGGCAGACAATAAAAACATTTTGCTTTGCATCAAAACAGAAGATACTTTAAACAATAAGCAAGCTGGTATTTTAAAAATGGACAATGCTACAGGCGACACTCTTTGGCAGCGCTTATATGGTTTTCCTGTTTATCAGGATTTATCTTATGCCATTGCCGAAGACCAAGACGGCAATATCCTGCTGGCGGGCGTGAGTGATGGATTTTGCGATGGGGAGCAGGGCGACTTGTGGGTACTCAAAACCAATAGCGTAGGCGATACCCTCTGGAACAGAACTTTTAGAAAGCAAGCATACGCTCAAGCCAATAGCATTGCCGTAATGCCCGATGGAAATTTGATGGTGGCGGGCTTGTCCCTCAATAGTTGGATGCCTCCCATACAAGAACATTTTCCTTATTTATTAAAAATAAGTGGAAATGGTGATTTTTTGGCAGATACTCTATTAGCCAACCATCATAGTGGTGGTATACTTTTTCCTCTTAGCAATAACCGCTATGTACTAAAAGCAGAATATGATTCCTTGATAGCAGACACCTTGGGGCAATACGTGAGCTATTTGTCCAAGATAGATGCCAATTTTAATAGTGTGTGGAAGCATTATTTTTTTCAACCTGGCGGCTTAAAGATAGGCAACCTACGGGAGTTGCCTGATGGCAGTTTGATTTGTTGCGGCTGGGACAACAACAATCCTCCGCTCTACAATGACTATGGTTTTATTGCCAAATTGGATAGCAGTGGTAATTTGTTATGGAAACACAAATACCATAAAGACACACTGTGGGTTAATTACTTGCGTGATATTCAACCCACCTTAGACGGAGGTTTTATTGCAGTAGGACTTTCTCGTGATACAATACGGTGCATAGAAGATAGTCTTATAACGCCAGATTTATGGGTCATCAAAGTAGACCGCAATGGTTGTTTGGGTGCAGATAGCTGCGGCTTAGACACAGGCATAGAGCAGGAGGTAGAAGAAACGGCATTGTCCATTAGTTTATATCCCAATCCTGCTTCGGACTATTTGGGTATTGCCATTACTGCCCCCGCAGCCGTGGGTGGAGACAATCCTTGGCGGGTCTGTCTATACGACTTATTGGGTAGGCGGGTGCTGCAAGCAGCCTTAGACGGCACCAATGGCGGTGTCATTTCCATCGCGTCCTTGCCTGCGGGTTTGTATGTGGTGGAGATAGGGCAACAGAACGACACTCGGGTGCTGGCAAGGGCTAAGGTGGTGAAGCATTAGGGCTGCATCTTAAACATCAGATATTTCAAAAACCTCAGCAGCGCAAGCACAAAAAAAAGCTATTCCATGTCTGTGGAATAGCTTTTAGCGGTTTTAGAATTTATAGCGGAACATAGCTTTTATTTCGGAACGGACATGTCCGTCGATGCGTTCGTTGCCTGTGCCAATTTCGTCTAAATTGGTATAATTGGTTTGGGCAAATCGAAGCCAAATATCCGTGCTTTTGAAGGGTTTGTATCGCATGGTAATATAGAAACGCGTACCTTGATTGTAGTAGGGCGGAATGCTGAACACATACAACACATCGTTTTCGTAGGCATAGATGCGCGAATTGTAGGAATCGGTGTCAAACAAAGCAAAACGAGCATTGAACGAAATGGGTTGTGACAGCGGTTTGTAAATAATATCTTGCATAATGGCATAGCCTTTTTCGCGCGGATTGAAACCATCGCTGAACCAACTCCACTCGGCACGGCTTCGCAGCGTTAGGTTAGGCGTGATTTTATATTGCACTTGCGCCCTAACATTCGAACGGCTGTGAGGCGTTAGGTAGTCTTGGTCGACATCGACTTCGGGCGAGTTTTCCATTTTCGTTTCGTGCCGATACATGGCATATACCTCGATGGAACGTTCGGGCTGATAGGTCACTTTGAGCAAATAGTCATTGCCGTAGGACGGTGCGTCGACACCCGATTTTAGCCAAGGGTGTTTATAGACATCGGCATAAGCATTGATAGTCAAAAAACGGTGTGGTTTGAGGATAGTACCCACAAACAAACCATTTTCGTTGGCAGGTTTGCTGCTTTCGCCAAAAGCATTGGTATAAAATGGGTGATACCAATAGTCGGGCGAATAGTGACGATAGGCTACCGAAAGAAAACTGCGTGGTCCCATACCCACCATAGCTCCGTTCAAGGTGGCGATACCACCGTTTTGACTCATGGCAGTTTCGCCAAAAAGGTTGAAGTT
The DNA here is from genome assembly GCA_016787295.1 of Chitinophagales bacterium. Lineage (GTDB taxonomy): Bacteria > Bacteroidota > Bacteroidia > Chitinophagales > UBA2359 > JAEUUX01. The sequence goes on from JAEUUX010000262.1 coordinate 3,703, forward strand.
TTTGTAAGTATATTTGTAGTCGATACTTGCATTGATGTTGTGGTCGCCATTAAAACTATAGTATTGATAGGGAGCAGTTGGTTTGAGGACAGGCACGCTGTATTGACTATAGAAGGCATTGGCAGCCAACGAAAAGCGGCGCGATTTGTAACCAAAACTACCCCCTGCATTCAATTGTTGCACACTATTTCGGCGAGCAATTTCGGCTTCGGTGCGGTGCAAACCGCTTATGGCACCACTCAAACCGCCTGCACCTGATTCGTCGGTTATCAAATCATCGTTTTCGCTAATGTCCCCAATAATTTCACCATCTTGGTCAACCAAAACAGTGTCAATATTCACGTCCAAGGGTTTGTAGGAGCCAAAGAGGGTGAGTTCCCATTTTTTGAGGCTGATGGTGGTGGCTGCTCCGCGAAAAAACAAGGCTTCATTGACCGATGTATAGGGCTTAATGACAGGCGATTGGCGAGCAATGTTCATCACATAACTGCTTTTGCGGTTGCCCAAACCCGTGAAAACGGTCAATCCCTGCCCCAAACGCACCTCATAGTCACCAATGGCAATGTGTTTGAAAATACCCACGTTGCGAATATAAAAGTGAGCAGAATAGAAGTCAAAGCCTTTAGCGTTGGAGCCTTTCAAAAACTCTTCACCGGGATCTTTTTCAGCAGTGATACCATAGCTAATTTTGTTACTATAGTTATAACGGTAGCGTGCATAGAGGCGTTGCGGGCTGCCTTTGTAGGCGCTATAGGCTGTTCCGTCGGGTAGCGTGTCTGATTTTTGGTAGCCTTCTTGTGGTTGTAAAAATTGTTGGTAGCGCAAAAAAACGGTGTTGGTGCCACCAAAAAGGAGTTTGCCCAAAGGTACATTGAAGTTCATCAAATCAGTTTCGCGCACAAAAGGCTCCATCAATTTGGCGGTACGGAGGTCAAGTTCAGGAACAGCTTGTAGCTCCAAACGGTTGATAAAAGGACCATATTTTTCGCGATAATCCAAAATGCCATTGATTTGTTGCTGTGTCAAAAAAGGAAAATCTTGCAGTTCATCTTGGGTCACCTTATTGAGGTTAAGCGGGCGTTCTACATAGTCGTTGAGGGTTTCGAGGTAAGTATCGTTGTTTTCAGTATTGGCATCTTCGGAGTCACTGGCTATATTTTCCAGCATTTCCTCCAAATCGTTCACATTGGGTTCTTTTTGTGGGTCGGGATTTTGGGCGGCTACAGTCAGGCACAAGAGCATTCCCCCGACACCTATCGCCCAATTTTGCCAACGAAAAGCGGAAAAAAGTGGGAATAAAAACGTCATGTTGGATTATTTTTTAGGGTCTTGGGGAGTAGAGGCAGTGGCTTTGTTTTTGCCTTTAAAAATAATAGAAAGTTGCGGACTATAGCCCAAAACAGGGTGAAAAGACGTGGCAAGGTCGATGGTAATGGGATTGAGTTGGCAACCAATACCTGCCGAAAAACTATTTGGCTCGGTGCTGATTCCGCCGCGCAAATAGAGCATATCGATGGGACGATATTCTATCCCCGCTTTGAACTGCATATTGCGGTCTATATTTTTTTCTGCTTCCACCAAAAAAGTCACACGGTCGGAGGGCGTGAACGCTCCACCAAGTTTGATGATAGAAGGAGCTATGTCTTCGCGGTCTTCGGTGAGTTGTTGGCGCAAGGGGTTAGACACCTGCGCACCAATAGCTAACTTGGCGTTGAGGTTGTAACGCAAACCTATGCCAAAACTAAAAATGGCTTTGCTACCGTATTCGGCTATACTATAGTTATGTACGTCAAACGACACACCCATCGACAATTTTTCGAACAACAAGCGTCCATAGCCCAACGAAATTTGCTGTTGATTGAATGCTGCATTGCCAAAATAATTGACTCCCACACCAAACGCACCCACCTTTTGGACAGGAATGGCAACACCCAAGCTATAGGAACTTAGGTCTTTGAGTAAAAAACGATTTTCGGCAAACAAACCTATTTGCAGGCTTTGCGCTTGAGCTAAACCAGCTTGATTAGCAAATACAGAAAAGGCATCGGCAAAGGTGACAGAGGCTCCACCCAAGGCACCAGCTCGCGCGCCCAACGAATTTTTATCGTTACCAGCAAAGCTATTTTGCCAATTCAACAAACAGGAAAAAAATAAAAGGTAAGGTACTATTTGTTTCATTTTCGAGATATTCAGTTTTGAGTAGGCAAATGTACTACTTTTAGTAGATAGCTTGGTGAAAATAATAGCATTTTTTTTAGTATAGGCATAAAAAAATGCTTTGTAGGCACAGCATAAGCCCCAAAGCATACCAAAAACGACAAAAATGCAGGTATTATCATAGCCCGATAAGGTTGTTGGACATGAAAAAAAGTGCATGAAGTTTTTTTGAATGTAAGTGATGTTATTTGAACAATGGTCTTTCCCTCGCTGAATCTCTTGTTTTTGATACCCAAATTTCCTACAGTTATTATTTTCTTTACTATTGTTTGTTTGGATTACAAAAAAATAAAGTAGCTTACTCGAAACGCACGCTTCGCGTAAGCTACTTTATGGTGTACTATATAGTTGCGGTGCCAATTAATGGACTACATACTAAAATTTTTCTCCTTGGTATTTTGTGTTGTAAAACTTGCCCAAAGATAATCGCGATTGAGTCGTGCGATGTTGGTGACAGAAATTTGTTTAGGACATTCGGCTTCACATGCTTTGGTATTGGTACAAGAGCCAAATCCTTCGTCGTCGTGTTGTTTAACCATGTTCAATACACGGCGGGCGCGTTCGGGTTGTCCTTGTGGCAAGAGGGCAAGGTGCGATACTTTGGCACTAAGGAACAACATGGCTGAGGAGTTTTTGCACGCCGCCACACACGCACCACAACCAATACACTCGGCAGCGTCCATAGCTTGGTCGGCGAGGGCTTTTTCGACGGGAGTGGCGTTGGCATCGATGGCGTTGCCTGTGTTGACCGATATGTAACCGCCTGCTTGTATGATACGGTCAAAAGCAGCACGTTCAACCGTAAGGTCTTTGACAATGGGGAAGGCACCTGCACGGAAAGGCTCGATGGTGATGGTTTCGCCGTCTTTGAAGGAGCGCATATGGAGTTGGCAGGTGGTGGTGGCTTTGAGTGGTCCGTGTGGTTTGCCGTTGATAACCATGCTACACATACCGCATATCCCTTCGCGACAATCGTGGTCAAACGCCACGGGGTCTTTGCCTTCTTTGATGAGTTTTTGGTTCAGGGTGTCCATCATCTCTAAGAAAGACATGTCGGTGGTTACGTTGTCGAGTTGGTAGGTTTCGAGTTGTCCTTGAGCTTTGGCATTTTTTTGTCGCCAAACTTTTAGCGTTATTTTCATATTGCTGATTTTTTTTGTGGTCTGTACTGTCTAAGTTGTTTGGATTTACCCGAACAATTTTTTCGCAGACAGTTTAACAGTTTGGGGTGTTATTAAAAAATGCTATACTACTTTTCTTTGGGTTTAGGAAAGTAGTAGAGTCACGAACAGATTATTTATAATTCCGCTTAACAGGTTTCACCACTTCGTAGTTCAAAGACTCTTTGTGGAGTGCTGGTTCGTTACCCATACCCTTGTATTCCCAAGCGGCAACATACATAAAGTTGTCATCGTCGCGGTCGGCTTCACCGTCGGGAGTCACGTGTTCTTCGCGGAAGTGTCCGCCACAAGATTCGTTGCGATTTAGGGCATCGCGCACCATCAGTTCGCCCAATTCGAGGAAGTCGGCAACGCGTCCTGCTTTCTCCAATTCGGGATTAAATTCGTTGGCAGTACCCGGCACGCGCACATCTTTGTAGAACTGTTCGCGAATGCCTTTTAGGTCGCTAATAGCTTGCTGCAAACCTTTGGCGTTGCGCGCCATACCACATTTGTCCCACATCACCTTGCCCAACTCCATATGGAATTCGTCGACGGTGGTTTTGCCATTAATGCCCAGATATTGGTTCAAGTTGTCTTGTACTGTTTTTTCAGCTTTGGCAAATTCGGGATGATTGGTGTCTATTTTTCCTGTTCGGATTTCGTTGGATAGATAAGAACCGATGGTTACGGGTAGCACAAAATAACCGTCTGCCAAACCTTGCATGAGCGCCGAAGCTCCCAAACGATTAGCTCCGTGGTCGGAGAAGTTGGCTTCGCCCAAGGCATATAGACCCGGAATATTGGTGCTTAGTTCATAATCGACCCACAAACCACCCATTGTATAGTGTACAGCAGGGAAAATTTTCATGGGTTTTTCATACGGATTTTCGTCCGTGATGCGTTGGTACATATCAAAAAGGTTGCCATAACGTTCGGCAATGGTGTCTTTGCCGAGGCGTTTGATAGCATCAGAAAAATCCAAATAAACGGCATGACCGTTTTTGATAACGCTTTTACCTGCATCGCATTCCACTTTGGCAGCACGGCTGGCAATGTCGCGCGGCACCAAGTTGCCAAAGGCAGGGTAGCGACGTTCCAAATAATAGTCGCGGTCTTCTTCTGCGATTTGGCTGGGGTCTTTCAGGCGGTCGTCTATCTTTTTAGGCACCCAAACGCGTCCGTCGTTTCGGAGGCTTTCCGACATCAAGGTTAGTTTTGATTGGAAGTGTCCAGATACGGGAATGCAAGTAGGGTGAATTTGCGTAAAGCAAGGGTTGCCAAACAAAGCCCCTTTGCGGTGTGCTTTCCATGCGGCGGTCACGTTACTACCCATCGCATTGGTCGACAAGAAAAAGGCATTGCCATATCCCCCCGTGCAAAGTGCTACGGCGTGTGCGCCATGTCTTTCGATTTCGCCTGTCACGAGGTTGCGGGCAATGATGCCGCGTGCTTTGCCGTCAATAATGACCACATCGAGCATTTCGTGGCGGTTGTACATCGTCACGCTACCGGCAGCTATTTGGCGTTCCAAAGCGCTATAGGCACCCAAAAGCAATTGTTGTCCTGTTTGTCCGCGTGCGTAGAAAGTGCGCGACACCTGCACCCCACCGAAAGAACGGTTGGCTAACAAACCACCATACTCGCGGGCAAACGGAACACCCTGCGCCACACATTGGTCGATGATATGAACACTACACTCTGCCAAACGGTGAACATTGGCTTCACGCGCCCTATAGTCGCCTCCTTTGATGGTATCATAGAACAAACGCCAGATGCTGTCTCCATCATTTTGATAGTTTTTGGCGGCATTGATACCACCTTGAGCTGCAATACTGTGGGCGCGGCGCGGCGAGTCTTGGAAACAAAAACATTTGACGTTGTAGCCCAATTCGCCCAAGGTGGCAGCGGCGGCGGCACCAGCCAATCCCGAACCAACTACAATGACATCAATGCGGCGTTTGTTGGCGGGTGACACAAGCGGAACGGTCGAGCGGTAGGTGTCCCACTTATCAGGCAGATTTCCTGCGGGTATTTTGGAATTTAGTTGCATTTTTGGTATGGAGTTTTTTGTTTTTACAATTTAAATTTTTTACGTAATAAGTCAATCACCATCTGACAAAATTCGGGAGACCTACCACTTTCGTCTTTGGTGTCTTGTTTTGCTATGATTTCGTGAGCGAGGCGAATGCCTTTGGATGTGTGCCAATCTTTTTCTGTGCCAAGTTCTTTGGCTAAATACTTATAGATGCTCACCCATATAGCGCCGCGTCTGCTTTTTAGTTTTTGATAATTGAGATTCAAACAACCTTCTTTGTTTCCAATTAAAGGGTCGTTGTCCATCAAACGTTTTTGTTCGCTTGGTGCTGTTGCTTGTGCAATGGCAGTTTTATTACATGCCTGAATTTCGACGAAACGATCGGACTCTTTACCTAATGTGATATAGCTGATGTACCTTATTTTAAACGTATTAAAATCTTTCGAGGCAGGATTTGGAACGGTTTGTAGTTCTTTGGCTTTTTTTGTACTATCACAAGTCAGATAAGAATCGTCACAAGCCGCCAACAAATTGTTGTAATCTACGGTCAGATTTGGATAAGGCGCACCATTCACTTGTTCCTGAATGCCATTATACAGACTTTTGGGCAAAAAATGTTCTGTTTTCATAGCAGCCACTTTATCTGTTTCTAAGTCGACTCTTCGCATACAATAACAACAAAGGTAGCCTTGTTCTTTCAATAAGCTTTGGCGCAAATCCCAAAAGTAAGGTTTGTATTCAGGTGGAGCATTATCGCCTGCCAGATTTTCGTAATTTGGTTCTCTGCCTATTTGTTTTTCTGCCGCCTTAAAATCGCGCAAAGCAGTAGGTTCATGGGTTTTGTGTATTTTTCGCATATCAACTTTGCAAGATACTGATAAGGTTAATGCTACTATTAGCCTCGACAACAATAGGGTCATCATCACCCAAAATAACACTTAATTCGCTCAATAATTGTTGTGCTTTTTGTAGCGATTCGGGTGTTTCTTCTTCTATGAAGCTAAACATTCGTGTTATTTTGAAATTAATTTCCCAAGGGCGTGCTTCAACACCATAAAATTCGAAATACAAATCAATTGGATTTCGTCCATAAAAATGTTGTAATTCTACGGCTTTACCATTATCTACTTGATAGACGCGTGTATGTTGCCAATCGTTCAAATTCCCCAAAACCAAAGGCGAGTGTGTTGTGACAATAAATTGCATATTGCGAAATTCGGCTGCCAATACTTTCAAAATATTGCGCTGCCACTTGGGGTGAAGATAAGTGTCTATTTCATCGATAAGTATGATACCATACATATCAAAGATAGTTGGACGTGCTTTTGTTGCATTATTTTGGCGATAATATTCATTGATTTGGTATAGGCGCGACACAATACCACCTACCCAATAAAACAAATTTTGATAACCCTGACTCAACAAATCAAGGGTAATACCTTTGGGCGAGTCGAGCGTTCGCACAATGATTTGCGTGTCGGCTCTGCCGCGGTCGTTCATTATTCTGTTGGCAGTTACAAACTCAATAGCACTTGCATTGTCATCACTTATCACCAACGACAACAACCTAAAAACAGCCTGAATCGGCTCAAGACGTGCTTGCTTTTTGTCAAAAAAACAAACATCTATCCAACTTTCAAACTGCCCCAATTTATCTGTTCCTTCACCTTTTATAATAGGTAACAATTCGGTCACATCGGGATACGCAGCTTGTTTATATGAGGGTTTGCTTTTGCCTGCCATTTGAGGAAACGCCAAAACAGGACAAATAAACTGCAATTCGGTTGCCGGCGAATCAGCATGATTTATCGATTCGATGGAGAGAAATTGTAGGCGATTTAGATGATAGGTAGAGCCTAATGAACGTTTTTTAAAGTTATTATTTTCTATTCCCACATTATTCACAACAGACTGAAAAACATCATCTACATTATAATGTAGTATAATCTCACCACGATTGGCATATTTTTTTTCTCCTGTTTCATCAATACTTTCTATTCGAAGCCAATCCATAAAATCTATGGGAGACAAGACAGAATTTTCATCTTTGGGATTATAATAGGGAGATATACCCGAAATACCAATAGCAATAGCGCGCATCAAATTGGTTTTACCTGAACCATTTTGTCCAATAATACAAGTTACGCGCCGACTCAAATCTAAGGTCAATTCCTCAAAATTGCCAATATTTTTCAATACTATTTCTTGCAACTGCATTTTGTATCGCCAAACGTTGGGCAATTCGGCAGGTAACAAAGTAGGTGGAATATTAGCTCCAAACGAATGAAGTAACAAAAGACGTTGACGAAAATCAGTAATATCGATACGCGGAATAGAACGAGCAGCAAAAGCAGCATCAAAAATAGGATATAACTCTTGTATGAAATCGAGGATATTGGAACGCCAATCGGTGCTATGGTAGGTCAATTCTATTACATCAATACTATTTTTTTTAAAATCATATTTTGTAGAAACAAGAATACTGCGATTTTCTATGAGTTCTTGTTCAAACCAAATAACTGTATCTCCTTTAACACCGATAAGTATTTCCAAGTTGATTTCATCACAAGGCCAAAAAGAAAATCTTACTTCATTACTCATTTCGTCTTTAAGCCACCATTTTTGCGAAAGCACTTGGTTGTCATTCGTTGTATTAGTACTAAAACACAAATCTGGTTTCTGCTGGTGTATTTCCAACAAAAACGCTAAGACTTCGGCATGTAGTTGTACGAATTGTTCGCTTTGAGTTGCCATACATTTGTGTTTTAGATAGGTATTTGGGAGGCGAGAGGGCTAAGAATGTTTTTGTTTCTTTGATGTGTCTATTTAGGGAGCAAAGTTACTATTTCTTTAAGAAATTAGTACAAAAAAAGTGTAAGTTCTTGATAAAAATCATATTATTTGCAAAAAAACGCTTGAAGTGGGTAACGTTTGTCCTTCATGTTGGGATTGATAGGCATAATAAATTTGAATCAAATTCTAAAAAAAATCCCATGAAAAATTTAACCATTTTACTTTGCCTCGTATTTGCTACTTTTGCTAGCACATTTGCACAACGCACAAATCCCGGTAATAATACAACATTACCTACTGTATGGACCCATTTACCTGGCAACGGTTATGGAAAAAATATTGCCTCCGATGCCAACGGAAAACCTTGGGTTATCGCCATGAACAACAGTATTTACTCTTTCAACGGCACTATTTGGGAGCCTTATGGTAGCGGTTTTGGGCTTGATATTGCCGTATATGGCACGACTCCATATGTCATTGGTTTAGATAACCGCATTTTTAAAGGCACAGGCAGCGGTTTTGTAGAAATGCCCGGCGGTGGTGCTGGCAAATGCATCACTGTCGACCAACGAACAGGTAAAGTTTGGGTCATTGGTATGGACAATGGCATTTTTTATCACAACGGCACCACTTGGATTCGTTACCCCAACGGTTTGGGACTCGATATTGCTGTATACAATGGAGTTCCTTATGTCATTGGTATGGACGGTCGTATTTTTAAAGGCACAGGTAGCGATTTTGTAGAAGTGCCGGGCAATGGTTATGGCAAACGCATCGCCATAGATTCTGCTAACGGACAATTATATGTGACTGGTACAGATGATGGTGTTTTTACACTGCAAAATAATATCTGGAAACGCATGAGTACAGGCTATGGCTTGGACTTGACTGTTAATAAATACAAATTGCGCGTAATTGGCATGGACAATACGATTTTCAAGGGTGAATAGTGCCTTAAATATGATTATCTGAATCGAATGGAAAAATTTTGTTCTTTTCTTGAAGTAAATAAAGGCGTTTGGCGGTTATCTGCTGAACGCTTTTTTGTATGTCATACTTTGGTAGCTTTTATTGACACCCATGAAATTCCTCATAGATGATTCCACGCTTAGGATTATAGATTTTGTAAGATACTTTATCAAAGCTATAGAAACCTTCCAAGGTATTGATGTAGCATTTGTCTGCCATTTTTGCAAATTGTTTTTGGGTAATAGCAATATCCGCAAAAAAATTAGGATATTGATAAATAACAACACTTTGGGCTGTTGTTTTTAATGTATCGATTTTATTACTCAAAGCATTGATGAGTTTCAAGTCATTGGCGGTTATAGGAAGTTTTTTCCATTGACCAATATCAGTAGCTATAGTTTCGCAATAGTACAAATTGCGATAATGTTCACAAATATCGGTAAATCCAAATTTTTCATAAAATTGATACAATACTGATTCTGTACCGCTATTTTTTTCGGTCAGTAAAGCTAAATCAGGTGTTGATTGGGTAGCCGAACAAGCCACCAATGCCAAACATACAATACCCAAAGCTATATGACACAGTATTTGTCGCATTTTTTAGGGGCAAATATAGTTGCTTTTTACTAAAAAATAATGAAATGACGAAAAAAGGCTTTCCAGCATACTCACATGGCACGTATTCATCTGAAAAAACGCCTTGTTTTCAATAATTGTTTGTGATAATCAATCAGCTTGCTATACACATAACGATATTGCAAACTAAGCATTATATTTGCTTGCTAATGAAAAAACAACTACTTTTGCGGTCAAAATAAACAACTCAAGACATGTCTGCTAATTTACCACCTCTTGTATTTGCCACCAACAACGCCAACAAACTTGCCGAAGTGCAAGCCATGTTAGCCAACGAGTATCGCATTGTCACACTATCCGACATTGGCTTCTATGACGATATTCCTGAACCATACCCTACTTTTCGCGGAAATGCTTGGACAAAAGCACAAACTGTTTTTGAGCAAACAGGCTACGATTGTTTTGCCGAAGATACAGGCTTGGTCGTCGATGCTTTACAAGGCGAACCGGGTGTGTTGTCGGCGCGCTATGCAGGCGAACCCAGTAATGCCCGCAACAATATAGAGTTGGTCTTGCAGAGAATGCAAGACATCACCCACCGTCAAGCGCGTTTTGTCACTGTTATTGCGTTGCTACAAAAAGGTGAAATCCACTATTTCGAAGGCACAGTCGAAGGCACCATTCGACACGAAGCCAGCGGTGAAGGTGGCTTTGGCTACGACCCCATTTTCCAACCCAACGGCTATACCATTACCTTTAGCGAAATGCCCAAAAGCGAAAAAAACCGCATTAGCCATCGAGCAAAAGCCGTAGCGCAATTGGTCGATTTTTTGAAAAAAACAACTGCTGAATAACAAAACTTTATTGGGCTATAATGCACCATTAGGACTCTCTTAACCATACAACATTCATAATTTCATGCTAATCCGTTGGCGCTATTTTTTGCATCGTTTAGTGCGTTTTGAGTATTGGGACATGAAAGTTTTTTACTTTCCCGTTGCTATTTACCTATTATATTTGGCAGCTAAGGCGCGTTCGCTTACCTTCTTTGCTGCTGCCAACCCTGCTATGCGCATGGGAGGCGTGGGCTATAGCAAATATGCCATCTTGTCTGCCATTGACTCGCAATTTGTACCACCGACCTTGTTTTTTCCTGTTGCTACATCAGCAAGTACGGTGTTGGCACGTTTGGAGCAAGAGCAATGGCAATTTCCGCTTATCATCAAACCCGACATGGGCGAACGTGGGCAAGGCGTGGAGCGGCTCATCAACCGCCAAGAGTTGGAGCAATATCTCCAAATGTTTTCAGGAGCGTTTATGTTGCAAAAATTCTTGACTCTGCCCATCGAATTGGGTGTTTTTTACCACCGTTTTCCCATAAATGGCAAGTCGGCGATCACTTCCATAACGCGCAAACATTTTTTGACACTCGAAGGCACAGGCAAACACACTGTTGCACAATTGTTGGAAAAAAGCCCGCGCTATGTGCTACAATTGGAGCGTTTTAGGCAAAAACAACCCGATTTGCTACAAAAAATCTTACCCAAAGGCGAGCAACTGCGCCTCGAACCGATTGGCAACCATTGTCGTGGTACTATCTTTTTAGATGCACGCCAACATATTTCGCCCGAAATGGTGGCGGTTTTTGACCAAATTGTACAACCAATGCAGGGTTTTTATTATGGACGCTTCGACCTCAAAACAGAAAGCTTCGAGGCTTTGCAACGCGGACAGCTCCAAATTATGGAAGTCAATGGTGTGGCATCGGAGGCGGCGCATATCTATCAACCGGGCTACAGTTTGCGGCGAGCTTATAGTGATGTTTTTCAACACATCTCTATTTTGAATCGCATTGCCCACGAAAACAAACAATTGGGCTTCGAATATCCTTCGTTAAAAACCTTCTGGCAGGCATTCAAAAAGCGATAAATATGCAACAAAAAAACATATTGTATCTTTCTTATGACGGCATGACCGACCCGCTCGGACAATCGCAAGTATTGCCTTATTTGGTGGGTTTGTCTGCTATGGGTTATCGGTTTTGGTTGATAAGTTTTGAAAAAGCCGATAAATTCGACACCTTTCACCAACAAATTAGTGACATTTGCGAACGCCACCACATTCATTGGCTGCCGCAAATATACCACAAGTCGCCGCCCGTATTGAGTACGCTCTATGACCTTTGGGTGATGTATCGACAAGCCATTAGTGTCATCAATAAACACCCCATCGAAGCCACTCATTGCCGAAGTTACTTATCTGCTGTAATAGGGCGCAGGCTATGGCAAAGGCATAAAATCCCTTTTTTGTTTGATATGCGTGGTTTTTGGGCAGATGAACGCATAGAAGGAGGCATTTGGGACAAAAAAACTTGGCTTTACCGCCAAATATATCATTTCTTTAAACACCAAGAACGCAAGTTTCTCCTCGATGCCCAGCACATCGTCACATTGACCCAAAAAGCCGTAGAAATAATACAGCAATGGCAACTGCCGCGTCCAAATATGCCGATTAGTGTGATTCCGTGTTGTGCAGACACCGCTTTGTTTTCGCCCGAAAAATATAGTACCCAAGACATAGAAGACCTTCGCACACAATTGGGCATCAAACCCAATGACATATTGATTGCTTATATCGGTAGTTTAGGAACGTGGTATATGCTGCCCGAAATGTTGGATTTTTTTGCTATCTTGCAACAACATTTGCCAAACACACACCTTTTGTTGCTCAACAACCAAGTTCAGGAGCAACAAACTGCCCAAAAAGCCATCGAACAACGCGCTTTGCAACAAGTACATATCCTTGGTACAAACTATGCCAAAGTGCCACGATACATTGCTGCCAGCGATTGGGGCTTGTTTTTCATTCGCCCCACCTTTTCGAAACAAGCCTCATCACCCGTCAAGTTGGGTGAAATATTGGCAATGGATACGCCTATCATCTGTAACGCAGGAGTCGGCGATGTTGATGCGGTGCTAAGGCAACATGGAGTAGGTTGTGTGGTGGAAGAATTTAATGAAAACGCGTACCAAACTACCGCTCAACAACTACAAACAGGCTATCGTCCGCCCGACGGTTTGATGCGAACAACAGCTTTACAGTATTTTTCGTTGGAAAAAGGCGTTCAGTTGTATGCCAAAATTTATCAGCAGTTATCAGCTATGTCTGCTCAACAAAAAGCATGATAAAACAACACAAATGTGGTATCAAACCTCCATTTATAGCCCATATACAGTGATAACTTACATTTGCGCAGCTTTTGCGCACAAATTGCCCTATCATAGATAGTATTGGCACTGCTACACAATAGTCGAACTATGATTTTTCTCCAACACGCTATAACAAACAATTTTAAAAACCATCTTAATTATACCATGCCAAAAATATCTCAACGCGGGCAAGCCATGCCTGCTTCGCCCATTCGTCGCTTAGTGCCTTTTGCCGAACAAGCCAAAAGCAAAGGCATCAAAGTCTATCATCTTAACATTGGGCAGCCCGACATCAAAACCCCCGACACGATGCTCAATGCCGTCAAAAACGCCCAACTTTCGGTCATTGAATACAGCCATTCTGCGGGCAACGAGTCCTACCGTCGGCGTTTAGCTGCTGACTATTATGGCAAACAATGTGGCATAGCTAACATCACCCATCAAGACATTATTGTCACCACAGGAGGGTCAGAGGCACTCTATTTTGCCTTGTTTTCTTGCTTGGATCCTGGCGACGAAATCATTATCCCCGAACCCTTGTATGCCAATTACAATGGATTTTCGTCGGCAGGCAACATCGTGGTGCGTCCCATTACTGCCAATATTGACAACGGTTTTGCCTTGCCTTCTATGGAAGCATTCGAAGCCAATATCACTCCCCGCACCAAAGCTATTTTGATTTGTAATCCCAACAACCCCACAGGCTATCTCTATTCTGTCGAAGAACTACAGCAATTGCGTGACATTGCTTTGCGCCACGACCTATTTTTGTTTGTCGACGAAGTGTATCGGGAGTTTGTGTATGACGGAGCTACTGCCACCTCTATCCTTTCGCTACCCGATTTGGAACAGCACGCCGTTGTCATCGACTCCGTCTCTAAACGTTATAGTGCTTGTGGTGTTCGCATTGGTGCTTTGGTATCACGCAACAAAGAACTAATAGCCACTGCCCTTAAATTTGGTCAGGCTCGTCTTAGCCCGCCTACTTATGGACAGATAGCCGCCGAAGCCGCCATCGACACCCCACAGGAATATATGAACGAGGTATTGACCGAATATACTCACCGCCGTAATGTGTTGGTAGAAGGTTTGCGTCGTTTGCCCGGTGTTGTTTGCCCTATGCCGCGTGGAGCGTTCTATGTTACTGCACAACTCCCTATTGCCGATGCCGACCATTTTTGTCAATGGCTTTTGTCTGATTTCAGCTACAACAATGCCACTGTTATGTTAGCACCTGCTACGGGTTTTTATGCCACTGCTGGTTTGGGCAAACAAGAAGTGCGCTTGGCGTATGTCCTGAACGAAACCGATTTACGAGCTGCTTTGCTGTGTTTAGAACACGCCTTAGCCGCTTATCCAAATCGTATATAATGCTGGTTATTGACCCATAAAAAAACAGTTCGTCCACCAAAGGACGAACTGTTTTTTTGTTATAAAATAATCGTTTGGAATGATGATAGTGTTTTTTGTTGTATCAAAAACCTTTGAAGCCTCAATAATTACAAACAACAAGGTTTATTGATGATAGTGTTTGGGATTTGCAAAAATGCTGTACCACTAATAAGTCTTATTGATGGCTATTGCTACAAAACAAGGAGACCCAAATAGGCAATTTTATCTATTTTGCATCAAATCTTGAGCAAACTGCAACAAATCTGCTTCTGCAAAACGTTGCGCCATGATTTGGATACCAAAAGGCAAACCGTTTCGGTGGCGGAACAAAGGCAGCGATATGGCAGGCAGACCAGTCAAATTGGCTTGTACGGTATAAATATCAGCCAAATATAGGGCTATGGGGTTTTGGTAGGCTTTGTCTCCGATATTAAAAGCGGTGGTAGGCGTGGTGGGGGTGAGCATAAAATCGTATTGAGCCAAAATGCTTTGGGTGTGGTTCGATATCAAACGGCGCACCTTTTGGGCTTTGGCATAATAGGCATCATAATAGCTCGAACTCAACACAAATGCACCCAACATAATACGGCGTTTCACTTCTTTCCCAAAACCATGCGAACGGTTAAGGCGGTAGGTACTTTCGGTATCTTGGGCGTTGGGGTGATGATAGCCATAGCGTATACCATCGAAGCGCGACAAGTTGGAAGAGGCTTCGGCAGTGGTTAGCACATAATAGGTCGGCACGATATAGTCCAAAAACGGAAAAGATACTGCCTCAACTTGGTGTCCTGCTGCTTGCAATTGGTGTAGGAACGCATCGGTTTGTTGCTTAATATCTGCATCTAAGCCCTGATGGTCGATAGTTTCCTGTAGATAGGCTATTTTATAGGTTTTGTTGGGTGTGGACAGGCTAAGGTCGGGAACTTCTTTTTGAGAGGTAGTGGCATCAAAAGGGTCTTTGCCTGCCATGACCGATAGCAACAAGGCGGCATCGTCCACCGATTTGGTAAGCGTGCCTATTTGGTCAAAAGACGAGGCATAAGCGATTAAACCATGCCGAGAGATACGTCCGTAGGTGGGTTTCATGCCGATAACATTGCAAAAAGCAGCGGGTTGACGCACCGAGCCACCCGTATCGGAGCCTAATGCTGCCATACACAAATCGGCTTGAACAGCAACAGCAGACCCACCAGAAGACCCACCAGATACTTTGTCATGGTCGTAGGCATTGCGAACAGGACCAAAGGCAGAGTTTTCGTTCGTTGAACCCATCGCATATTCGTCGCAGTTGAGTCGTCCGAGAATGATGGCATCGGCGGCTATCAGGCGCTCCACAGCCGTAGCGGTATAGAGTGACCTAAAACCTTCCAGCATCTTTGACCCTGCCGATGCCAAATGATCTGCATAGCACAACACGTCTTTGATACCAATGGGCGTACCAAATAAGGCACCAAGCGGCTCATGGTGTTGTATTTTGTGGTCTATACGGTCGGCTTGTGCTAAGGCATCATCTACAAAGACTTCTAAATAGGCATTGAGGTGTTGTTGAGCAGCGATTTGGCTAATATAATGTTCCACCAAGCGGCGACAAGTCATTTTGCCTTTGTGCAAATCGTGCTGTAGGGCGGCTATGGAATGGTATGTTTTCAAGGATTATTGATTTAGATGGATAGTATATTCTTGGTTATTGATGGTAACAACAGCCACGCCTTCACCCGAAAAGTTAACCGAAGCGGTATAGTTTTTTATTTCTGCATCGTTTTTAGCGGTTAAGGTGACGGCTGCACTGCCGCCATTGATGACGTATGTGGTTTTGTCAATAGCAACATCTATCAAGGTAGCCGTACAAATACTACCGAAGCTGATGTTCCGAGTTTTGTGAGATTCGCTACCCGTGCGTGTCAAAATGCCATCAAGCAGGTAATCGCTATTGGGATTCAATAATTCGGTGATGGTGAATACTCCAACACTATTATCATCTGACTCTATACGGCTGTTGCTATAAGTGCCGTTTGTATTGCAATCAACGATAAAGGTGTTGGGGATAGGTGGAACATTAGAACAACTTACTTCATAGCCATAATCAAGGCTATAGTTATAGGTGGTATTGAATAGACTACCGCTTTTGTTCAAGGTGCTATCACCCATATAGTTGCAAGTCCATTCGTTAGTAGCTTCTGTTTTGCCACTGCCTTCCGCTAACCATATAGCAATATCATCGATGTTGGCGCTTAAACCAACGGTAGATGTTTTGAGCGAAGCCTCTATAACATCTGCTACTTCGTCGTCGGTGAGATCTACTGTTTTGATAATTTCATCTTTTTTGCGACAAGCATTGAAAAATAATAGTGAAAATAGGCACACAGCAAAAATAAATTGGACGTGTTTCATGGATAAAACTTTTAATTATGATAGATATTGGTTTAAATACAGAGACTTAAAATGGTGCAGCCAATAGGTTTGGAATATGTTGCTAATAGAAGGTCTATATTGGTAGGTTTTATGTTGTTGAGAGCTGAAAATTGGGTAAGACATAACACATCGAGAAAAAGAGATAGCAGCAAAATGTTTGTTAACGGCATATTAGGGCATACCTTGTACCCGAAATTGGTCGAATGTAGCTGGCAAAGGAGCGTTTTCTAAACTTTTTTGGGAAAACAGATAGCGTCCGTCGCAGACAAAGCCCAACTCTTGCCAATCGACTTCGTTGAGCAGGTGACACAATTCGGTGATGTCGGCTTGTGGGTTGTGCGGAAACAATGCCAACACAGAC
>JAEUUX010000265.1 GCA_016787295.1 Chitinophagales bacterium
CCCCATGCCCAAAGTGTGCCATCGGTTTTGATAGCAAGGCTATGATAAGCTCCCGCTGATACGCTTGCCCAATCGGTGGCTGTACCTACTTGTACGGGACTGGCTTGGTCAGTGGTATTGCCTATGCCTAATTCTCCATCGGCATTATATCCCCATGCCCAAAGTGTGCCATCGGCTCTGGTGGCAAGGGTATGACTGTCTCCCGCCGATACGCTTGTCCACATTGGTACAGTATAGGTAATGGTGCCGCCTGTGCCTGCGGTGGAGGGGTTAAAGGTGGCAGTGCCGTTGCCGTTGTCTGTAATGCCAGAACCAGTGAAACTGCCATTGGGGGCTTCGCTGCCCGTGAGGGTTACAGGGGCATCGTTGGAGCAGTAGGGGCTGTTTAGACCTGTGAAGCTTTGCGCCCTAAGTACTATAACATTGCAAAGAATTGCAAAGAATAAGAAAAATTTTAAGTTCATGATACCTAAGTTTTTCATAAAAAAGGTGTTAAGAAAATTTGGTGTTTGAACATTATTGTCAATTTGTGAAAACATACATTTGGAATCATTTTTACAAACCTGCTATAGTATGTTCACGCAATCCGCCTGTAGGAAGCCCATGAACACACTATTTAGCAGATTTATTTAAACAAGGTTTTTGTTTAAGCCATTACTGCTTAATATAGCAAATTTCAGGCTTAAAATTGTTGACTTTAAATAAAGTACATGATACCTTGCATTTCAATAAATTAAAGCAGATATTTTGTCACCTCGCCACATAAAATAATGCTTAAAGAATACTTAGTTTAGTTAAGCACACAGGAAAACACGCTATAATGGCATCATGGTATTGAAAATTATAGTACATTGCATCTCGCCGCATAAAATTAATGTTTAAAAAACGCTTAGTTTAATTAAACACACAGGAAAAATGCACTATAATGGTTGAAAATTATAGTACATTGCATCATCTTGCCGCATAAAATAATGTTTAAAAAACGCTTAGTTTAGTTAAACACACAGGAAAAATGCACTATAATGGTTGAAAATTATAGTACATTGCATCTTGCCACATAAAATAATGTTTAAAAAACGCTTAGTTTAGTTAAACACAGATAATAAAGTTGCATAACTATTCATAACTTCTTCTTAACACGTGGATAGCAAATTGTTAGTAGGATACTTTGTTTTATAGGAGTTTTTTTTATACAAAACTTGCACGCAAAGGTATCACTTTTTGTTCTATAATGGTATACTTTGTTGCCCAAATTTAGCTTTTTTTTTTAGTGGATATTTATTTTATTCGGAATTGAAATATCCTGCCAAATAAATGAATGAACACTTTTTGGGATTGTTTGTTTGAGGGATTTTTGTTTATTTTCCTGCTTGGAAATAGCCCGTCAAACTTGACTATAGCCAAGGGCTAATAATTTGTTGTTTTTTTTCACACAAGTGTTGGTTATATTAGCTGTTAGTTGTACTTTTGCGGGCGGGTTGGTGTGTTTTTTGTTGGTGAGCAAAATGGCAACATTAGCCGCTGTAAAAGCTGTTTGTTGTGTGGCTATTAGCTAGCTATACCCGCTCCGACAGGTAGATAAACGCTTTTTGTATTGTTTGTTTGTTTAAGGAATTATTTTTAACAAATCTCCCACAAAGTTTTACCATGTCAGTATCTCTCTTTATTATTTACGCCCTCGAAGACAGCGATTGTCTTAGCCAAATAGAAAATCAATTGCAAGTATTGGTCAAAAACAATACTATTGCTTATTGGCATCAAGGCAACTTGATAGCTGGCAGCGATTCGCGTACTGTAACCAACGCAGAATTAAGTAAAGCCCAAATCGTTTTGCCGATTGTTAGTGCTTATTTTTTGGCATCTAACGACTATATGGACTTACTTAAAGAAGCCGATAAACAAGGCAAACAAATTGTACCAATTATTGCAAGTAGCTGTTTGTGGGAGTATGACCCTATATTGAAAGGCAAAACTACCCTGCCTCGCAAAAACAAAGATACTAAACCGACACCCCTTAATAAGTGGTCTCCTACTACCGATGGCTATAATACGGTGGTTGAGGGGATAGCGGAATTGGTTATGCAACAGCAACCAATTAAAGAGGATACACTTACCAAGCTATCTACTCCCTTACCTCAAGCAACCACACTTAACTACTTACCCAAAGTAATTACCGACAAACAAATTGCTTATGACCAACAATCTTATGAAAACATAAAAGTGTTCTTAGATAGAGGAATTGCTTTAATAGTTACGGCAACAGCAACCGAAACTCACGCTCTTCACCAACATTTAGCCCCTGTCATAGAAACAAATCAGTGTATAATAGAATTTCGCAAAGACCACCATACTTATTATTTTGCAAAATTTGGTCTATACCCAATTGTACATGTCGAATGCGAGATGGGGTCTGGAGGGGTAGGTTCTTCTATCATTACTATAAGCAAAGCTATAGATATTTTTGACCCTAAATTTGTATTAATGCTTGGAATCGCCTTCGGCATAAACCCTGTAAAGCAACGATTTGGCGATGTATTAGTAGCAAAAATTATACAGCCATATGATTCTAAAAAAGTAGATGATGGTGCGGAAATCTATAGAGGACCGAAGCCGGAAACTTCAAAAACCTTATTAGATTGTTTTAAAAACCTCAGAAACTGGAAATACCGGTTAAACGATGAAGGAGAAGAAACAGCCATAGATGCAAAAATGATTATTGGCGATGTATTATCGGGCGAAGAGCTAATTAACGATAATACATTGAGAAATAAGTTGCAAAAGGCTTTCCCTACTAGTATTGGTGGTGAAATGGAAGGTGCAGGTTTATATGCGGCTTGTACTGACAAAGATAAAAAATGGATTCTTGTAAAAGGTATCTGTGACTTTGCTGATGGCAAAAAAACAGATGTTTATCAACCAATTGCTGCTACTGCCGCTGTAAACCTTTGTCTTGCAGTATTTAATAAACCTTACATTTTTAATGACTTGGGGTTAGAAGTACAGGAAGCAATAACTTCAAATAGAAACAACGATACCGTACCACCAGTTAATTCACTAAAAGCAAATACACCAACACTCCTACAGCAAGCCATCACCTTAGTCACCCAACAAGAATTTGCCGAAGCCTTTGCCTTGCTTGAGACCCTAAAAATAAACAAACCGCTATATTATCAACTCAAAAGAGAGTACGAGGGCGGAACCTATAAATATGATGCTCAATATGCCGATCGTTTAATTACTTTTCTGAAAACTCTATAACAAACCTCTCCCCCCATCACAAGGCACAAACCATTGCGATAGGGGGAGATTCCTATATACGATCAGCTATTGTCCTATTCCACAATCAAACGCTCATAATAATTTTGACCATTGCTTGAGAACTGTACAATATAGTAAGAAGTCGGTAAATGGCTAAGGTCTATGGCTAAGGTATTGATACCTTCGCTAAGGTCATAGCGGTTTTGGAAGACAACTTTGCCGCTTAGGTCGGTGATATAGACTTGGGCAGTAGTTGCTTGGCTACTTTCGTAGTACAAATTCACCGCATTGGCAGCAGGGTTGGGGAACAACTCGATAGCTTGTGTTAGCATTTCTTCGTCGTTTGTTTTACCTGCTGCACCGCAACCTGTCGTCGTGAAAGACACCGAAGCGCTCATGGCACTTGTCGTCGTTCCGTCACTGCAATTTGCCCGCACGCGCCATTGATAGTTTTTGCACGCTTGTAGGTTGTTGACTGTTCGAGAAGTGCTGGTAGTGGGGGCGAGTGTTGTCCAGGTAGTAGTTCCCACTTTTCGCCCTTGTACCGTATAGGTAGCCGCGCCTGTCACCGCACTCCATTGCAAAGTCGCGCTGGTATTGCTAATGTTGGTGGTCGTGAGGTTGGTGGGGGTGGCTAAGGTCTGGTTGGTGAGGATGGTAGATGCTACGGCACTACAGTTCGCCGCATCGGTGACGGTCACGGTGTAGGTACCGGGAACCAAGTTGGTAATGCTAATCGTTGTCGCTCCATTGCTCCAAGCACGCGTATAGGGTGTTATGCCTCCAGTGGTAAAAGCTCCCAAAGTACCGCCACTATTGCAAACGGGTTGCGTCACATTGCCAATATTCAGCACCATATTACTGACCGATACTGTTGTGGTGGCTGTTGTTATACAACCTTCGACTGAGGTAACGGTTACGGTATAGGTGGTATTGGTGGTGGGCGAAACGCTGGTGCTGGCTGTTGTGGCACCGTTGTTCCATTGGTAAGTAGCATTGGTGTTGGATTGTGCGCTAAGTGTGGTAGATGTACCTGCGCAAATGCTCGTGGCAGGCGAAATGGTGACCGACGGTGTAGTACCAACTTGTACAAAAGTACTATAGGTAGCCGTACAACCGCCCGACCCTGTCACTGTTACTGTATAGGGATTCGTGCCGATATTTAAAGGACAAACGTTAATGGCTTGCGAAGTAGCGCCATTTGACCATTGGTAGGCAATAGCTTGAACGTTGGCAGTGGCTGCCAAAGTAGTGCAAATTCCTTGACAAATATAGGCATTAGTTGCAGTAGCTACCATACTGCTAACACTCACATTCGTTTGGGCAGTAGCCGAACAACCTGCATTGCTGGTCACCGTTACGGTATAGGTGGTGTTGGTGGTGGGTGTCACAGTAATACTTGCTGCCGTAGTGCCATTGCTCCAAAGATAGGTGCCGCCGCCGTTAGTTGTTAGGGTTGTGCTGCCACCTGTGCAAATGCTATTGGCTCCGCTAATGACAGGCGTGGGTAAAGGATTAACCACAACAGTGCGGCTCGCAGTGGCAGAGCAAGTATTGGCGTTAGATACCGTTACCGTATAGGTGGTGGTGGTGGTAGGCGAAACCGTAATCATACTGGTATTCGCACCGTTGTTCCACAAATAATTACCACCACCTGTGGCTTGTAAAGTGGCGCTGTTACCTGCACAAATAGGATTCGTTTCATTAATGGTAGCAGTGGAGTTATTAAATACTTGTATGAACGTACTATAGCTCGCCGAGCAACCCGAAGATGTTGTCACTGTAACGGTGTAGGGCGTAGCACCTATGTTGGGTGGGCATTGGGTGATGATGGCAGTAGTAGCACCCGTCGACCAAATATAAGTAGCAGGAGTAATGCTTGAGACTGCTGTTATGATACCGCATTGTCCTGCACAAATATAGGCATTGGTGGCTGTTACTGTTGGCGCACTATTCGGATTAACCGTAACGGTGGTGGTGGCAGTAGCCGTACACAAAGTTTGGTTAGTGACCGTGACAGCATATGTCGTAGTCATGGTCGGCGAAACAGTGATGTTGGCTGTAGTTTGTCCCGTACTCCAGCTATAAGCTATTCCACCGCTGGCGCTTAAGGTCGTTTGTCCGCCTTGACAAATTTCTCCGCCGCCGCTAATAGTGGCAGTAGGGTTGCTGGCAGCTTGCAAAACTGCCGTAGCAGAGGAAGTACAACCGTTAGCGGCTGTGACAGTGACTGTATAATTGCCCGCTTGCGATACATTAATGCTCGACGTGGTAGCACCATTGTTCCAAGCATAAGTACCGCCTCCGCTGGCTGTAAACAGTTGACTAGCACCGGGACATACTGTTGCATTAGAAGGGCTAATTGTGGCAACGGTATTGCTGCAATCAAAAGGCAAGACCAAAGTAAGTGTTTTTACTTTATCGCCACTGGTAGTATTGCTAGCATTGGTAGAGTTGGTTGCTAAATAGAATACCACATTGCCGACATTGCTAGTAGGAGCTGTCCAATTAAACGTCCATGTACCAGAGGTGTTGACCGTATTGTGGGAAATAAAACTAATAATGTTACCCGAAATACTACCACTGCTAATACCTGTGCCACCATTAGTAATATTGGCGAGCGTACCCGCATTGGTATTGCCATTTTGTGTTACACAAGCCAATTGAAAACCATATTTAGCACCAGCAGTCGCACTGACCGTAATGCTATAGGTCTGCCCTGCTACATAACCCACAGGATTTCCTGCAATGGTGATGCTATTGGTAGCATCGTTTGTGCCTGATGGAGCGTGGCAGGCAGTACATGTAGGTTGCGTGCCATACAAACCGCAACGATTAACAGGAGGCGAAGTGCTGTAAGTGTTGCCTGTGTTGTGAACAGCCAAAAGGCTTGTTATAACAACCACTAAAGCAGTCACTAAGGAAAGTCTAATTTTTTTCATGTTCTGTTTGGATTTTGATTTTTTGGGGAATACAAGATAATCTTTTAGCTCTTTCGCAAGTAGATTCATCTCGGTTTTTCTTGGTGACATTCCTCTTCCTTGCAAAGATACTACTGCAAAAGTAGTGTTTTTTGTGGAGTTTAGGTATTTTTAAGCGTATTTTCACACCATTCGAGCAAAAAACACATAAATAACAAAAAATCAGCATGTTTTGTGACTTTCTACCTTCTTCTTGTCACTATTAAGAAATTGGTTTGTTACCCTTGAATTAATAGTGGAAACGCCTAAGCATTCACACAAAAAGCCGTTTTTTTTGTATTGAATGCTATACATTTTTCTATGCAAGCCCCAAAAAGTAATAACATGCTCGATAAGCTCAAAATGGAATACATATTGTCACGTACTTTACACGAGTAATTGTTCAAAATCACTATAAACAACCAATATTTTTGTCAATACCAAAATTTATCCCTATCTTTGTCCCGAAATTTTAACAAACAAACCATGTCAACAAATAATACGACTCAAAAAGCGGTTGTGGATACCGCTTTTCTACAGCAACTGCACCTCCAAAGCACCAATGCAGGTGTTTCGACCGGTCAAAACAGTATTTTCAATACCACTACTGCCACCATTAGTTCTTATTCACCTGTCGATGGACGGTTGATAGGCAAAGTGAGCATTGCTACGCCACAAGATTATGAAACAGTTGTTGCAACAGCTCAAGAAGCATTTGGTGTTTGGCGAATGCTACCCGCACCCAAACGCGGTGAAATAGTACGTCAATATGGCAACAAATTGCGCGAATACAAAGACGCATTAGGACGTTTGGTGTCGTATGAAATGGGTAAAAGTTTGCAAGAAGGCTGGGGTGAAGTGCAAGAAATGATAGATATTTGCGATTTTGCAGTAGGGTTGTCGCGTCAGTTGTATGGTTTGACGATGCACAGCGAACGCCCTTTGCATCGTATGTATGAACAATGGCATCCGTTAGGAATCGTAGGTATTATTTCTGCTTTCAATTTCCCTGTGGCTGTGTGGTCTTGGAATGCGGCTATTGCTTGGGTGTGTGGCAATGTGTGTGTGTGGAAACCATCTGAAAAAGCACCACTTTCTGGTATTGCTTGCCAAAACATTTTTGCCGAAGTATTAAAAGAAAACAATTTGCCCGAAGGTATCTCTTGTCTTGTGGTGGGCGATGCCAAAGTAGGCGAAATGATGACCAAAGACGAACGTATTCCGTTGGTATCTGCTACGGGTTCTACACGTATGGGCAAAGCCGTTGGCGCTACTGTAGCCGCTCGCATGGGACGCACTTTGTTGGAATTGGGCGGCAACAACGCCATTATCATCACCGATACCGCCGACCTCAAATTGGTTATTATTGGTACTACCTTTGGAGCGGTGGGTACATGCGGACAAAGATGTACGTCCACGCGCCGCTTGATTATCCACGACTCTGTGTACGACAAAGTGAAAGAAGGTTTGGTCAAAGCCTATCAGCAATTGCAAATTGGCAATCCCTTAGACCCCAGCAATCATGTGGGACCGCTTATCGATGCCGATGCCGTGAAAATGTACCAAGATGCCATAGACAAAGCCATTGCAGCAGGCGGACGTATGGTAGTTGAAGGTGGCGTATTGTCAGGAACAGGTTATGAGTCGGGTTGCTATGTTAAACCTTGTATCATCGAGGTTGATGAACAATACGATATTGTTCGCCACGAAACTTTTGCTCCCATACTTTATTTGTTGCGTTACTCCGATTTGAGCGAAGCCATATACCTGCAAAATGCCGTACCGCAAGGACTTTCATCTGCCATCATGACAACCAATATGCGCGACATGGAACGCTTCCTTTCGCACGAAGGTTCTGATTGTGGCATTGCTAACGTCAACATCGGCACATCAGGTGCAGAAATTGGTGGAGCTTTTGGTGGTGAAAAAGAAACAGGCGGCGGGCGTGAGTCTGGCTCCGATTCTTGGAAAGCCTATATGCGCCGACAAACCAATACCATTAACTATAGCACTAATCTGCCATTAGCACAAGGTATCCAGTTTGATTTGCAGTAAACAACAAAATACGTTACGCCAAAACCTAAAAGTTTTAAGTTTGATAACGACATTAAAAAGAGTTTTAGCTTGTGTTGTTCTAAAAAAATGACAAATGCCTGATATTTGATAATGACAATCTGATAAGTACCTTATCAAGGCCTTATTTGTTATTATCCAAACAACCCAATTAGCTGACAATATTACCAGCTCAAAATAATA
>JAEUUX010000188.1 GCA_016787295.1 Chitinophagales bacterium
CGTTTAAATATTTTAAGGGGAGAATCAAAAAACATTAGACCCCTAAAGAAAAACTTTAGACACCTTTAAAAAAACTTTAGACACGTTTAAATATTTTAAGGGGTGAATCAAAAAACTTTAGACCCCTAAAGAAAAACTTTAGACCCCAGAAAAATTCCTTTTTGGGTGTAATTTACAAAAAAAATGGGCAAAAGGACTTTTTTTTCGGACAAATTAATGACAAAACGCCGATATTTGATGACATTTTGAGCTATATTTCTCTCGTTTAAACAAAGACTTTAGATGTTTTAGAAACATCAGCCATTTTTGTTCCCCAACAAGGTGATATTATTCAACAAAAAACGCATAGTATCGCCCTTTCAGGGTTTATCTGTCAAAGGTTATCCTTTTGTTCCGCCCAACAAAATACTGTTATCAACCCAACGAACATAATTAGGCAAGAAAAACAAAAAAACTGCCTATCTTTGCGACAAGAATTAGCACAAAATCTTTCGGAAGTTCAAAAGCCCCGAAAGCACGGCAAAACTCTTTGAATAACAAAAACATTATATCGATATTTGCCAATAAACTCTGAAAGGGTGATAGGTTTATAGCAACAAAAAGCGGAATAAAAAGACAAAAACCCTGAAAGGGTGAAATAATCTCATGTTTTGTCAAACAATATATCACCCCATCGGGGTTTTTCTTAATCATTTTATTGTTTAGAGGCTATAAACGTGTCATCCCATCGGGATTATTTTGTGATAAGCATAACAAAAAACGTCCTATCTTTGCAACAACTTTCTCCGTAGGGTAGGGTTTAAATCCTACTCTACGGAAAAAGATGGCTAACCTACGTTACACAAAAAACACTCCATCAACTAAATCCCAAAAACCAACCAAATACACCATGACAAGAGAAGCCAAACAGCTAATAGCCCGCTCCAAAGCAGAAAACTGGAAACGCTTAGACCTTGGACGCTGCGGACTCACCGACCTTGCAACGCAAGTACCCGAACTATTTGAACTCACCGATTTAGAGGAATTGGTGTTGAGTAATATATGGTGGGAATGGAGTGAAACAAAACAAAGGTGGGAAGAAAAAAGAAGTGCTAATCAAGGCAAAAAGAATAGAATCAAGCAATTGCCCCAAGCTTTGCGCAATTTAAAAAAGCTGCGCGTATTTATTTGTGGGGGTGAATTGGGTGAGCATTGGGATATTCGTGATATTAGTGCTTTATCGGGTCTAAGTGCTTTGACAAGTTTAAACCTTAACGATAACCAACTTACAAACATTTCAGAATTATCTGGTTTGGGTGCTTTGACAAGTTTATACCTTAGTGGCAACCAACTCACAGATATTTCGGATTTGTCTGGTTTGGCTGCTTTGGCAAGTTTAGACCTTAGCGATAATCAACTCACTGACGTTTCGGATTTGTCTGGTTTGGCTGCTTTGACAAGTTTAGACCTTTGCGATAATCAACTCACTGACATATCAGCTTTATCGGGCTTATCTGCTTTGACAAGTTTATACCTTCGTGATAACCAACTTACACATATTTCGGATTTGTCTGGTTTGGCTGCTTTGACAAGTTTAAACCTTAGTGGTAACCAACTTACAGACATTTCGCCTTTATCGGGTTTAGATGCTTTGATAAGTTTATACCTTCGCAGTAATCAACTCACGGACGTATCGGGTTTGTCGCGTTTAGCTGCGCTGACAACATTAGACCTTCATAATAACCAACTCACGGACGTATCGCCTTTATCGGGTCTAAGTGCGCTGACAACATTATACCTAAGTAGCAATCAACTCACGGACGTATCGGGTTTGTCGCGTTTAGCTGCGCTGACAACATTAGACCTTCATAATAATAAACTCACGAACGTATCGCCTTTATCGGGTCTAAGTGCGCTGAAGGAATTAGTGCTTAGTTATAACCAACTCACGGACATATCGCCTTTATCGGGTTTAAGTGCGCTGACAACATTATATTTACATAATAACCAACTCACGGACCTATCCCCCTTATTACCACATTATCAACGAGGTATTTACATTGATATAACCAATAACCCCATTAGCAATCCCCCGGAAGAAATAAGAAAAAAAGGAGATAGGGCAATTATTGAATATTTATTGGCAGTTGAGCGCGGCAAGCGTCCCTTGAATGAACTCAAAGTATTGTTGGTGGGCGAAGGGGCAGCGGGTAAAACGTCTTTGATGAAAGCAATCTGTGAAAAGACTTTTAATCCTAAGGAAAGTCAAACGCATGGTATCAATATCCGCAAACAGCCTATTAAAATGGCTGATGACAAAGAACTATTATTGCATTTGTGGGACTTTGGTGGGCAGGAGATCATGCATGCCACGCATCAATTCTTTTTATCTGAGCGAAGTTTATACATTTTGGTATTGGACAGTCGCAAAGATGAAAAAGCAGAGTATTGGCTCAAGCATATTGAGAGCTTTGGTGGTGATTCGCCCGTTTTGGTGGTATTGAACAAAATAGATGAAAACCCTTCTTTTGCGCTTAATGAAGCTTTTTTGCTCAAAAAGTATCCCAATATAGTAGGTTTCTTCAAAGTTTCGTGTCAAACACAACAAGGTATTGTCGATTTGGTAAATAGCATTGGCAATACCATTGTGGACAAGAATATGTGCAACACCATTTTTCCTAATACTTGGTGGAATGTGAAAGAAGCATTTGAAAACCTGAAAAAAGACTATATTTCCTATCAAGACTACTACGGTATTTGTAGCCAAAATTTAGTCAAATCAGAAAAAGAGCAGAATTTATTGCTTGGCTTTTTGAATGACTTGGGTATTGTACTGCATTACGAAAAACTCAATATCCACGACACCCAAGTACTCAATCCGCATTGGCTCACCAATGGGGTGTATCGCGTTATCAATTCGCCAAGCATTGCTAAACAAAACGGCGTTTTCTATGATGACAAAATGGATAGCATTATGCAAGACCCGCGCTATCCAAAGAACTATACTTTTCCGCGCGATAAATATGCGTTTTTGTTGGGTATGATGAAACAGTTTGAGTTGTGTTACGAAGTGCGGCAGAGACAGGGAACTTATATCATCCCCGAACTATTGGACATCGAACAAAAAGCCATTAGCTTCAAAGAAACACAAAAACAATTGCATTTGGTGCTTTTTTATCCCGATTTTTTGCCCAATAGCATTCTGCCGCGTTTAATGGTGCGCTTGCACGATTATATTTTTAGCAAAAAACGTTGGCGCACGGGTATGGTGCTGTATGAACCAAACATTTTTAGGGCAACTGCCAATATTATTGCCGATAAAGAAGAAAAACGCATCGATATTAGCATTGTGGGCGAAAAACGCCAAGATTTTTTGACTTTTATCCGTAAAAGTTTGCAAAGTATCCACCAATCTTTTCCCAAATTGGAAGTAGAAGAATTGATTCCATTGCCCGATAAAAACAAGTACGACAAAGCGGAATATGTTAACTATGAAGAATTATTGGGATTATCAGAAATGGAGCAGACTCAATACTTTAGTGGCATTTTGCGCAAAAGTTATAGTGTTAAAGATTTATTAACAGGCGTTGCAGGCGAACAATACCGTGCCAAACGTGTATTTATTTCCTATGCCCAAGAAGATTTGCCGCATTTAGAAACCCTAAAGGCACAACTATCCGTATTTGAACGCAACAAAACTTTGCAGTTGTGGTATGACCGCGAGATGAAAGCAGGTGAAGAGTGGGACAAGTCCATACAAGCACAATTGCAAAGTGCTGATGTCATACTCTTGCTGATTAGTGCCGATTATTTCAAGGTGGAAAAGAACTATATTTGGAACAATGAAATGCCAAGCATCATTCGCCGCTGCAATGAAAAGGTGAGTTTGGTTATTCCTATTATTGTGCGAGATTGTTTGTGGCAGGAAGACAAATGGCTTTCGCAATTACAAGCAGTTACAGCAATTGGAGAAGGAAACAGACGTATCCCGTTATTATCGGCTACCAATAAAGACGAAGCCTTCGCTGATGCTGCTCGGCAAATTAAAAAGACAATAGATTCGTTTCGGAGGCAGGGAGTTTAAGCATCTTATCCTTCTATTTTGCCGGATATTTGGGTTTAGCGTTTTCGTATGGAGAGATGAAGTGTTGTTATTATTGGCAACAACACACAAAAACCGCGCACACTTATTCAGGTGTGCGCGGTTTTTGTTTTGTCCGCAATGCTAACAAAGATGAGTGGGTATTTTTTTGTCTATGGGGCAGTTTTTGTGTTGCACAAAACGGCAATAGGTGGCAAAGTGTGTTGCTATGCGAGCAAAGCGGCTACTTTGTTCCAATTCACCACGTTCCACCATGCTTTTATGTAATCGGCGCGTTTGTTTTGGTATTTGAGGTAGTAGGCATGTTCCCACACGTCCAAGCCGAGGAGGATTTTACCTTTCACTTCGCTCACGTCCATGAGTGGGTTGTCTTGGTTTGGAGTAGAAGTGACGAGTAGTTTGCCGTCTTTTGCCTGAACAAGCCACGCCCAACCCGAGCCAAAGCGTTTCATGGCAGTTTCGGTAAATTTTTCCTGAAACTTCTCCAACGAACCAAAGTTAGCATTAATGGCTTCGGCGATTTTACCACCA
This sequence comes from Chitinophagales bacterium, assembly GCA_016787295.1. GTDB lineage: Bacteria > Bacteroidota > Bacteroidia > Chitinophagales > UBA2359 > JAEUUX01. The sequence continues at coordinate 4,613 of JAEUUX010000188.1, forward strand.
AAAGCAGCCCCTCCGTTGGGGTGCATCATCTGCCAAAAAGCAGCATGGTTGTAGTGTCCTCCGCCATTGTTGCGAATAGCGGCGCTATACTGAGCAGTATTGGCTAATACCTGCTCGAGGGTTAGTCCTGCCAAATTACTTTCGGTGGCTGCCTTGTTGAAGTTGGTGATATAGGCTGCGTGGTGTTTGCTGTGGTGGATTTTCATGGTTTCGGCATCGATAAAAGGTTCTAATGCCGCATAGTCATAGCCCAAATCGGGCAGAGAAAGTTGTAGTGGTGTGTTATCGCGCACTTTGGCAGCGGGACTAATCGTGACACTTTGGTCGGGTTTCTTTGCCCTACATCCCAATGCCATGCCACTCAAACAAATGGAAGTGGTAATCAAAAACTGACGACGATGGTATTGCATGTTGTATTGTTTTTTTGATGATGAACAAAAGTACAGGCTAATATTAAGATTGATGGAGAACAATAAAAAACCCAAGTACATAAGGATTTGGGCTTATGCACTTGGGCGGGGAGAGACATTAGCCAAATTATTTTTCGTCTTCTATAAAAATTTTGGATTGGCTCAAGGCGGCTTGGAGTGGCAAGAGGTCTATTTCGTCGACTGCTTTACCATCTTTGTAAATGTCAATGCGGTTGAGCATCCAAAAATCGCCACGGTTGCTATAACGATAAATCACACCAAATTGGCTCGATACCAAAGCATAATTGCCCATAGCGGTGTATTTATCTTTGAGTTCCGATACATAAACGCGATAAATCATGCGGTCATATTTGCGGAACGGTACAATGGCTTTGTTGGCTCTGCGCACATAGTTGTTGCCCAAAGTAAATTCTTTTTCAGACGAACTGTTAAAAGTAGGCAACAAAGAATAGATGATGGAATCTGACGAAATGTATGGACAAGACAAGCAACGGTCATTGGAATACTCAAAACTTGAGCGGTCATTAAAAAATATCATGGTGTCAATTTTCACACCAGGGTCACGACCACTCATGTCTGTCCAATAGCGCACTTCATAAATAGCTCCCGGAATAAACTCTGGTTTTGCATCGGCACCACTGCCACCTTTTTGAGCAAATACCGCATGGCTGCCCAACAATAATACTGTGAATAAAATCAATAGTTGTTTCATACAATAGGTAAGTATTTTTTTTAATGGTAAACAAAATAAGAAACACAAAAACAGGAACTATGTTTTGGTATTGTTCAAGCCACATAGCACCTACAGCAATAGATATACCAAATAGGGGAATGGTTTAATAAGACAAAGATAAAAATTTATTGTTGTTGGCTTAGTTCCTTATTGTGTTGGTTTAGTGATGAGGTTAGTTGGAAGGTTTTACCAAGTTTTTTGAGTTGGAACAAATTATTATCAGAGGGCTTTGAGCTAAGTATTTCAATTTATTTGCCCATATTTAGCGAAAGCCAAGTTTTTATGTGTGAGATTATTTACTTTCAGCTATAATAGCTCTTACTTCGGCTTCCGTTTTGTCCACAGATAGGACGATGATGGGAATAGGTACTCCGTTGTTGTGCAAGGTTATGATAGTTTTTTGTGCTTTTTGCTCTGCTTCTGCTTTGGCTTCTGCTCTACCTTCCTCTCTACCTTCTGCTCTGCCTCTTGCTTCGCCTTCTGCTATTCCTTTTGTTATGCCTTTGTCTTCTGCCGTTCGTATGACTTCGCGAATACCGATGTAGTTCAAGCGGCTATGTTCGTATTCTTGCGCTTGTTCGGGGTTGAGGTTGGCGAGCATGGCAGTACCAAAGGCACGTTCGAATATCGGTTCGTTAAGGATTTGCGGAATTTTGTCAAGTGTCTCTAAGTTTTTGAGAAAATACGCCCATTTTTCGAAACGATTTCCTAATTCATGCGATTTTTTGTTAAAGGCGGGCATTTGTAGGTAATACATTT
>JAEUUX010000270.1 GCA_016787295.1 Chitinophagales bacterium
GCCTCAACGATTGCCTACATTTTGTGGTAGCTAATGTGGAAAAACAGACAAAATGCCTACGATTTTGCTTGCTACCACAAAATTAAGCAAAGACCACAGCACGCCGGACGAATCCACGCGAAAAAGAACACCCTTTTTTGTTGCTGTTTGGGTGAGCAAAAAAGAAAAATCACCATTTGTTGCTTACGATAATAGTATTTCGAGGAATGGCAAATTGTTGCTAATTCACCTTGTCTTTTTGGGCGAGTGCGTAACATGAGTTATTCATCTAAGGTTTCGAAAAAACCAATGTCATAGTTTTTTTGAACGTTGTCCCACTGAAAATAGCGTCCGTTCATGACGACATAGACACCATGAGGGAGGGTCTGGACGAAGGCGAGGGCGCTACCGAGGTTGAAAAATCCGTCGGAAGCACCAAATTTGTAGGGTATCATGGCACCGGTGAGGATAATGGTTTTGGGTAGTTGTTGTTGGGCAATGATGCGGGCGGTTTTGACCATTGTGTCGGTGCCGTGGGTGATGATGACGCGCGCTTCGACGCATTTGGCGCAGTTGTGGGCGATGAGTTGGCGGTCTTCGTCCGTCATTTCGAGGCTGTCGACCATCATGAGGGTGCGAATTTTGGGGGTGAGAGAGCAACGACCAATTTGTAGTATTTCGGGTAGGTGGGTGTCTTTGAAATACAATTCACCGCGAATCATGTCGTATTCCTTGTCGAATGTGCCACCGGTCACAAAAATCCGTATGTCCATAGATTAGTTTTTATTGTTTTGTTGTATTTTTGCGCACAAAGGTCTTGTTTTTTTGATTAAAATTGTACAATTTTGGTATTTTTCTTACCAATATCCCTAACTAAATCGTACCTTTGCAGCCAATTAATTGTATTGACAGATGAAAAAAAACAACTTTGCTTATAGTTGGCTATTGTTGGCGGCAATGTGCCTCCCAATGGCGTGTAAGGACAAACCTAAAGATGCCAACAAAAGCGAAACCAATGTGGCAAGCGATACGGCGGCAGTAAGGGTGGATACCACCACCACAACGCAAACACCTGCTCCGAGCGATACGCTGAAAGAAAAAGCTGAAAAAGCCGAACCCGTCGGCGGCGGACAAGGTAGTAATTATGGCTATCTCAACTCTTTGGAGTTGCTGTCGCTGATGCCCGAAATTAAGGCTGCCGACCGAAAGTTGGAAACACTCGCCAAACAAAAAGAAACTGAACTTGGCGGTATGATGGCACAATACCAAGACAAAATGAAGTATTTGCAAGAAAACGGACAAAATTTAGCACCCGTTGAGCAAGAAGCCAAAATGAAAGAACTGCAACAGTTGGAGCAAAGTATTCAGGAAAAACAACTGAAAGGGCAGGACTATCTGGCAGCCGAAAAAGAACGCCTATATAAACCTGCTTTGGACAAGGCAGATAAGGTGATTAAAAAAATTGGGCAGGAAGGTGGTTATGCTTTTATTTATGACTCCAGCGTGGGGTCGTTGCTCTATGCCGATACGACCAAAAACCTTTTGCCTTTGGTAAAACAACGTTTGGGTATCAAAGGTAAATAACTGATGTTACACATTTGTCAAAAAAGGTAGCCTAAATTAGCGACCATCTACCATTATTCGAAATACTGCTATCATTGGCAAATGGTGATCCTACTTGTCCTTTATCATAACAGTATTTCGAATAACAATAAATTGGTGTTCAGTTACACTTTGATAACGACATTAAAAAGTAGTTTTAGCTTGTGTTGTTCTAAAAAAATGACAAATGCCTGATATTTGATAATGACAATCTGATAACGACCTTATCGAGGTGTTATTTTGTTATTATCCAAACAAACCGATTAACTGACAAGATTACAAGCTCAAAATAATAAAAACCCCGACGGGGTGACACGTTTATAGCCTCAAAACAATAGAATAATTAACATAAACCCCGACAGGGTGGCATTATTCGACAAGACATGACACATTTCACCCCATTAGGGTTTATGCCTTTTTTTGTTCCATTTTTTTGCTATAAATCTATCACCCTTTCAGGGTTTGTTTGAATGTTTTACCATTGTTGCCGTTTTCTGAAATACCACCTATATAATGTCGTTATCAAACTGTATTTTTGGACGAATGCGTAACATGAGTAAAATATACTGAATTGAAAATACTTTTCGGATTTGATAATGAATGATGTTACGTACTCGTCTCAAAATGCAACATCAATTAACGGCAATTTACCATTCCTCGAAATACTATTATCGTAAGCATCAAATGGTGATTCTACTTTTTTGCTCACCCAAAAAAGTAGCAAAAAAAGGTGTTCTTTTTCGAGTGGATTCGTCCGGCGTGCTGTGGT
>JAEUUX010000241.1 GCA_016787295.1 Chitinophagales bacterium
CAAATTAAACCATCTTCGGTGCTAGTGGCAGCAGTATTGTTTTGTCCTGTTAGGGTGCTACCGCAAGTAAGGGTTAAAGCACCACTACAAGCGTCATTAACAGGAGCAGAAGTACAAGCAATATCTAAGGCAAAGTTGCCAGTTGCTCCGCTCACACCATTCACTAAGATATAATAGGTAGTACTTGCTGCGGCAGTAAAACTGGTTAATGAAGTGGTTCCAGTACCAGCATCATCATCGGCAGCAACGCAAGTGAAAGGACCTGCACAACCACCAGCAGAAGTATATACATGAATTTTGGTATCGTAGTTAGTGGTAGCATTATCGGTATCTAATGTAACACTTTGAGCAGTTACGCCTGGGTTGTAAGTATACCATACACCGGGAGCATCGACTGTTTCACCCGAACAACTTACAGTAGCATCGTTAGTTGTAGTAGCATTGATAGTAGTTCCTGTAGTGCTACTAGGACATGTACTAATGGCAATAGCCCCTGCGCATTGGTCGTTGGCAGGAGGAGCAGGCACACTAAATACATTGATACAAGAAGAATTGTATTGCAAACAGTCGGGACCTACCAAACGAATAGTTTGACAGAAAACATAAGTAGCGCCTGGTGTTACGGCATAGATAGGGAAACCACCACTTGTTACACTACCTGTAGATGTAAGTGCGGTACCACAGCTACCCGAAGCATAAACACTGCGATTAAGAATGGTTCCTGCACAAGTACCACCCGACACCAATTTAAATTGTCCGCCTGTAGTAAACGCCACTTGGGTTACTCCAGCTCCAATAGTATAATCGGCACAGAAAGTCATATCAGTAGAGCCGTCTTGTTCTACGGGAATAACGGGACTAAACAGCGTACAGTCTGTACCTGTTGTAACAGTACCATTTTCAGATACAGCAGCCGATTCAGTCGTAAAAAAGGCATTGTTACAAGTAGGAGTTGTACAGGTACAAGGAGAAGTAGGTGCTGTTACACCTGTACAACTCAATACAGCCGTATTACCTGTATTGGCACTAAAGGCGAAGGGATAGCCATCACCAGAATAGTTGTTTATCATCAAATAGTATACTTGTCCTGCTGTAACAGTCAAAGCAGAAGAGAAACTCGATCCGCTGGCAGGTTCGCTTGCATTAGTAGCAGTGGTGCTTAGACCTGTGTTGCCTGTGGTGGCAGAAAAGTTACAACGCACTGGTGCTCCCAATTCGTTGCTACCATTACAGTCGGTAGCGGGATTGGCAGGAGAACCATAAGGAGATAAGTATAAGGCAAAGTCATAGTCCGTACTATTATTAACAGGGTCTATGACAAAGGTAAGCGTACCACCCGTAGTTACCGTAAAATAATACCACGAAGATTGACTTTCAGTGGCACACCCTACATTTAATCCTGGGTCGGCTGTACCTGATCCGCTATTACCTGATGGAAAATTTTGCGAAGAAGTTGTACAGATTGGCAAGGCATCAATACAGTCATTGTTTTGTGCCAGCAAGCCTGTAGTGGTCATAAATAGCAGAAAAAATACTTTATAAATTTGTTTCATGAGATAATTTTTTTAGAACGTCAGGGTTTTATTCAGCAAGTCCTGTTTCAGTAGGATTGTTGCGTAAATTGTTAATTTTGTTAAGCAATTTTTGCTTGATTCCTTCATCAGTGGTTTGCTGTAGTTGTAATTCGGTAGCTTTGATTTCTGCTTCTCGTTGTTGTTTTTCTTGTTGATTAATAGCTTCTACTTCGGCTCGTCGTGCTTCCATGATTAACTGTTCAGGGCTTTTTTGGTTGCGCCAATTGGGATTGATTACCTTTTTGCTCTCCAATTCGCGCTCTTTGGCAGCAGCAGTCTCTTGAGCTTTCTGAAGCTCTATTTCCTGCTGTGCTTTTTCTTGCAATACTTCTTGTTTTTTTTCTATAGCTTGTTGCGAAACATCTTTCTCCGCAGGAGAAACCGCCTCTCGCTCAACTTGCCATACTTGCTCTTGCACCTCTGTTGTGCGTGGCTTTGGGGCATCGGTTACTTGTTTAACCGATGTTTGCGCATTCACTCCTAATGCACATAGCAATAGGAACGAAAAGAAAAATACGGATTTTTTCTCAGTTAACATACATTATTATTTGGGTTTTTTGAAAATTTAAAATACTATTGAGTAAGCGGTAAAAGACTGAAGGAAAAAAATAGTAATAAAAGGCAATATTAATTTAGCATACTAAATGCGCTCTAAATCGACAAAAGTGTAGTATATTCTTTAGCCGCAAAATTAATCAAATCATGCCTTCGTAGCCATTTGGTAATTTCTGTTTTAATGGTTGATATAAGCAAATTTTACTGATTGCCTTTTTTTTCTATATATCGTATGCGGGCAAAAGTACTGCTTTTTCATGTATTATTTACATTGATTTTTTATAAAAACTTCGCAATTTCTGTACATTTTTTGCCATTTGTTATTCTGATTAGTCTCTTTGTAACAAGAGCTAAATCAAAAACCATGCATTTCCTATGACTTTTAAATGACAATAGAATTAATAATACTTCGAAATCGGCTATTATATCATTTATAAAAATAATGTATTGCGAAATCGTGACTTGTTTTCTATACACTTAAAAATGCCTTTTGTTAGGATTTTTTCACCTCATTAATGAGTAAAAAAATGCTCATTGGCAAAAAAAATAACCAAATGGTGATAATTAAAAAGACAGAAAAAGCCACACAAAAGGATTAGTCTATTAATTTCAATAACATTTACAGCCGATATTAGCTTTTTATTTGTACTATTATTACTACCAATCTTAAGTTGATATGGACTGTAAATGTTATATAGTTTATGAAAAATTCCCTTCTTAAATCAACATTTTACCAAGTACCGGGCAAGGCTCCGCAAGCACAGGTAGCAGTAATGTTGTTTTGTGCGACTGTACAGGTAGTACCTACCACACGCACAGTTACACTATGGGTTGAGCCATTTGCTAAACCACTAAATACATTAGAACTTTGGTAGGTACTGCTACCATCGAGGGCATATTCCAAAGTACCTGTATTTACATCGGCATTGACCGTAAGGCTATACATACCACCATTACAAGTTGTGGGAGTACTGCTGATAGTAGGCGTGTCATCTACATTGGTGCGCACAAATGTTTGAGGCGAACAAGCCGTAAAAATGGAGCCATAAGCAGGTGTGCTGCAATCAACAATAGGCACTACCGTCGGACGGCTATTGTCTTGAAAACTATAGGTGCGTTCGGTGTTAGCATAGCTATTGGCAGGACAATCTGAACAAGCACTGTTCAAAGCTGTTGTTTGTACGTCGTTGGCGGTCACAATAATTTCTTCGGCATAACAACCTCCTGCGTCGGTGATGGTTACACTACCACCGTTGGTTACAAAACTACTACCATTAATTACAGGATTGGTGGCAGTGAGGGTTTCAGTAAAAGTACCTGTTCGGGCGACGGGAACGGCTGTGGTGCAAGGAGCAGAAGCAGTCAAACCTGCATCAGGCAAACCTGCGCATTCTACTTTAGAAGCCACTTGACCTACGTTGCCAATGGTATAATAACCTTCAACGGTGTCAAAATCACCTGTCGACATGCCATTCACATTGCCATCATCGCTGGCAGGTTGTTGTCCTTGTATGGTGTTGGAACCAGGACCATTGTCACGCACACTTGAGTCGTAAGGGTCGGCATTGACCGATTCTCCGAAGTTATTTTGGGCGGGATAATCATTGGTGCCTGTCACGGGGTCAACATAACCGCCCCAGTGGTCACCATCCCAAGGAGTATCGCCAATTTGTTCGAAAGGTTTGCCGTGTCCTTGTCCCAAACCGGGTCCTGTGTCGTAGGTATCAAAACCAATTTCGTCGTAGGTGGTATAGATAGCAAAGTTCATGCGTTGTCCGCTATAAATATCAGGTTTTCCACCTATGAGCGCCCAAGGAATGCGAACTTCATGAATACCATTGTTGAGGTCGTTCAAATTCGCAGACACATCAAAAGCAGGACAAGTACCCAATGTTCCCATATTGCGTTCTTCGGCAAGTGGTGTGCTGCTACCAGTTGCAAAAAGGGCTGCATAATCGCCATGATCGCTACCATCGTGGAAACCAGCAGTGAGGTTTTTACCTTGTCCTGCTGTAGAAGGATTGGGTCCCACGCGGTCAATTGCCACAAAATAGTCGGGCAACCAACCATTGAAGTCTACTCTTTTGTTCCAAGGAGCAGATGTAGCCGTCAATTTAGTGGTGTTACTGTATGGATTGGTTGCTATATCGTTGTTTTTATCGATAGCCACAAACAAGTCCATTCTATCCAAAGCACCAGCACCAAAATACTTATCGGCGCTGGGTCCTTCTACCACTAAATAGAGATAGGTAGCGTCCCAAGAGGCATGAAACTTCTTAATGTCGGCGGTTCCCCATCCAGAGGCTTGAATGTCGTTGTAGTTGGCATAATTGAAGTTTTCGGCATCATACGCTACAATACGAGCCGAACTTTCGCCCACAAAATCAGAATTAGTAATGGCATTGGCATCGTCTGTTTCGGGGATAAGTGGTGCGGCGTGTTGCGATTCGGTTACATATTGGTATTGTCCTGCATCTACCGCGCCATCCATCGTAATAGTAGCACCACCTTTGGCAACACAATGGTTGTCAACCGTAGTGCGGGTAGTAAAGTTATCCATTTTGGGACAACCCGTTGCACTGCCACCATTCTGTCCGTTGGTGTCCGTGCCATAGTTGCGCAAAGTATAGAGGTCGGGGTCGCTTTGAACAGCAGTAGCATCGGTAGCAGTAGAGGTTATGGCATAGAACTCAAAATCATCGGTCGCTGCCAAAGGAACAGTAGCTGTAAAACAAGCGGCACCATTGTTAGCTGTCGTAATGCTACCATTGCCCATCGTGGCTTCGATGGTTTGCCAAGTGCCTGTGGGTGTCGCACGGTAGCGAATAAAAACTTTTTCGCCCGCGCTCGGAGCTGCACTCAAACAACCATATACCATATTATTAACGGCAGAAACATTGGTGAAGGTAACAGGAGCATTGGCTGTTTCCATTACAATACCTTGCACATTGGCATAACCATTGTGTTTGATACGAAACGTATAATAACGACCTGCTGTAAAAGTAGCACCCGTCAATCTACTATCGTTGGTAGTAGGACAACCCGTGCCACTCCACACAAAAGTACTCGGCGTATTGAGCGTTACTGTTTCGTTGAACCAACGGTTGCAATCATTGTTGGCATTATCTGCCCCAAAAACAAACTGCTCTATGCCACTACCGCCGTTCGTGGCTTGGAGCGTAATGGCTTGATAAGTTGTGTTAGCACTACCATCAATGGGGCAAAATTTGGTGTCAGAAGTCAGTTGGAAACCAGTACCAAACCATGATGGGTCAAATTCGGGGTGAACAAAAATATTTTGGGCAATCGTACTCGTGCCAATGATTAGCCCCAAAAAGAAATACGTAAGTTGTTTTTTCATCATAGTACATAAAATTTGTTTGGTTGTAAAAAAAACATTTTACTATCTAAAAAATACTGTGCAATTAAGACAAGGCAGATTTGGCATTATACTTACTTATGTTATTGGCATTGAACAAAATCTACCTTACGCTGCTTTACTTTGCTTTTATTAACTGTATAATATCGACAACAAGCCTTATTTGTTCGATTCTAAAAGTACGGATAGGGCGATTTTTGCTTACGAACTCATCAACACCCCTCCGAACATTTCCTTTCTCATTTACAGAAACATTAATGCTCCTCCGAACATTTTCTTTCTCATTTACAGAAACATTAATACTTCTCCGAACATTTCCTTTCTCATTTACAGAAACATTAATACTCCTCCGAACATTTTTTTTCTCATTTACAGAAACATTAATGCTTCTCCGAACATTTCCTTTCTCATTTACAGAAACATTAATGCTCCTCCGACAATCCGACCTACCGCTGATGAGTTTGTAAGCACTATGTTGACATGTTGTATTTTTGCTATTATCGAACAGTATACATTTCGCTTTGCGTGTTTCTATAGATTTGGGATATTTTTTAAATAGTATTTGGTTCTGCAAAAGCTTATAATGACAAAAACACCCTTTCGTTTAAACCTTATAATAAGATTTAAACGAAAAAGGTGTTTGTTTATTTGTCGCAAAAAGAGGGATAAAAAAAAGCATGTAGATTAGGCTTTGCTAAATACTTAACATAATTGGTTATTTTGGGGAGTGAAAGATAATATAAGATAGCCATAGTTAACAAAACAGCTACAGTCCGACTACAGGGACTGTGGCTGTTTTGTTAAGGAATAAGCAATTAATTATGATTGCCGGGGAATGTGCCAAAATTGGCAGGACAAGCAGGTGCTTGTGGTTGTGTGGCGGGTTCAGCCACTGTACTTGTACAAGCAGGGTCAGCAGAGAAAGTAGCGGTTAGGCTTCCTGTTCCCGGTTTGAGTTGTACATTAGAAAATACATAGTTGCTCGCGCCAATGAATAGTACATTAGCAGGAACAGTCGGAGCGTTCAACAATGAACCGCTTAAATCCAACGTGCCTGTGGTAGGTATATTATTGTAAGATACCGTAATGTTGGCAAGATAATAGTCGTCGGTCAAATCATTAGGCGTTCCATTTTGGTTGTAAGAACCACTAATTGGAACAATGCTAACTGCCGAAATACTACAAACCGGTGCGGAACAAGAGCTTACAGCAGCGATATTGCTATTGGTATAAGTACAGGTCGCACTTGCATCAAAAGTAGCTGTTAGGGTGCTTGTTGTACCATCGGCGGGCAATTGAATACCCACGAAAGTATGCGAAGTGGCAGCATCTAAGTTAGTTGTTGCTTCGGTGGCAGTTGCATCACCGCTCAAGACAAGATTGCCTGTAGCAGGTGCGTTGGCAAAGGTTACGGTTACATCGGCAGTATAATAGTCATCTGTACCATCAGGAATAGTACCGTTGCTATTACAAACAATATTGCTTACCTGAACATCGGTAATTTCGCAACAAAGTGGAGTCATGGTTACATTATCTAAACCAAGGTGTGCATTATTGCCCGAACCAGCAGCGGTTTTGATGCTATAACGGATACAAACTTGGTCGCCAGAAGCAACGCTAATGCCTGTAACGGGAATGTTATAAGGTGTTACAACAGCAGGATTTAAGTTGGCATTGGTGGCGTTGGTGGTGGCATTGTAGGTTGAGCCAGCCAAAGCAGCATAGCCACCTGCTCCGACTTTGTATTCAGCATCGAGGATAGTAGGTCGGCTACCTTGTGAATACTGTTCAGCGTCCCATGCAAAAGTGATACCTGTTAAGGTGTTGCCTGTTTGGTTGGTAGTGCAATACTCAAATTGTGCAAGACCTGTTCCTGTTGGAGTTCCGCTATTGGCAGCAACTTTGGCACCGATGGCAGTTTCGCTTGTGGCAGCATCGCTCAATGCAAACACGCCATTGGTTACGCCCAAAGTTCCACCATTGCTATATGTTCCGCTTTGCAACAAACTTGAGGTTACAGTCCAACCTGTTGGAAGGGTGGCAGCGGAGCCTGTGTATGTATTAAAAGTTTCGGCAGAAGATGTAGTATTACAAGTGGTCAATAAAATATTGGCAGGTGGTACTGAACAGCTATTGACGGCTGTAATATTGTTTTTGGTGAAAGTACAAGAAGCATTATTGCTAAAAGTAGCAGTCAAGGTATTTACCGTGCCGTCGGCGGGCAATTGAACACCTGTGAAGGTATAAGAGGTTGCACCAACACTACCTACTGCTATACTTGCGGTGGCATCGCCACTTAGGTCAAGCGTTCCCACAGTTTCGGGATTGGTGTAGGTTACGGTTACATCGGCAAGATAATAGTCATCAGTGGCAGTGCCTGTTGTGCTGTTGTTGTTACAAGAACCTGCTGTTACGGTGATATTAGTAATAGCACAAACACTTGGAGTAGAACAAGGATTAACGGCTGCTATAGCGCTTTGGGTGAAAGTACAAAAACTATTGGCAGAAAAAGTAGCCGAAATGGTAGTACTACTACCATTAGCAGGAATCTGTACAGCGGTAAAGGTATGTGAGGTGCTACTGTTCAAACTACCGACCGCTACGGTTGCAGTCGCATTGCCTCCCAACACAAGGTTGCCTGTGGTGGGTGCGTTGGCATAGGTAACAGTAACATCGGCAGTATAATAATCATCGGTAAGGTTATTGGGTGTGCCGTTATCGTTACAAGCTCCAATATTGCTAAGTGCAATAGCGCTAATGCTGCAAGGAGCAGTACAGTTGGGGGTTACAACAAGGTCATCTACACCAATGTGTGCGTTTGAGCCAGAACCGCTACCATTATTAAAACGGAAACGGAAACAGAAAGTAGCTCCGTTGGCAACAGATAAACTATTGATAACAATGCTGCGTGGTGTAACAGCAACTGTGGCAAGGTTGGCAGACGTACCTGCTGTGCTGGCAGCAGTTAGGCTTGTTCCTGTAATATTGGCTTGTGTATAAGTTGTTCCGTCTAAGCTATAGAAAAAGTCGACGGTACTAGGGCGTTGACCCACAGAATATTGTTCTACATTCCAAGCCACATTCATAGAGGTAATAGCGCTACCTGTATTGTTGGTTACACAATAAGAAAGGTCTTCGGTGGTTTGACCAGTAGTAGGTAGTTTTACACCATAATTTGCATCGGTGGCATCACCAAGTGCATAAGTAGAGTTGGAGGCAACATAAGTTCCCGTATTGGTGTAATATCCACCGGGACCATAGTCAATTGAGTTGGAAGTCCAACCGAGCATCAAGGAGGCTGCTGTACCTGCAAAAGTATTAAAGTTTTCGCTTACAGAAGCACCGCAAGCTGTAAGAGCAAAGCTGGGTGCCGAAGAACAAGAGTTAACAGCGGCTATGCTGGCATTGGTCAAAGTACAAGCAGGAGTAGCCGAAAAAGCAGCGGTCAAACTGTTGAGCGTGCCATCGGCGGGAAGGCTAACTCCTGTGAAGGTGTATGAGGTGGTACCAATGCTACCAACTGCTATGCTGGCAGTTGCATCGCCGCTCAAGTCCAATGTACCTGTGGTGGGAGCATTCAGGTAGTTAACAGTTACATCGGCGGTATAGGTATCGTCGGCAGCATTGCCTGATGTACCACCATTATTACACGCCGAAACATTGCTCAATGCAATACTACTAATGCTACAAGTAGGACAGTTGTTGATAGATACCAAATCGCTTTTGGTGAATGTACAAGAAGTATTGGCAGAAAAAGTAGCGGTTAGGCTGTTGAAACCTGTTGCACCGTTGGTGGGTAATTGTACACCTACAAAAGTGTGTGAGGTACTACTACCCAAGCTACCTACTGCAACGCTGGCAGTTCCGTCACCCGTTAAGTTGAGGCTACCGCTGAAAGGTGCGTTGGCAAAAGTAACAGTTACATCGGCGGTATAGTAGTCATCGGCAGGATTGAGGGGTGTTCCGTTGTTATTACAAGCACTTTGGTTGCTTAAAGCTATGTCTGTGATGCTACACGGCAAAGGAGTGGAACAAGCGCTAACGGCTGCAATGCTACTATTGGTATTGGTACAAGCAGGAGAGGCTGCGCTAAATGTAGCGGTTAGGGTTTGGATTAGACCATTAGCAGGAAGTTGTATGCCGCTAAAAGTGTGAGAGGTGCTAGACCCCAAACTACCTACTGCTACTGTGCTTGAGGCAGCACCCGACAAGACGAGGTTGCCTGTGGCAGGAGCATTAGCAAAAGTCACTACCACATCGGTCACATAGTAGTCATCGGTATTATTATTGGGTGTGCCATTATCGTTGCATACACCTGTATTGCTTAGGCTGATTGCCGAAATGTCGCAAGCAGGAGCGAGAGAGCAACTGCTTACGGCTGTAATGCTGCTATTGGTAAAGGTGCAAGTAGAAATGGCAGAGAAGGTAGCGGTCAATGTATTAGCTGTACCATCGGCGGGCAATTGAACGGCTGTGAAAGTGTGAAAGGTGGGAGCGTTGAGACTTGCAATACCTACAGAGGCAGTTGCATCGCCACTTAGGTTGAGCGTACCTGTATTGGCAGGGCTAGCATATATCACCATTACATCGGCAGTATAATAGTCATCGGCAGGGTTGGCGGGTGTGCCGTTATCATTACACATGCTCATATTGCTCAAGTTAATGGCAGTAATGCTACAGTTAGAAGCCGAACAGCTATTGACGGCTGCGATATTGTTTAAAGTAAAGGTACAAGTAGTGAGGTCAGTAAATTTCGCTGTAATGCTACTTACTGCACCATCGGCATAGATTTCTACATTGTCAAAGGTATAAGTAGTACCGCTTAAGCTACTAACAGGCACCACTACTGTTCCTTGTGTAAGGTCGTTGCTGGAACTGCTTAGTTCGAGGTCACCTGTTGCAGGCTGATTAGCAAAGGTAACAGTGATGTCGGCGGTATAGAAGTCGTCGGAAGTTGTTGGAGCAGGAGTGAAGTTGTCGTTGCATGGTTGTATGTCGGATAGAGCTATGTTGGTGATGGAGCAAGTAGGACCACAACTGGCAACACCATTGATTTGAAAATCATCTATTCCGAAAGAACCACCAGATGCTTCTGCGTTAAAAGCATAGACACGGAAAGTAATTGCTGATGTTATGGCATCAAAAGAAGTACCTAATGTTACTGTATTGTTAGGATAAGTTGTGGTGGCACTTCCATCAGGCATTTGAAATACATTAGTAGGCACGACTGTTACATTAGTTCCGCCTGTTGCAGGAAGATTAGTGGCATAGCTATCTAAACTGCTTCTTACTACAAACTGGCGTGGTCCTGTTGTGGAACGACGCGAGGAAAATACCAAAGAATTAATATCAATAGAACAACCTACATTGGGGGTTAGTGTTACTGAATAATAATCTGTTAAATCGATACTTCCTGTAAAAGTATCGCTACCTGTTGTGGCACCTGTCGTCCAGCCTGTAAAGGAGAATACCCCCCCTGCATTAGGGTTTGTACCAACACCTGCGGAGCTAAAGCTACCAAATGTCAAACCTGTAGCAGTTGGAACAGCCGTAGGGTCTGTTGTACCACTTGTTGTTGTTACATTAATAAATTGATACATTGAAGAAAAACTCTGTCCAATAGCATTAGTAGCCCAACCCAATAATGCTAAAGTAATAGAAAATCGTAAAAAAAGGTTTTTCATTATGATTCGTTTTTTTATAGAAATAATTTTGGGGCAAAGGTAGTTAGTTTTGTTGGTTTGCTTGGCAAAAGTTGGGTTAAGAAAGTGTTAAGAAATGCGCTATACGGCATTTTTAAAACATTTGGGGCAAAATTAGCTATTATTTTTTGATACAACATCACTTTTTTTTGTACATTTTTGAGGGTTTGTTTTTGGAGCTTTGGATACAACATTGAGAAGATAATTAAGATTATGGTCAAAAATATTATTTGGCGAACAGCAGTGCGCCTATTTTTGGCAATTTCGCAATACCTTTGCACTCAAATAATTAGTACATGAAAAAAAGTATTTATTGGCTCTATTGCTGTTTTGTTGTTTGTTGGATAGTAGGTTGTCAAACTGCTGACAAGAGCGAAAAACAACAATTGGTCAAAACTTCCAAAGGAGATGCCTATTTTGGAGGTATTTTCAACATGAATGAGGAGGAATTTTTCAGGACGCTCTATCCGCCCAATATCGGCGATGCCATTGGTCATCGGGTAGCCAATCAGTTGTATGAAGGTTTGGTGCGTCCGAGTCAGGCGAGTGATGTTCGCATTTTGCCTTGTTTGGCAAGCCGTTGGGAGGTGTCGCCCGATGGCAAAGTATATACTTTTTGGTTGCGGGCAGATGTGCGTTTCCACGACGACGCTTGTTTTCCGGACGGCAAAGGCAGGCTGATGAATGCTCAAGATGTAAAATACTGTTTGGATAGAGCCTGTGCGTCGGCGAGTGACAACAAAGGAAGTAATTTTTTCAAAGACCGCATTGCTGGCGCTACGGACTATTTTGAAGCCACCAAAACGGGTAAATATCCCGAAGGCGGTGTGAGTGGTATTGTGGTGAGCAACGACTCTACGCTGCAAATCACCTTAACAGCACCTTTTCCCAACTTTCTCTATCTTTTGGCAATGCAATATGGTTTTGTGTATCCCAAAGAAGCTATCACAAAATATGGCAACGATGGTATGCGTCTCCATGCTGTTGGCACAGGTCCTTTCGTGCTGAAAAATGCTACGGAAAACCAAAGCGTATTGCTACTCAAAAACGAAAATTATTGGGGAACAGACTCCTTCGGCAATCATTTGCCTTATCTCAATGGCATTCGGATTTCGTTTGTGAACGACAAAATGGCTGAATTGCTGAATTTTAAGCAAGGCAAATTGGATATGGTCTATAAACTGCCCTACGAAATGAGTGACGAAATTGTGGATAGAAGTGGTAAACTTTTGGGCGATTATTCCCAATTCGTATTGCAAGAAAGTCCTACTTTGAATGTGCAGTATTATGGTTTTTTGACAACAGGCAAGTTATTTAATAAAAAAGCGCTGCGGCAGGCTTTCTGCTACGCCATTGATAGGCAAAAATTGGTCGATTACACACTCAAAGGTGCGGCAGTACCTGCTATCTATGGCAGAACACCTACTTGCGTTCCCGATTTTCCGTATCAACAAATCAAAGGTTATGGTTTTGACCCACAAAAAGCCAAAGCATTGATAGCCGAAGCAGGTTATCCCGATGGCAAAGGTTTGCAGCCTATTAAACTGCAAATCAATAGCGGAGCCAAGCGAAACGAACAAGTTGCAGAGGTAGTAGCAAAGATGTTGGAAGAAAATTTGGGTGTTAAAATCGTGTTAGACAAATTGCCTTTGTCGCAACACTTCGAGTTGGTCGAGCAAGGGAAAACCGACTTTTGGCGGTCGGGCTGGATGGGTGATTATCCCGATGCCGAAAATTTCCTCCATTTTCTTTTGTCCAAACATGTTCCTACCGAAGCCAACGGTATCGCCTACTTGAATCCTATGCGCTACAAAAATCCTGTTTTTGATGCCAAAGTAGCACAAGCGTTGGCAACCACCAACACCACACAACGCAATTTGTTGTATGTTGCAGCCGAGCAAATAGCCTTGGACGATGCACCTACTATGAATTTGTTTTATGAAAAAGACCGTCGTTTGTTGCAAGTATATGTACAAAATTTCCCACAAAATATGCTCGAATATCGCAATTTGGTTGATGTTTATTTGATGCCACACTAAAAATAAAAGACGGTCATTCACCTTTCGGTGTGTGACCGTCTTTTTGTTGATTTTGATACCGATATTAAAAAAACTTACTAAATTGCACCATCGTGAAAAATAGCATTGCACATAAGACTCTATTGTTTTAAAAAAACAAACCAATAAAAAGCATTTTCCTTGATGTTCCAAACTACTTCTTTCATGTTCCAAACTACTTCTTTCATGTTCCAAACTACTTCTTTCATGTTACAAACTACTTCTTTCATGTTCAAAACTACTTCTTTCATGTTCCAAACTACTTCTTTCATGATCCAA
>JAEUUX010000285.1 GCA_016787295.1 Chitinophagales bacterium
GAGGAAACGGCTAATAAAGCAACGGAAGCGTCCAAATAATAGCTTTTTCGGCTGAGGATTAGCGCCTGTGCCGAACGGTAGCCCCTGATCACCGCAGGGGATGGAGAAACTATGTCCTATTGGTTTTGTCCAAAGTCTAAACAATTTTATAGGTTGTAATAAATTAGGACGGTTCTTCGTGCTTAGGTACGACAGGCGGTGTAGTCGGTTTGGCGGGGGTTGGTGGGCGTGGTTTTTGAGGTTTGTTCTTTTTGCGCAATTCTTCTAAAGAGTCAAAATCACGGCTCCACGAAAAACCTGCACCTTGTTTATAGTAAGTCCCAAAAATAACATCATTGTCAATTTTGTTATAGACTTTGAGTTTCATTCTGCCTTCGTCGTCCAAGCGGTAGCTAATGGTGATGTCGTTGGCAAACTGCACGCTATTGTTATTAGAACTGCTTACGCCTGTTTGATCGTTGGCACTCACACTACCACCAATTTCAAACGTCAGTCGGTCGTTGATGCTGGTTTTGAAATCGAGACCCACTTCATTGAGGGCAACTTTTTGTCCGTTTTGCTCGTTACCAAGTTCGCTATTTAAGCGCACGTTTAGCTCACTGTTTGGAATAAGTCCGCTTACGGCTTGGTTGAGGTAGGTGGAAAGATAGTTCGATAAAAACTCACTCACGGTTGCCGAAAGGCTCGCATTGACATCTATGTTGAGTTCTTCGGCAGACATAAAATTGTTCATCACCAGCAAACCAAAGACTTGGCGATTCAATTCGTTGGGGTTGGTGCGCACAATTTCGTTCATTTTTGTTTCGAACAATTCATCGGCTTGGGTGTTGCCTTCGTCGCGCGGAACAATATTGAAGTCTATATTGGGATTGGACAAAGAACCAGTCATTACCAAATGCACATCGGTCTTAGTAGGGCGATTCAGCTCTTGTCGCACCGATTCGGTCATACCATCTTTTTCGTCCGTCGTAAAAATATTAAGCCGCTTGGCGTTTTGTACCGTATAAATAGCCTTGAGGTCTAAAATAGCATCGTATGGACTGCCATTAAAAGTAATAGAACCGCCCTGCTGGACTTTGAAGAATTTGTTCACTACGTTTTGGAGCGTAAACAGATAACTGCCTTGTTCCAATTCGTATTTGCCATACATATCAAACTTAAAATCACCAACAGTACTAATGTCCATTTGTAGGTTACCTTTGCCACGTGCGCGCATCAAATCGCCCGCTTTGAGGTCAAAAATCAATAGAATTTCGGCATCGGGCGTAATATCCAAATCAAAATCCAGCGTTAAACCCGAATAGTTGACCGTTTCCACCTTTTTAATAGTATCGTTACGGTCGATGAAAGTATAGATTTTTTTCTCTGCAAACTCAGCATCACCACTCAAAGGCATATTGATAACTGTTCCTTTGTTGGAACGAGCATTTACTTTAACATAAATTTGGTTCAAAGGACCTGTCATGCTCACACGTCCGCTACCGTATGCTGTTCCGTAAAAAGAAGTATTATCGTCAATATCGGTATTGAGGAACTGAAAATTATCGGTGTTTATTCGCATATCTATGCTCATATTCTTAAAGTCGTTGAGCGACAAAGTCCCGTTGACCAAGGCTTTGTTTTGAGCAACATCATAGATATCGATATTGTTGAAATAAATTTTTCGGTCTCTAAATTCTATGGGATATGGTTTTCCGCTACCTTCAAAATACTTGGTATTGAAGGAGTAGGTCGTTTGTAGATAGTTAACAGTTGCCAAACCATCACTCACCAAAAACTGTCCTGTGAGGATAGGTTGATTGATTTCGCCTTTGACAGAAAGTTTGCCTTTAATATCACCACCATGAACAGTAGCTAATGTTCCGATAAAAGCCTCTAAGAATTTGAGTTTGGTGTGATAAATATAGGCATTGAGGTCGATGTAGGGTTTTGCGTGTGTGGCGCTGGGCAATTCTATTGAGCCGTTTCCAACAATATTATTGGAAGGGCTTTGGATATTAAATTTATCTCCCAAAATACTGGATTCGCTAACCGCAAACTGGGTTTGAATGGTATTGTTTCCACCTACTTTGCTCAAATCTACGGCTACATTGCCCAAAGGCTTGGTTTTGTAGGTAAATTGATTGACACGTAGTTTGGCGGTTGCGATTTGTTGTTTAAACAAATCTTTGATATTCACCTCTCCTTTTTCTACCGTTCCGCCTATGCCAATATTTTTGAAAACAGGAATGCCATAAAATGATTCGAGGCGAAGGTTTTCTATTAACAATTTGGTTTCGTTTTTGTTGGCATCGGCTAAGGGATAGCTACTCAAAAAGATTTTTTGATCTTTTTGGGTCAAAACAATATCATCTACCTGAAACTCTTTGGTGCGCAAATTATAGTTGAAACGTCCTGTTTGGGCGTTCCATTCCATTTTGCTAATCACCAAAAGTGTGGTATCAAATTGCATGTTTAGCCAATCGCGGTTGGGAGCAAAAAGGTTGCCTTTGAGTCGGGCGCGGGTACTGGCAGTATCGGCGGCATAATAAAGGTCGAAGCGTAAGCTATCATTAGCAACGTTGCCCAAAAGCTGTATTTGTGGCAAAGGAGTGGGTTTTCCATTGCCTTTAGCTGCCAAAAGAACGTCTGATACATTGGTTTTGAACAAAATTTGGTTAGCATTTGACTGTGCATCAATCACCAAATTGCGAATTTCGTTGCCTTTATACACCACACTTGGCAAGTCGACATCAAGTTTGGCTTCTTTGGTATAAGTATTAAAAAAGCCTTTGACTGTGCCTTTTTCCAATTTTTGCAGGTCTTGCACAAACAAACTGGTGATGGGTTCGGCGTTTTTAATTTTGATGTCAAAATTTACGCGTTGTGCCTCTGTAGCAGGTTTGGGACTGATATGGTAGGGAAAATAAGTATTAAGATAATTTTGGAACGCATTAGGTAGTTGGCGGAACTTGAAATCTCCCTCAAAATTGGCATCAGCGATATCTGATTCCAAATTCAAAATATGTTTTTCGGGCGTTATGCGCGATTCCAATTGCAGCGATTGCATGGTAAAAGTGCGATTTTGTTGCACTACCCGCACATCTTTTAATTTGGCTGTACCCTGTAGGTTGTCAATATTGCTACCAGTTAGTTTCAAATCCGTCTTGCCTGCAATGACTAAGGCTTTGGGAATTTTGCCCGCAGGCAGCAAACCCAATTTGTCGATATCCAAACGAATCACATCGGCTGTAAAATCGTATTTGGGCAAGGTGGAGTCGTTGAGGTTTAAGTCACCCGAAAAAGCTAACTGCACATTGGGGTCATTGATAGCATATCTACCTGAAAATAATTTGCGGTTAATTTCGCCGTCGATAGTAATATTGCTATAGGCATAATTTTTATAGACAATTTGCTGCACTTGTGCGTCGATGCTCGTGTGTAGCTGGTCGATTTTGAAACCTTCGCCTTTGACTATAGCCGAAAAAGTGGCTGTTCCCAAATCTGCTTGTTGTGTCAATGTACCTAATTGCAGGTTATTGACCTTGATGTCACCCGAATAATGCGGGATTTTGCCCATCATATTCATCTGGATATCCGAAACCACCGTACCTATGGCAGAAGCTAATTGTCCCTTTACAACGAAGTTCTTAGGAAAACCTGTGAAGTCACCTTTGAAACTGATTTGCCCCAATTTGGGTACAAAAGTAGGTAGGTTTTGCTGTGGTGGAAGAATGGCGCGAATTTCTTGGGCAGAGGTGCGCAAATACTTTATTTGGGCATCTATATTGGTCGAAGGCACATCGGGTAAGCCAATAAGACTCAAATTGCCCGCTAAGGCAGTACCACCAACGCGCACTTCGAGGTCTTTGACTTTCAGTTTGTCAATGGCATTGCTTGATTTGCCAGATATATGAATGGTTTTGTTTTTGTTATGTGCCAAGATGGGTGATTTCAGAAAATTAGGCACAAAATAGGCAATATCGTTCAGCACCAAATAAGAACCTTTTTGCAAACCTACTTCCAATTTGACGCGATGCAAAAAATCCGAGAAATTGCGCAGGCTTTTCATCTTAAAAGTCAAACTATTGCTTAAGCGCGTATGGGGTGTTTGGAGGTAAATATCTTGCACAGAAATGCGTTTGTTTGACACCAAAACGTCACCCGTCAGGCGCTGCAATACAAAACCTGACTGTTCTTGCAGACTTAGCTCCGTTGATTTTCCTTCTATAGTATTGTCATGTAAATGGACTTGCGAAAATTGCAGGTTGATTTGTTGTATGCCCAAATTAGAGAAATTGATAAGCCCTTTTTTCGCTACTGCTGTTGGTGATGTCTTGATGCGAATATCCGTATCTTTGATTTGTAGTTTTTGGGCTTTGATGTCCCAATCGGCAGGTGTGAGCGCAATGGGTTCGTTGATGTCTTTGGGTGGGTCTTTTTTCTCGTTGGACGAATACAATTGCATATCAAATTTGCCTTTGTCCAATAAGATATTAGAAAAACTAAGTTGTTTGTTTTTGAGGTCAAAGTTTTCTATTTCTACCAAAAGTTTTTTATTGCGTGCCACAACTTGGGTGTTTTCTTGGTCTTTGAATCGAATGTGGCTATTGTTGAGCTGCACATAATCCAACGAAAAGCGCCAATCTAAAGTAGTTTTGCTGGTATCATTTGAAGTGGTAGGTACAGAAACTTCGGGTTTTGCAGCCGCCGCAATAGGGTTTTTAAATTGGTTGAGCAGGTATTCGAAATTAAAAAACTCACCTTTGGGACGACGGATATTGATATAGGCAGAATCTAAACTCAAACCTTCAATTTCTATCACTTTATCGAACAATGCCAAGCGGTCGATATCTAATTTAAGTTGTCGGGCATACAACAATGTGTCGCAATCCCAATCTTCTATGTAGATATTCTTGAGCCAAATTTGGTTAAAAATATCCACATGAACACTTTCCACCTTAATAGTGGTCTCGGTTTTTTTTGCTACCCATTTAATAGCTTGTTCGGCAATATATTTTTGCACAGATGGGCGCGGCAAAACCACAAAAATCCCAACAACTAATACCAATATAAGACCAACAATAAGGTCGAATAAAATCATACCCCAACGCACCCGACGTTGTGGTGCTGGGGTTGGTGGTGTTGGTGGTGGAATAATCGGGATTTCGTTCATAACTTTTAATGTAGCTAATTATTTAGGTAAGAATAGTGTATGCAGGCTCTATTTGTGCAAATTTTGCGCAAAGATACGCCAAATTACTGATTTATTGAGCGTTGTTCCTTCATTTTTTTTGTTAATTGTTATTAGCATTCCAACGATAATGCCCGCTTCCTATGCAAGGAAGCAGGCATTTAGTTATTATGTGTGAATCTCTTTTATTTTTGTGGTTTGGTAGCAGGCGCAGCAGGTGGCGTTTTAGGTTTAGGTATTGATTTATCCTTATAGTTAGGGACGATTTGGTTAGAACCTTTGGAAGGTTTGACACCACCAGTTAGGTGATCACCTTTTTTATCTCTACCTACCACTGTTACAGGAGCGTTTTTGGGCGTTTTGGGTGTAATTACAGGTGTGTTTGCATTGGCTTTGGGTGTTGGTTTGCCACCTTTAGCAGGTTTAACATTTGGCACCATTGGGTCAGACCCTTTTGAGCTATTAAGGTTTTGTGGAGTGCCACCTTTGGTAGTTGTAGGTTTGTTGCCCACGTTAACTTGTCCTTTTTTCGGTTTAGGAGTTGGTTTGGCAGCTGTTGCAGGTTTGGCAGGCGTTGCAGGTGTTCCGTGTACTATAGCGCCTCCTCTTGTTTTAGGAGGCGGGTTTTGTGTGGTAGCAGTTGTAGTTTTCGGAGCGGGTTTGGCAGGTGTTGCGGGTGTGGCTTTGGTGGGTTTAGCAGCCGCATTGACTTGCCCTTTCTTAGGAGCAGGTTTTTTGTAATCGGGTACCATGGCATCGGATTTGCCGACAGGAGCAGGTGCTTTTTGTTGAGCAACAGCTAAGTGGCAGCAACAAAACAAGACTAAAAATACACTCAATAGATGCTTCATCGATTTAGAATTTTAAGATGATAAAAAAATTTATTGTGCTAATAAGACGCAAAGAAACGCAAAAAGCAACAAGATATTGTAATAATATCGCAAAAATTAAGCATTCTTAAGACTTTTTACTGTATCTTTGCCCCAAATAAACAATATTACGCATTTTTTGTTTAAAAAAACACAATAATTGTCATCAAGATTAACCAAAAAACATGAAAAAATTTACTGTTTATATACTATGTTGTTGCTTGGTTTGGGTTTCTTGTCAACGAAAAGAGCAACAAAACACTGCTACTCCACCACCACCCAACACCACAAGTAGCCCAGCAAATGGCGAACCGACTGCCACCCCTCCCACGGATAGCAACACCCAAAGCCGCAGTGTTACGATGCCTGCCACCCCCGACCCACAAAGTGTAATTGTGAAACAAAGCAACGAAGTATTGGTTTTGTTGGCACAAAAAAAGTTGGCAGAACTTATGCCTTATATACATACTACTAAAGGTGTGCGTTTTTCGCCCTATTCGCACATCAACACCAAAGACCGCATTTTGCAAGCAAAAGATGTCGTATCTGCCACAAAAGACACCAAAAAATATCTCTGGGGAGAATTTGATGGTAGTGGCGAACCAATGGAACTCACTTTCGGCGATTATTACAAACGTTTTGTGTATGACAAAGACTACCAAAATCCCAAGGTACGTAAAACATTCAACAAAATTAACGATTCGGGCAACAGTATTAGCAATATCAAAACGGTTTTTCCCGATGCGGTGTTCTATGAATACTATGTAGCGGGCAGCAATCCCGACTATGGTGGCATGGATTGGGGAAGCCTAACGCTGGTCTGGGAACAAGAAAACGGACAATGGAAATTGGTGGGCATTGTACACGGACAATGGACGATTTAGTGTTTTTGGGGTGTCATTATTCCCCCGACGAAGCAGCCTCTTCCATAGCTCCAATCCAAAAATTATTCATACTAACCCCCACTTGAATGCTAATCAGTTGGGCTTGCGACATTTCTAAAATAGCCAAAAAACGCACAATACATTGCAAACGGCTTTCCCAACAAGATTCGAAAATATCCTCAAACGCCATGCGTTCGCCTCTCGCCTTGAGGTCTGCCACTATGGTACCTAACCACTGTTTTTCGTCCTCGATGGTAAATGCAATTTTGACCATTTTAACAGTCACTTTCTCTTGGCGTTTTTCATACTTTGCCATCACCTTGCCAAACACTTGCATCAGTTTGTACAACGAAATAGACTCCAATTCGGCTTCGGTCTCAAATTTACCTGCAATTTGGTTGAGTTCTTCCACCAAATTACCACGCTCAAATTTCTGTTGCCGTTCGGTCTCCAAATCGCCCATCGTATGCACAATTTCTTTAAAAGATTGATAGGCAATAATTTTCTCTGCCAGCTCGGCGCGCGGGTCAATTTCTTCGCCTTGCTCGTTTAGTTCTTTGCGTGGCAACAACATTTTGGCTTTAACCTGCATTAAAGTAGCAGCCATAACCAAAAAATCTCCTGCAATATCGATGTTCATTTGCTCCAATTGGTGTAGGTAATCCAAAAAATCATCAGCTAGTTTGGCAATTGGAATGTCATAGATATTGATTTCGTCGCGCTGAATGAAATAAAGCAACAAGTCAAAAGGTCCCTCAAATTGGGGCAGTTTTATTTGGTAAGTACTCATACAGTTATTTTAGCCCGCAAAGGTACACTTTTTTATTATCAATTTCTCCTGAATTTCGCAATATGCAATTTTCCGACAATATCCGTTTGGCGCTCAATGCCATTCGCAGCAATTGGTTACGCACCGTTCTCACTTGTTTCATCATTGGTTTTGGCATTATGGCATTAGTTGGTATCCTGACGGCTGTCGATGCCATCAAAGCCTCCTTGAGCAGCAGTTTTGCTACAATGGGATCCAATAATTTCGATATTATTCAACGCGGAACAGGTATTAAAATCGGGCGGCGTGGTATGCGCCCCGACAAGTACAAAGCTATTTCGTATGACCAAGCATTGGAATTTAAAGAACGATTCGCTTATCCCGCCAAAGTCTCCGTTTCGATGTCGTGTGGTGGTAGCTCGACCGTAAAATATCTTTCCGAAAAAACCAACCCCAATATCATGGTGCGAGCAGGCGACGAAAACTATTTAGCCATTGCCAGCATCGACCTTTGGGCAGGGCGCAACTTTTCGGAAAACGAAGTGCGAACAGGACGAAATGTGGTGCTTCTGGGCAAAAAGATAGCGGACGAATTGTTTCGCAATGCCAGCGAAGCCATAGATAAAGTTATTTCGGTCGATAACAGACATTATTTGGTGGTAGGTGTACTTACTTCCGCAGGCTCGACGGGTTTGTTTAGCGCCGACGACATGGTGCTGTTGCCTTTGACCGCAGGTAGAAAAGTATATGCCAATCCCAAAACAACCTATACCTTGACCGTCCAAGTTGCAGGCACTTATGAAATAGATTTGGCAACAGCCGAGGCAGAAGGCATGATGCGACAGGTACGCCGACTAAAAGCAGGCGAAGAACCCGATTTTGAAGTTGCTAAAAGCGATAAAATAGCCACCCTCTTGCTCGAACAATCCAGCTATGTGACCACCGCTGCCACCCTCATCGGAATTATCACTTTATTAGGCGGCGCTATTGGTCTAATGAATATCATGCTCGTTTCTGTTGCCGAGCGCATTCGCGAAATTGGCATTTGCAAAGCCTTGGGCGCTAACAGTCGCACCATCTTAACCCAATTTTTGTTAGAGGCAATCGTCATTTGTCAAATCGGAGGTATTTTGGGCATTATCATGGGCATATTGGCAGGCAATGGCGTGTCATTAATACTCAATGGTCCCTTTTTCATTCCTTGGCTATGGATAATTGGCGGTATCTTGATTTGTTTGATAGTGGGTTTGGTATCGGGTATCTATCCCGCCCTACGAGCAGCAGCCGTTGACCCCATCGAGTCTTTGCGACACGAATAATAACACCTATATCCAACACAAGCATTTCAAATACACCTCCTCAAGCAACCAAACCTTGTCATTAAAAATTGGGTTTGGTTGTTTTTTTATCATTAACCAAACAATAAATAGGCATAATTTTTGCCCTTTATTAACAAAAAAAAACGCTTTTTATCGAACATTTTTATACCAAACCCCAAACAATGATTATAACATAAAACCCTGATAATCAAGTAGTTATAAAAGGTAAAAAAACGTTTTCGGCAAAAATAAAACCGATTTTATCGAACATCAATAACAAAACATATCTGCACAAAACTTGGTAATACAATACTATCATACTATATTTGCACCCAAAGCCAAAGAAATGTACAAATCAAAACTTATTAGCCTATTCAAAACATTGGAAAACAAACAACTCCGCGAATTTGATGCCTATATAACTGCCAAAAGCAGTAACCTGCCTGCGCAAGTTTTGCAACTCTATAGCATTGTCAAAGCCACACACCCCAACTACACCAGCAGTAGTTTGGATAGAAAAGCCGTGATACAAAAATTATATCCACAA
Source organism: Chitinophagales bacterium (assembly GCA_016787295.1). GTDB lineage: Bacteria > Bacteroidota > Bacteroidia > Chitinophagales > UBA2359 > JAEUUX01. The sequence goes on from JAEUUX010000285.1 coordinate 9,562, forward strand.
ATATTCACCTCCAAACGGTCTGTTAACGAAGAAGCATTCAAAAAAGCTGAAGCCGATTGGCGCAGACTCATGACACATTTGACCAAATTGTTAGAAGATTTTTTGGTGTTTCAAGAGTTGATAACTGATGAGCTGATATACAAAACCATGTTGTTGCGCATCTATAACAAACGCAACTTGCGCAACATATTTGACGAAGAATTTAACAAATTTACCAAACCCGAAACACCACAAACCGTTTATGGCGTACAGTTTTATTTGGCACGCTATTTGGCGCAAGAAGAAGCCTACAACGCGCAAGCTTTTGGCAGTGCTGCGGGCTTCAAACGCAACATACCAGACGTATTGTACAGCTTAGAACACCATTTTCTTATTGATGAACTTCGCTACACTTGCGACCTATACAATATGAAAAACGTTTGGAACGTGGCAATAGAACCTCCTATGTTCTTAGATTCTATATTGCAAGTTATTGAACAAAACACAAGCCTACAGCAACATCCAGTCATTGGTACTTATTATGCACTCTTGCTGATGCAACGCAACATAGACAAGGAAGAGTACTATAACCAATTCATCACTTTGTTGGAACAATATTCTCCCAATTTGGAGCGCGGACATGTGATGGACTTATACATTTATGCGGTCAATTTTTGCGCCACCAAAATCAATAATGGTCAAACCGAATACTACCAAAAATCATTTAACCTATACACACAAATCTACGACGAAAACAACACCTTTAAGCACAAATACATCACCAAAGACGAATTTAGCCGCGTCGCCATATTTGCTATTCGCGTACACAAACTATCTTACGCCGAAAAATTCATAGAGGTATATACGCCTTTATTACCCGCAGAAAACAGAAAAACTACGGCTGCTTCGCTTAAAAGCGAATTAACTTTTGCCCAAAAAAACTATGAAACCTCATTAGATTTGGCACGCGAAGTCAATACGCGCGACCCTTATATGAACATGAACACCAAGGTCTTGATGCTCAAATGCTACTATGAACTCAACGAAAGCCGTCAATTGGAGGCGGGCATCAATGCCGCAAGTGCTTTTTTGACAGTCAACGACCATATCCCCGACAACAACAAAGAAGCCTACCGTTTATTTCTCTACTATCTGCGCAAAATAACAGGCATTAGAGAAGGCACATACAAGCGCGAAAAAAAGCAAATGTTGCAAGAAATAAAGCAAGAAATGGAGCAGAAAAACCTCACTACTTGGTGGTTGTACGAAAAAGTTATCCAATTGTTCTAACATAATACTCCCTCCAACATATCTGCTTACCCTTCGACGGTTTTTTGCCATCGAAGGGTTTTGCCTATAAGTGTATTTGGCAAATCCATCAAAAAAACCTACCTTTGCACCTCCATACACGCCATATTCAGCCGTTTATCCATACCAAACAAATACAAAACAATGAAACGTCCCCATTCTACCGAAAAAATAAAAATCAGCCTGTACCCAAAAGACCTCTTTGAAAAATTAGAGTTCAACAAAATTATCGAACTTTTGCGCCAAAAATGTAGCAGCCCACTTGGATTACAATTAGTAGACAAACTAAAAATAGAAGCTGACCCCGACATTATTAGCCAAAAATTACAACTTACCCACGAATTTAAGCAACTTTTGCTATTCGAATCCACACCTCTTCCCGCAGACAATTATTTAGACCTGCAAGAAGAATTGCGTTTGCTTGCCATACAAGGCGGTGTCTTAACCGAACAACAAATGTTTCGACTCTATACTGTCCTGCAAACGGTAGGTGGTATTGTGCGCTATTTTGGCGGCAGCACCAACAGCCGACGCGAGACCTATCCCAACATCTTTGCCTTGTGTGCGCCCATCAATGTCTCCAAAGTGTTGCTTAATCACATCAAAAACGTCATGAACGACGACGGAAAAGTGCGTTCCGACGCTACTCCCGAACTCGCTCGCATTCGCAAAACCATGAGTAGCCTCTATCGCGAACTCACCCAAAAATTCAACGCCGAAGTCAACGAAGCCCGCAAACTTGGATACCTTTCAGACAGCGCCGAATCCGTCCGAAACGGTCGCCATGTCTTAGCTGTCCTTGCTGAACACAAACGCAAAATAAAAGGTATTGTCCATGACGTTTCTGCCACAGGCAACACCCTATTCATCGAACCCGAATCCACACTCCACATCAGCAACGAAATTGTTGCCTACCAACAAGCCGAAAAACAAGAAATCTACAAAATAATGCAAGCCCTCTGTGAGCTTGTCCGTCCTTTTTTACCCGACCTTGGCGGCTATCAAAAACTATTGGCTATCCTCGACTTCCTACGTGCCAAAGCCCTGCTCGCCATAGACCTCAACGCCGCCATGCCGCGCCTATCAAAAGACAAAACCATTGAACTATTTAGCGCACGCCACCCTTTGTTGTTCCTTCGCAACCAAACCCAGCAACGAACCACCGTGCCGCTTAACCTACAACTCAACCTTGCCGAACGCATCTTGTTGGTCAGCGGTCCCAATGCAGGGGGCAAATCCGTTATGCTCAAAACAATGGGCTTGCTCCAACTCATGCTACAGGCAGGCATGTTGGTTCCCCTTGCCGACCATTCCTCCATGTCCATCTTCCGCCAGATTTTTGTGGATATTGGTGACGAACAATCCATCGAAAACGACCTAAGTACCTATAGTTCTAAGCTAAAAAACATGTACCACATCACCGAAAACGCCAACGCCAAGTCGCTGGTGCTTATCGACGAATTTGGTGCAGGAACCGACCCCGCTATGGGCGGCACCATTGCCGAAGCTATCCTCGAATACCTCAATCAAAAGTTCTGCTTTGGCGTAATTACCACACACTATTCCAACCTCAAAGTATTTGCTACCCAAACAAAAGGAATCATCAACGGCTCTATGTTGTTTGACTACAAAAACCTCTCACCCCTCTATCAATTATCTATAGGTAAACCGGGCAGTTCCTTTGCCTTTGAGTTGGCTGCCAAAAGTGGTTTGAACCAACACATCATACAACGCGCCAAAGCCAAAATGGACAAACAATACAAACGTTTCGATGAACTGTTAAGCACCCTACAGACCGAAAAACAAGCTGCCCAAGAAACCGTGCGCGAAGCCGAAAAGAAACTTGCCGAAGCCAATTCGCTCATTAGCATTTACACGACTAAAAGCGAAACTTTTGAGAAAACACGCAAACAACTCATGCTCGAAGCACGCGAAAAAGCCGCCGAAGAAGTGTTTAATGTCAAACAAAAATTCGAAAAACTGCTTAAAGAGTTGCGCGAAAACAAGAAGGACGACACAAAAGTTATTCAACAAATCAAAAACGAAATCTTGCAGGAACAACGCCAAATCCATCACGCCATTGAAACATTGCAAGACCAAATACACTACCGCGACGCACAAAAACCCGCTACCGAAGGCGCATACGTCCGCCTAAGAACGGGCAAAGAAATTGGCAAAGTGGAAGAACTACGCAAAGACTCCGCCATTGTCACCTTTGGAGACCTCCGAACCAACATCAAACTTAAAGAACTCGTAGTGGTAGAAGAAATAAAAAACACCCCGCCAACACGTCGCCAAGATAGCTCCCACAATAACCTTACTGCTAAAAGCGAATTTGACCCCACCATCGACATCAGAGGAATGCGGCGCGACGAAGCCCTACAAGCAGTTGAAAATCATGTGGATAAAGCCCTTATGCTTAATATCGACAACCTCAAAGTCATACACGGCATAGGCGACGGCATCTTACGCCGATCTGTCCGCTCCCTCCTACAACAATACAAAGACATCAAATCTATCACCGATGAAGAGCCTCAATACGGCGGCGCTGGTGTCACACTCATAGAACTCGGCTAATAGAACCAACACCAATACCTCAGCGCACAACAAACGGCAATAGTACCAAATCATACAAATGATTGGCGCTATTGCCGTTTTGCATATACACAAATCCACTGCCAAAATAACTAAACTCGCTATTTATGCCAATGAAAACACAGAAACTTTGGCAGAGTCCAACAATGCTGTCAACAACTCACTTAACACGGTAGACAACTCACTTAACACGGTAGACAACTCACTTAACACGGTAGACAACTCACTTAACACTGTAGACAACTCACTTAACACGGTAGACAACTCACTTAACACGGTAGACAACTCACTTAACACTGTAGACAACTCACTTAACACTGTAGACAACTCACTTAACACTGTAGACAACTCACTTAACACTGTAGACAACT
>JAEUUX010000082.1 GCA_016787295.1 Chitinophagales bacterium
TGTTGTATCCACAAAATTACAAAAACACATCTCCCAAAAGCGCTATTTGCCAAAAATTTTACGGATAGGGTTACACAAAGATTTTCCCCTATTTGTAAAACCCCAAATACAGCAAAAAGCGTTTAGAACCCTATTTGTAAAATTACAAAGGCGGGGTTTTAATTGTTAATTATCAATGGTTAATTGTTAATGGAATTGGGTAAATGGGCTGTTGTATCCACAAAATTACAAAAACACATCTCCCAAAACTGCTATTTGCCAAAAATTTTACGGATAGGGTTACACAAAGATTTTCCCCTATTTGTAAAATCCCAAATACAGCAAAAAACGTTTAGACCTCTATTTGTAAAATTACAAGGGGTATGCTAAAAGGATTTTGGGGCATTTGTAAAATCCCAAACCCAACTAACCCCAACGGGGTGACATGATTATAGCAATACGATAGCACCCAAAACGACAAAAACCCCAACGGGGTGACATAGTACAGGCATTCATTGAAATCATATCACCCTTTCAGGGTTTTAAACATGATGGTTTACTTCTTTTTTCTATAAACTTGTCACCCCGTCGGGGTTAAATTGCAAATTTGTTGTACCTGCGAAATCACAAACCTACATCTCCTGAAACTGCTATTTGCCAAAAATTTTACGGATAGGGTTACACAAAGATTTAACCCTATTTGTAAAATCCCAAATACAGCAAAAAACGTTTAGAACCCTATCTGTAAAATTACAAAGGGTATCCTAAAACCATTTTATTTTTTGGGGAAAATTAAAATTCCAAACACTATTTTGCCCATGTCTATTTGTAAAATCCCAAAGCCAACAATAAAAAGATTTTGCGGTATTTGTAAGATTTAGAGATTTTTGTCGCTATTTTTTGAGCAATTTACATCAAAAAAACATTTTTTCAAGCATATTTCTATCAAGAAAACGTCCAAAATAAATAACAAAACCTCAAAAACACTTGTGCTATGTAAAAAAAACCTTACCTTTGCACCTGATTCCCTTTTATTTTATAACCTTCCTATAGCAATGACAAGTACACAACTTATTTTGTTGATTCTCGGACTTCTGTTGGCATTCACCATCGTCCGCCGCATCATTTCAACCGCTTTTAAATTGGTAATTTGGGCAATTATCTTGGGTGCTGTTTATTTTTTAGTAACTGGACGCAGTGTAGTGGAAGAATTTTCGCCTGATATGAAAAAGTTTTTTGCCAATAAAACGATAAACCAATTGATGGCAGACAACTGTAACACCGCCGACGAAGACAAAACGATTAAATGTCGCTGTTTGGTGCAACCTGTTTACCAAGATATGGTAGAACGATTGGGCAAGGAGGGAGTGATTGGTTTAGAAAATAGCAAAATTCGCATGGAAGGCGAAATGGCAAAGAGCCTTTATAACCAAACCGATGACATTAAGCAATGTTTTAAGCAAGTCAAAGATGAAAAAATGAGTTTTATTGACAGAATTCTTTGTATTTTTAAACAAAAAGAATCTTAAACCGATGCAAAAAGTAGCGCTACTAACGTTCTTATTGTGTTGCCAATGTGTGTTGGCACAAACGATGTTGCCTAATGGTGGTTTTGAATTATGGACTACCACCACCTATACTAACCCTAATGGTTGGCAGACGCTCAATATTTTGTCGAGTTTGGGCGCTCCTTCTGTTGCTTTTCCCAGTTCCGATGCACACTCAGGCAATAATGCTTTGCAGGTGCAAACGGTATCTTTTTTTGGCAACAAAATCCCCGGTTTGTGTTATTTGGGCGAGTTTGACACCTCTAATCCGCTTGACGGCACTAAGTTTGGCAAGCCTTTTTCAGGACAACCGACCTATTTGACGGGTTATTACAAATATCAACCGAATGGTGTGGATACGGGTGGTATTTCGTTGCAGTTGTGGCGTTTTAATCCTACCATGAACAAGCGTGATACTATTGCTGCGCTAACGCTAACCACCCTCGAAGCCAACACGAGTTATACCTATTTCAAAATCCCACTCGAATACAACCAAAATATTATGCCTGATAGCATTAATTTGGTCATTGTGTCGAGTTCGTCGGATCCGCCTTTGATTGGTCAAGTAGGGACGCAGTTGCTGATAGATGATTTGGCTTTGTCCTACGAACCGCTTGGTATGTCGGCTTTATCTGCTCCTTTGGCAGCGCAGGTGGCAGCGATGAGTGGAGGTATTGCTATAAAGCTGTCCGAAATTGTGCCGACAAACTATCAATTGTGCGCGACGAACGGACAAGTTGTGGCACAAGGTACTATGGCTGCCAATAAGCATTTTATTGAGACTACGCATTTGCCACAAGGCGTTTATTTCTGTCGGCTTAACAATGCCAAAGGGCAAGAATCGAGCTATAAATTGTGGTTAAAATAGGCACAAATTGGCTCTACTACCTATCATTTTTTCTGTAATAAACCTTCCATTTTTTTTCACAAATACCTGATTATCAGAAACTTATGTGTAGCAAAATAACTCGAAGGTTTGTTTTTACGCTACTATTTATTTGATTGATATGAACTTATCTTTTTCTTCTTTTCGCCTTAGTTGGTGGTGGTGTTTTTTGTTGAGTGTTGTGTTGTTGGGGAGTTGTCGCAATGGCAATTCTACTGCTGAACAAGGAGATAGCGAAGCCGCCAGCAACGTGCCACCACAAATCAAAAATCTAACTGAACAAATAAGCAAAGATAGCAGTAATGCGACTTTGTATTTTGCGCGTGGAGCTATGTATGTGCAAAGCAACGATGCGACTTCGGCAACAAAAGATTTTGTGAAAGCCATTCGCTTAGATTCTATGCAAGCGAACTACTATTTAGCGGCGGCAGAAGTCTATTTTAATAGTGGTTTAGCACCACAATCGGTCTTGATATTGGAACGCGGCGAACGGAATCTGCCCACCGATTTGCGCCTCAAGACCGAATTGGCAAAATCGTATTATGCTGTCCAAAAATATGCCGAAGCCAAACAACGATTAGATGCGGTTATTATAGCCGATTCCCAAAACCCAACTGCCTATTTTTGGCGAGCTATGTTTTACAAAGACCAAGAAAAATCCGTCGAAGCCATACAAGATTTGCAAAAAGCAGTAGAAATTGACCCACAATATTATCAAGCCATGATGATGTTGGCACAAATGTATGCTCGAAAAGGAGATACCAAAGCTCTGGAGTATTTTGATAAAGCCGCAAAATTGGATAGCACTAGTTCGGAGGCGATGTATGCCAAATCGATGTTTTTGCAAGAAAATGGCAAACTTGACCAAGCTATTGCCAACTATCAAAAGTTGATAGAACAAGATCCACAAAACAAAGATGCGTTTTACAATTTAGGTTATATCTATTACAACCAAAATGAACTAAAAAAAGCCTATCAACACTTTGATTTAGCTACAAAAATGGATCCTGTCTTTGCCAAAGCCTATTATATGCGGGGTTTGTGTGCCGAAAAAATGGGCAAAGCCAACGAAGCAAAAAGTGACTATAACAAAGCTATTACTTTTGACGAAAACCTGCAATTGGCGAAAGATGCGTTGCAAAAATTAGAAGGCAAATAGCTTTTGAACAAAAAAAAGCAAATTCTTTACCCTATTTTACGACAAAATACGTACCTTTGTGGCGAAATTCTATTGATTATCCACCTAAAAAACATTCTTATCATCATGGACAAAACCATGCTCGGCGGAGCCATTGTTGTTATGGCACTTCTTATTGGTATCTATTATATGCAAGTGCCTACTACTACTGCCTATATGAAGGGCGCTGGCAAAATGCCAATTGTTGGCGAACAGCAGTATTCGGCAGAATATTTGTACAAAAATCGACCTGTAGTAGCGACTACAGCGGCAGTTGATAGTTTGGGGAGGTAGTGCAATAAATTTACTCAAACGATAAAAATCAATCTCGATTTGCGCGATACCACATATCAAATCAATATAGACTCTGATACCACATATTCTTATATGGTAGTACAATACCATAGGAATACTAGTAACCCCAAAAAATCACTGTGGACTGTTACGGAGCAAGAAGAAATTGAGTGCTTTAAAAGGGCAATAATAGAACTGTGGACATACGAACAGTTTGCTTGGGGACTTCATATCATAAACGGGCAAATAATGCCTTTGGGTATAAATACAGATAATGAAGTGCTGAAAGTGGCTAAATTTGTAGACAACAACACACATTGGCACGGTTATCCTGCTGATTATGTAAGAAAAATACAAGATAAACCACCTTCATTGGTATTAACAAAATGGTGTGAGCTAAAATTAATTACCAAATCACAAGTGTTAAAAATCAAACAACAAAAATGCAACCTCTAAAAATAACAATTTATGGCGATTTTTGGGACTGTCAGATTTATATGGGACAACTCTATTTATGGACATTCGATGGTCGCCTACAAATTTATGATTGGGACGCTTTAGTTATGTCTTTTCTTGAAAAAGAAGAGGAGGCAATTGCTTTGCGCTATGCGTTCACTAATGGTAATTATTTATATGGAGAAAATTTGCAAATAATGAACCGGGATTCGGAATTTAAAACGTTATTGCTCAAACGATTTGAAAACCTATCTAATAGAAACCTAGCAATAGAAACCTCTAAACCATCTATAGAAACCAATAATCCTTTCGCAGAATTACAAACAGATAGTGATATCGTAAACCATACTCTATATGGCATTACAGATAATGGGCTATTTTCGATAGATACAAATGGTTCTAAAAATAAAGTTAATAAAATTTTCGACTCTCCTTTTTTATCCATAAAAGCAAGTAAATACCATAAAAAGTTAGCATTATCTGCTGGAGATGAAGGGCTTTTTCAGTATGATATTCAAGGAACAAAACCTGTTGAACAAGTAGATAAACGCCATTCTTTGTTTGCAAACTGGGCAGGGCAAAATATATACAGTTCTTCAAATGTGGGAGAAGATTATATGGTAATGCTTGGAGAAGAAAAACCCGCATTAAACAATATGGGTTTTATCGCTACTGAAAAAGAGATATTTAAAACAAACGAAAATACTAACAGAGAACCTACCGCTGAATTAGGTTGCAACGAGAAAAAATATTTAAGTTGGGCAAGTAGTGGTAAAGTTTTTAGAGCAAAAGAAGATGGTATAGAAATAGTCAATGAAGTCCAAAAAGGTACAAAGGTGACTTTTTCAGATGTTAAATTTATTCCGATAAAAACGTATCACAAAAAAGTTATTGGCGGTGGAACAGCTTATTTTGGAACTATCGTCGAATATAATGATGCTTTAATTGTGGCATTGAGTAATGGCGAGGTTTATCCTATTGAAGGCGATATTACACGTTGGCGAGTATACCCGCGTTCTATTAACTACGAAAACCAATTACACGTTATTTTTGACGACAGAATAGAAATTTATTCTTTTAATCATGATTATTTTGTTAATCAACGCATTAAAAACTTCGGTATGGCTTATGAAGCAAGGCATTATATTCAAAATATAGCTTATTAACCTAAATTTGAAAAACATATTGCTTGAACAGTCATCGTATAGCTCCAATTCTTTGTATGTAATTCCAAAACCATGAAAGCAACCTACAGTCTCGATGGTGAAATTGCAAACAAAGATGTAATTACTGCTATTCAGGCAGAAATAACACGCTTACAAAAAACCTAACTCTGTTTCTCTACCACACAAATACCACTTTTTTAAAAACAACTAAAACTAAAAGATATGATTTTCTATGCTTTGGGAGTAGTACTTCCAGTTGTTAGCGCGATTATAGTGGCATTAGTTCGCTTATCCCAAGAACGCCACTAAGTCTTGTTTCACGAATTGTTGCTATACAATTCAACCAACTCTATTTTTGCAATAGGGTTGGTTTTTTTGTTGTATCCCAAAAACAAAACAACGTCCATAGCTTGCAATGTGCGAAGTTATGGACGTTGTTACATATTGTTTAGATTGGTGGTTTAGGGTGTGTCTAACCACGACCGTCTGCGTTGTAGTTTGAGGTCTTGCAAAACAGTCGATTTGACGCGCAGACTAAAAGAATAGTTGCGGTATTGTCCTGTTGGAACGATATTGAAGCTCATCTCCCAACAATGCAAGTCGCGGTAGATGTCGATGGTCGTGCGGGAGAGTTGTTTGTTCACAAAATCATAACCCGAATTGAGGCTCAAGCGCCATTTGGGTGTCAAATTGATTTCGCCGCCAAAGTTTAGTGTTTGCACAATCAGCAGAGTGTCGCGCGCTTGTATGCGTACTTTCCTAACCGTGAAAGTATAATCGGCATTCAAGCTCCAAGGGATATTGAAATTGATGAATTGGTTGGGGTTGTTCAACACTTCTTCGCGTTCCTGCAAAGAGCCACGTTCGGTTTTCTGCTTCAGCTCTTGCGCCGAAAAACTAAAGGGTACGCTAAACGAAAAATCTACAAACCGCACCAAGCGTTTGTTAGCCGTCCACTCAAAAGTATTGCGTTTTCTGCCTGTCAAACTATCCAATATGTAGGGGTCAAAACTACCGTTGAAGTTAATTTGCAGTTTTTTGTTAAACAAAGTAGTGCTTCCGTTATAGGTGAACGGCGCTAATTTCAAGGAGTCGGCAATAAAATTATAGGACGAATTGAGGCTTAATCGGTCAAAAATTGCCACTTTTTGCCCCGAACCTGTTGTATCTTTTTTGGAACTCACTTTCATTTGCAAATTGGAGCTGATGCCAAAAGTAAGCGCTGCTTGCGGACCGCTACCCGCGGTGCCATATAGCGAATTGTCAAAAATGGTGTATTTAATGGTATCGTAAGTGCTATTGGTTTTGGGTTTCAGATAGCTGCGATAATAACCCCACGAATTGGTGGTATAATCGGGCGAAAAATTCATGCCCACATTGGGGGTCATTTCGTGGCGAATGGTTTTGACTTTACCTTTGCGAAAATTAAGGCGCCCAAAAAGTTTTGTTCCCAGACTCACGCCGCCATTGATGCGGATATTTTGTGCTAAACCATTTTCAAAATAACTCACTTCTTTTTCGACCGTGTCGGTCACATATTCGCCCGAAGCAGCTAAGGTTTGCACCAACAAAGTGTCCCACGTTTTGCGAATGGTTTTGGTATAAATGGCATCGGTGAACGAAAGAGTAGGTGTAAAGGTAAAGTATTTCAGGAGGTTTACGTTGGCGTTTAGATTGGCTTGGTGTCGCATACCATATTGGAGTGTGTCGATAAGTTTTTGGCTGAAAAACAAAGAATCAGGTATACTGGCTCGGGCTTGAGCATCTAAACTATAGGTCATGCCAATTTGTTCGTACCACCGCAATTTGCCAATTTGTTCTTTGCGTTTGAAAGGCAACCAGCGGCTCATGCTAAGATTGAAATTGGGTAAGGTGAGGTCGATGATTCGCGTGTTGGTGTTTTGGTTTTGGCGTGCTTGAATGGTATAACTGAACAAAGAATAGGGAATAGTTTTGCTATAGGTGACCGCCGATTGTAGGGTATTGGTCAATACATTGTTGTTCGACACCAAATAACTGCGGTTGTAGTCGGTGGAGCCAACATTCACATCTGCCGAAAATTTGCTATAGGGACGTGCCTTAGCATCTTGGCTATGATTCCAGCGAATGGCAAAACGCCTAAGAATCTGAAATTTGGTAGAAATATAATCGTTATCACGTTCGTTCATATAGTTGAGGCTAATGTTTCCACCATATTTGTAGCGTTTTTTATAGCGAATATCGTTGTGCAAACCCCACGTGCCATTGGTAAAAATGTCGGTGGTAAAAGAAATATCAAATTTTTCGCCACCACCAAAATAGTATCCCAACCCTTGAAAATTGTAGCCACGTTGAGGAGAATAGCCATAAGAAGGAAAAATCAAGCCCGACGTTTGTGATTTTTGGACAGGAAAAATGCCAAAAGGCAAAACTAAAGGTGTGGGAACGTCCTCGATGATCAATTGTGCAGGACCCGATACAATAAGTTTGTCAGGCACGACTTTCACCTTATCAACAGCAATTTTGAAATGTGGATGGTCGAGGTCACACGTGGTATACGATGCGTCTTTGATAAACATATCATTTTCGGCATTTTTTTTCACTTTTTCTCCCACCAAATAGCCTTCGCCCTCTTTAGTCACCAACTGCTGAATTTTGCCTTTTTTTGTTTCGAAATTATACGTAATTTGGTCTGCTTCGAATTGGTGTTCGCCTTCCGTGAAATGTGGCGTGCCACGTGCTTTGCCCAATGAGTCGAGGGTCGGTTGAGCGGTCATCAATTTGTTGGTATTATCTATTTTAATTTCGTTGGCAGTCAATAAAATTTTACCCTGCTCTACTTTGGCGGTGCCATACAAATAAATTTTTTCGTTCGTAATGTCATACACAATAGAATCTTTGGCATTGTAGCTGATGGGCGCATCAAAACCTGCTGCGTTGGCAATAGGCAGCCGCAAAGTGTCGCCACTATTGTTGGGCAAACTATCTGTTACCTCCTCCGTGCTTGGCGCGTTGCTGCTTGGAAGTGACGGTTTTTTGACCATTTGCGCCGAAACCAAATTACCTATTAGCAAGGTTGCGACGGCTAACAAGTAGTGGATAAAATTGATATTCATTGATGAGGCTTGGGAATAGGTAGGGTGTTGTTGTTGGATGATAAATGAATTAATTGCGAATACCGTGCATGACAAAATGGCTGAAATGGGCGGCAGAGACCTTATTGAAACGAATAAAAACGGTCTAATTGTTCCGTAAGTAACAACAAAGATTCCTCCGACACACTATTTTGTTGTTTTAATTTTTGAATATGTTGGAACAATTGCTCAATATCTGACAATGGCATAGCGGTTTTTTGCGCCAAAAATTGGTAAAAATCGAGCGTATAGGTGATTTTGGCGTGGTATTTTTGGTGTAAATATGCCCAAAAGTAGGTAATTTTTTTATCGACCAAATCTTTGTGATTATTATCTTGGTAATACAACATACCTATTGTTTTCACAAAATCGATAGTGGTGTTTCGGAGGGGAGAAATAATGGGAATATAGCGCTGTTTGCGTTTGCTCTCGAACAACAAAAACATCAAAAGCAAGGCTATTGCCAAATATAATGCCCATCGAAGCGTTTCTTTGGAGAGTAAAAAACGGAACAAAGAATCCGATTCCTGAATAGCATTCACATAATTGAGGTCGAACCACAAAGGCAAATCGGCAGGCAAATGGGATATTGCAGCGGCTGCATATTGTGCATGATTGTCGGTCAAAAGATGATAATTGGTAAACAAATAAGGATTCGAATGCAAATAGAAACTACCTTTGCCAAACGGAATTTTGATGAAATTGGGCTGTTTTTCTGCGTTGCTGCCCAAAACTGTGAAAGTATGTTTTTTCTGGTTGATGTCAAAAAACATATCACTTCCTTTGGAAGCAAACTTAAAACTATCTACAGGCAAATTGGTGTGGTGCAACCGACAAATGAGCTGATGCGATGTATCGGGTTTCCAACCTACACTTATATCATCATAAATACCATAATTGTTATAGTTAAGCTCGGTGCTGAAGTGCAAAGTATCTGCTAAAAAATCGTCAAAATACTCCGCTGCAATAAACACATTACTGCCTTCATCAACCAAATACAGCAATTCGTTGATGGAAGTAGAGTCTACCTCAAAATCGTCATTGATGAACAAATAATTCGCTGCAACAGTGTCTTCAGCACTGACAATTTGCGAATAAATGTCCTCGTGAACATTGTATATTTTTTCCTTAAAAATGCTTCCCACCAAACTATGAAAAGCCTTCACGCTAAACGGCTTGGTGTTGTTGGGCGTAAAATCGTCGCTCCAATCGATGGGCTTGGGGCGCAACAATTCGGTTGCGATAAGCAACACAAACAATAGGGCAATAACTGCAATAAAAATCCGTGAATTGTTGCGCATATACATAAAATTTAAGCGATGAATTTAGATATACTAAGATCTGTTCAACAAATAATTTTTCAAAGCCTCAAAAGTAGGTGGCAACAAGATAGCTTCTTTTTGTCGTGCCACAAGCTTTGCCAAATTTTCGGGAACAAGAACAGTCGTTTCGAGTGTTGGCTCCACAATGTCTAAGAATTTGGCGGGATGTGCTGTTGCTAAAAAAACGCCCAAAGTGCCTTCTTGTGGTGGATTTTCCTCAAAATAAGATTTGATACCCAAATAGCCGACTGCCGTATGAGGACAAGCCATGTAATTATAATGCTGATAGAGGTGTTTCATGGCATCAAGCGTTGCGGAATCCGAAAAACTATAGGCGCTAATTTGCTGGCGCAAAGCCTCGATGTCGTTGTGGTACAAATCCTGCATACGTTGCAAATTGCTCGGATTGCCTACGTCCATGGCATTAGACAAAGTTTTGACCGATGAGCGCGCCGTGAAAATAGCCGTTCGATGATAGTCCGTAAACACATCATTCGCATTGTTGGCAGCCACAAAATGTTCGATGGGCGTACCAATTTTTTGTGCCAGCAAACCCGCAGTTAGGTTGCCAAAATTGCCACTTGGCACACAAAAAACCACCGATTTTGCACCTTGTCGGCGTGCTTGCAAATAGCCATACACATAATAAAAGGCTTGTGGCACCAATCGCGCCAAATTGATGGAATTGGCAGAAGACAAGAGTATTTTTTGGCGCAAATCAGCATCTAAAAAGGCTTGTTTGACCATCGTTTGGCAGTCGTCAAATGTGCCTTCGATTTCCAATGCAGTGATATTATTGCCCAAAGTAGTGAGTTGTTTTTCTTGCAACTCACTTATTTTTTTGCTTGGATAAAGGATGATGACTTCAATATTGTCGGCACCCAAGAACCCCTGCGCTACCGCACCACCTGTGTCGCCCGATGTTGCCACCAAAATAGTGAGGCGTTGTGTACTGTTTCGCACAAAATAACTCATCATTTGTGCCATGAATCGCGCGCCAAAATCTTTGAACGCCAAAGAGGGACCATGTGTAAGCTCCAAACACGCCATATTATCACCAATAGATACCAAAGGCGCATCAAAATTGATAGCTTGTTCCACGATTTGGCGCAAATCATCAGCAGGAATAGTGTCCTGCAATAAAGCTTGTGCAACTGCAAAAGCAATTTCGGGAAAAGAAAGTTGGTCGGCGGTTTCGAAAAAATTATCGGGTAAATGCCCTATTTTTTCGGGCATATATAAACCGTTGTCAGGTGGCAAACCCAACATGACTGCATCGCGCAAATTAACCTTGGGCGATTGATGTTTGGTACTATAAAACAACATATTTTTTGAGAATGGAAAATAAAATTTAGGTGAGCGAATTTATAGACTGTTTTCTGTTCCAAGTAGCAGTTTTCGAACGTGAAAAGAAGTTTTATATTTTGCATATACTACTTTCTATCTCTTCAAAAACCCATAATCATACACTTTGGGTTCTATTTTTTGTGCCAATAGCTGTAAAGCCTCGCGCAAATTGGCAAGAAGGTGCATATAGGTTTCGTCTTCGCTTTTGCTGTTCATCTTGCCCTTGTCGTTTTTGCCCTGAAAATAGGCTTTGATGTCATACAAAGACGCATTGACATTGCGCTCCAAACCCGTCCAAGTGGGAATATCTTTGATCCTTTGGTGGTAGTATTTCCATAATTCTCTACCTGCATTGAAGACAGCAGTGGCAGTAGCACTAAATTGCAAAGGTTTTTGCTCTTCTTGTACCACTTTTTGAAATAAGTCGAAAGTAATTTTTGTGTCAACTTTACCTTGTATATATTTTGCCATAAAATTACTCTCAAATTTTTCACTTGCCTCAACTTCTTGTTCCGTAAAAGGGATCCAGTGATTAGTGCCATATTGACTCCTGATATTGTTGCTAAACAAGACATACATGAAACAGTCGTTCTGAAATTCTGTGTCTTCTTGCCACGCATCATTGGGATACAAAAATTGGTCGCGGTCGTTAAGCCAAGTCGCAGCAATGCAATGACGAACAGCTATATAAACACACGCCTGCATTATATTAACCTGATTAATAAAAAAATGTCCTGCTTCTGTATTGTAATCCATCTTATGATGAACTACTTGAATCATGTTTTGATTCTGAAAATCATTGCCTTTAAATGGAAACTTACCAATTAGTTGATTTTTAGAAACATCTGCTCTAAATGGCTTTATCCACTCGTTAATATAATGACCATTGTGGTGTGCGTAGTAGGTTTTGTCCCCCAAGTTTTTTTTATTCTTGTCATAAACATCTGTTGTTACAACGTTTAGTTCTATAGTATTTTTGGTATCCCAAATCATAAAACTAATGGGAAATTGCCCTTTTACGTTATCAAAAGTATTAGCAGGACAAATAAATGCCTTTTTCAATTCAGCTTTGAAGAACTTTCTAAAATCGACAAAATGCTGCCCTGTAATAATTTTTAACTTAGAAAAATGAGCAATAAAACAAGTGGGAATTTCAAAGTAAATTCGTGTTAAAAATTGAGCAAAAAGTTCTGCATTACCTTGTCCTAAACGTTTTGCATATTTTTGGTTGACTCTGCTTTGTTCTACACCTCTGTTCCCCTCAACTCCACGTGTTAATGTTCGTTTGTTGCTTGCCTCCGCATAGGGCGGATTGATATACACCACCAACTTTTTCCGTTTTTCGGGGTCGTTAATGACGTTTTGCAAGGAATGGGGTAATTTTGAAAAATCATCGTTCAAAAAATCAAACTGAAAAACGTGGGCTTCCAATAGGTTAGCC
>JAEUUX010000083.1 GCA_016787295.1 Chitinophagales bacterium
GCCCAAATTCAAAAAACAACTGCACGAATTAACCACCTTGAGCGAAAAATGGGTGTATTTTTTCAAAAACGCCGAAAACTTAACCGTCATTCCCGAAGATATTAATGATGAAGGTTTGGTGTCTGCGTATGAACAAGCCAACGTTTTTACTTGGACGAAATCGGAGTTAGATGCTTACGATTATGCTTTTATGCGCGAAGAAGATGCCCGTGCGCGCATGGATAAGGCTATTCAGAAGGGGGAACAAAAAGGCAGGAAGGAAGCCGAAGCGAAAGCGGCGGCAGAAAAGGCACAGTTAAAACGTGAGGCAGCAGCAAAACAAGCGGAACTAAAGCGCGAGGCAGCGGCGAAAGAAACGCAACTAAAGCGCGAGGCAGCAGCAAAAGAAACGCAACTAAAGCGCGAGGCAGCAGCAAAAGAAACGCAAATGAAGCGCGAGGCGGCGGCAGAAAAAGCACAACTGAAGCGCGAGGCAGCAGCGAAAGAAACACAAATGATTGTAAATCTTTCCCTACTTGGTATTCCGCCTGCCGATATTTCCAAGGTTGTAGGAAAAACTATCGAGGAAGTTGAGCAAATCATTGCGAAAAACAAAAAATAGTATCGTTTGAATTCCACAAACATTAAACGCTTTGTATCCAAACAAAAAAAACAGCCGTTTACAATTTTGTAAACGGCTGTTTTGTATATGAAAACTATAGCGTTGCAAATTCAGCTACAGGCAGTTGGCGTGGCTGAAATCTTTGAACGGCTTTGACCATTGCTGCAATATATTCGGGTGTGGTGCCGCAACACCCACCAACGATATTCACCCAAGCATTTTTAGCAAAATCGGCAATGTGGGCTGCCATGCGTTGCGGTGTTTCGTCATAGCCACCAAAAGCGTTGGGCAAACCTGCATTGGGATATACACTTACATAACATGTTGCCAAATGTGCCAAAGTTTTTAGATACGGACGCATTTCACTTGCACCCAAAGCACAATTTAATCCCACACTCAACAGCGGCACGTGACTAATGGAATTGTAGAAAGCCTCTACTGTTTGTCCCGACAAAGTGCGACCGCTTTGGTCTGTAATGGTTACAGATATCATGATAGGCACGGAACGCCCCAAGTCTTCAAACAGTTGCATAATGCCAAACAATGCCGCTTTGCAGTTTAGGGTATCAAATACTGTTTCGACCAACAAAGCATCGACACCGCCTTCGAGCAAACCTTTGGCTTGTGTGTAATAAGCATCAGCTATTTGTTGAAAGGTAACGGCTCTATATCCCGGACGATTGACATCGGGCGAAAGAGACAATGTTTGGTTAGTGGGACCAATAGCACCAGCTACATAGCGCGTTTGTGCGGGTGTTTGTGTCGTTATTTCGTCGGCAACTTGGCGGGCGATGCGGGCAGCTTCGTAGTTCAGTTCATACACCCAGGCTTCGGCGCGGTAGTCGGCTTGCGAAATAACTGTGCTGTTGAAAGTGTTGGTTTCGATAATATCTGCTCCAGCGAGCAGGTATTGTCGATGAATGTCGGCAATGATTTGGGGTTGCGTAAGGCACAAAAGGTCATTATTGCCTTTGAGCGGTACAGGGTGATTCGCAAAACGTTCGGCACGAAAATCCTCCTCTGTTAGGCGGTGCCTTTGTATCATGGTGCCCATCGCACCATCGATAACCAAGATGCGCTGTTGTAGCGCTTGTTCTAAAGTCAGTTGATTCATGTTTGTCTTATTAGTTTGTTAACAGGTGAAACAATAAGCAAATCCACCTCTTTGTGGCTTTTGGGCTGCAAAGGTACGGTTTTTTGGATTATTTTTTGTTAGAATCGACAATAATGCGCGATTTTCTGTTTGCCAATTCCCATGCAGTATAAAAAACCAAGCGCGTTCGACTTTCCATTGCCTTAAAATCTATTTTTTCTACCGTATCGGTGGGCTTGTGATAGTCGGCATGTGTGCCATTGAAATAGAAAATAATAGGAATGCCATTTTTCGCAAAATTGTAGTGGTCGGAGCGGTAATAAAATTGGTTAGGTTCGTTTTCGACATTATATCTGTAGTCCAATTCCAATTTGGTGTAGGCATTATTGGCGGCTTCGCTAATGTTGTGTAGTTCGCTACTTAGTTTGTCGTCACCAATGATATAGATATAATTGCCATCTTTGTGTTGGTCATCGATTCGTCCTATCATATCAATATTGAGGTCTGTAACAATGTCTTTGAGCGGCACCAATGGTTCTACATCGGTGAAATAGCGCGACCCCAACAAACCTTTTTCTTCTCCTGCAACGGGCATGATTAATATGCTGCGCGATGGTGCCATGCCTGCTGCTTTGGCTTGTGCAAAGGCTTCGGCAAGTTCTATCAAGGCAGCCGTTCCTGACCCGTCGTCGTCTGCACCATAATACACTTCGCCATGTTCCTCGCCCAAGTGGTCGTAGTGCGCCGTAAGAACAATCACCTCATCTTTTTTATCTGTCCCTTCGATAAAGCCCAAGACGTTGGAAACTTCCACTTCTTCTACCTTTTTGGTGACTTGCAGACTCAAATTGGTGTTGATAGTGGCTTTTTTGCGTTTGATTTTGCCCTTGTTTGCCATATCGGTCAAAGGGGCTAATCGGTTGCCCAAAAGTTGTTGTCCTATAGCTTCGCTCACAAAAAAAGTATTGGTGATTTGTTCTTTGGGATTAGTGCCATATACATCGGCAGCCAATTGCATCATATTTTCGCCCATGATGTAGTTTTGATATTGCTTCACTTTGCCAGCAATGTCGGGCGTAATGACCAATAGATTCTTTACGCCTTTCGATTTGGCGATTTCTATTTTTTTGCGTCTATCGTTGCTCCAAGCGGTGGTTTTACCATCTTTGCTCAAGACACAAAGCCCATTCAGCATTGGCTCACCATTCAGAATAACCACTGTTTTGCCTTTGACATCTAAGCCTTTGTAGTCGTTGTAGCTGCCTTCTTCTATGCCATAACCCGCAAAAACAATTTTGTCAACTTGAGCATCTACCATAGCTGTGCTTCGGTTAAAACAATAAAAATCTTCTAAAAAAGTATAATTTTTACCATTGGCTTTCAATTGTGCCGTCATTCCCTTGGCCACTACCAACGGAACGGTTTGGCTAAAGGTACCACTGTTTCCTTTGGGTTGCAATTGCAGTTGTTCGAATTGGGTGACCAAATACTTTTCGGCAATGCGCTGCCCTGCCTGTCCATTGCCTCTGCCCATAAATTCAGATGAAGCCAATTTGGTCAGGTGTTTTTCGAGGTCTGTGGCTTGAATGGTATTGGCAAATTTTTGGGCGTTTTCGTCAAAAGGAAGTTTGTTAGTGGCTTTGTCTTGTGCAAAGGCGGCAAATTGTATGCCAATACAGCAACAATAAGCAATAAAAGTATGTCGAATCATTGGACTAATTATTGAGAGTGAACTTTATTAAATAACGAATTATCCACCTATGCTATAATGCACGCTTGGCACTATGGTATAGGTGGATAAAAATTTCGATGCTATGTTTTTGGAGTAAATTGCGGTTGCGTTATCACAATGCTACAGGGTTTTAAGCGTACTTTGTACGGCTTCGAAATTGGGAAGATCGCCTGCTGATTCCAAGACTTCGGCATAGCGGATAACGCCAGTTCCGTCGATGACAAAAGCTGCTCGGCGACTCACACCTTTCATGCCAAAAACAAAATCTTCGTAGTAGGCTCCATAGTTTTGTGAGCTTGTTTTGTTGAAATCGGAGAGCAAAGGGAAGTTATAGCCTTGTTCTTCTTTGAACTTGGCTAAGGTAAAAACAGAATCGACCGAAATGGCTACGACATCGGTGTTCATTTGGTTGTAATCGGCAATGCCGTCGCGTATGTTGCACAATTCGGCTGTGCAAACGCCTGTGAAAGCCTGTGGAAAGAACAAGACAACCAAATTTTTGCCTGCATAATCAGACAATTTGATTTCTTTTTTGTCGGAACTGAATAAAGCAAAATCGGGTGCTTTATCACCTATTTGTAATGCCATAGAATAATGGAAAATATGAATTATGTGGAATAATGTTGACTCGGACGCAAAGGTAAGCACTTCTGGTAGTTTTTCCAAATATGGCTTTGTTTTTTGCCAAAATTGCATTTATTTAGCTCATAAGCCTTAGATTATTTTGATTATGGTTCGATAAACAGCAAAAAAAAAGGCTAAATATTAAAATTAGCAGGAGTTTTCGTAACTTTGCACGCTTAATTTCCCAGTATCGTAATTTTTTTATTAATAATGAATATTCACGAAAAAAAGACTAAATTAGAGTTTGCCTTCAGCCTACAAACAAAAGACAATTTGCTGCGAGCGTCCTATCCGTTGGCGGTAGATTTTGTTCGTAAATATGATATTTTGTGCCGCAACGAAGGGGTGACCGATACTACTATGCGAAAACTATTGAAAAAAAATCCTACCAAAGAGGACATAGTAGAAATTACGGCTGTTCCTTATCTCACCAAAGCCTTATTTGTAGCTTTTCGGGAAGAACTGCCTCCATCGGTTCGCAAAATTTTGGACGAACTGATTTGGGTAGAAAGTTTGCATGAGTCGACTATCAGAAGCGAGTTTGGCATCGAAATTACTACAATGGTCAAAACGGCTTGGTCGTATGAACGAGTCGAACTAAAACCGAAGTATTATTTTTTCTCTTTTACGCAAGGCTATTCCACTTGGTCACAAAAAAGCAATATCACTTTATCTTTGGTGCCTTTTATCCGTCAAGTCATTGCAGAATACTATGACCGTCCATTATACTACCATTTCATCGATGTAACTGCTACTGATTTGGAGTGTAGCTACCGCTATGAATCGGGCGAAATAAATATTTTTAACGAACTTGCCCGCCTAACATCTTATTATATGAAAGGTAATATCAAGACAAATGCTCGCAATGTGCCTACGCCTGCTTCTGTCAACAAAATGGTTAAGGCATTGGAGTTAAAAGAATTTTTTACTACCGAAAACGCTCTTTCGGAATGGCACAGTGTCCGCTCCAATTTGTTGGCACAAATTATGGTTGCTATGCGACATGCCAGTATTATGAAGGATCATTTGCAAACATTGCGCAACATCTTGATAGCCTATCAGAGTGGTTTTGTGACTATGTATATGTTGCCCAACATCAAAATACCAACCAACAGTACAATAGCACATGTAGAAAAGGTGTATTTAAATCTTTTTGCAGAATTACCTTTACAAGAATGGGTGCGCTTTGAAAATATTGTGGATTATGCCCGTTTCCGAACCCTCAAAATCAAACCCACCGAAATACAAACCTATAACCCTATCCAATATCTCGTACCGCCCAATTCGACTGACAAATATAATGTTACCGATGCCAATTTTCACGAATTAGTAACCATTCCTTGTTTACAACATGCCTGTTTCTTGATGGCAGCCTTGGGTATTTTGAATATCGGTTACAACGAACCTTCGCCAACAGCACACACCTTATATGCCTCTGTTGCTTATGTGCAACTCACACCCTTGGGTAGTTTTTTATTTGGCAAAACAAAAGAATACCAAGCTCCCGAATACTACAAACCGTTCCCTCCCATATTAGCAGAAGATTCGCTGACTTTGATGGTGGACGAAAAAGACGATTCCGCCGAACTAAATTTGCAAGATTATGTCCAAAAAATAGGCAAAATACGCTATCGCACATCTCATACCTATTTTATTGCCAATTGTAGAACAACAGAGGAAGTGTTGAACAAAGTGATAATGTTTAAAAGTCTATTGAGTGATTCCAAAATACCGCCTAATTGGGAAGTGTTTTTTGAATCTTTACTAAACCGAGCAATGGTTTTTAAAACAGTAGAACCTCATACTTTATTGCAAATTCCTGCCAATAATAACGAACTAATTCAGTTGGTAGTACATGACCCACAACTCAAAAATATTGTTACCAAAGCAGAAAATTTTATTTTGCTTATCCCAAATAGATTGTTGCCTAAATTCAAAAACCGCATGCGCGAATTGGGCTATGTGGTCGAATAAGTTTGACTATACAAAAAAAACAAACCCAGCTTACAAGAATAACTTTTGTAAGCTGGGCGTTGTTGGCTGATAGAAATAAACAATGGCATATTAATTGCTGTTTTCGGTGCGTGTAGCTGGAAAACCGAATACGCGATTGGTCACAATTGGTACAAGGAAAATAAGCATAGTAATGATAGAAACTATCAAATCACCCCACACCATTTCGTGTCCTTCAGGAATGGGTAAACCTTGTTGGGTTAAACAAGCGTGGTTGCCTTCCATAAAAATAGAAAAGGCATTGCAAGGAAAAGTGTGAACAAAAACGGCAAATAGCAGTTTTAAACCCAAAATGCCAATAACCGCAAAAGCACAGGCTTCTAAGAAAGGATAGCGCTCCATCAGACGAACAAAGGCTTGTGCCACAAAACGCATAGCTAAAATACCGATGAACACGCCAAGCCAAATAACGACAATATTTTTGGTGAATGCCACTACCGCTAATACATTATCGAGCGAAAAAGCCAAGTCCATTAGCTCTACCAAAGCCACAGTAGCCCAAAAATTACCCAAACTGCCAACAGTCACTCGATATAACCAATTGCTTTTTTTGTCCAATAGGTCATCTTCATGCTGCGGCGTTTGTTCTCCTTTGAACCAATCGTATGCTAACCAAAGCAAGTATAGCCCACCAATGGGCTTGAGCCACCAAATTGTGACCAAAAAACCTGCCAAAACCAGGCAAATGCCACGAAATACATATGCACCAATGATGCCATATTTCAATGCCTTACCGCGCTGTTCGCTTGGCAAATCCATGACCATCGTGGCTAAGACCGCCGCATTATCCACCGACAAAAGGCTTTCGATAATAATCAACATGCCAATAATGGGCAGATACTTCGGAAAATGGGTGACAAACTCTGTCCACTGTTCGGGAACGCTAGCAAAGTAGTTGACAATAATATCTACAATAAATTCCATTAGCTGTTCAAAAAGTAATTGTTGTATTAAAGAAAGGGCAAAGGTACGGCATTTTATTGACTTATGGAAATTTTGAGTATTTTTTGTGCTTTACCGCCCATGCTTCTCAACAAACATTGACGAATAGTTAAAACAATTTTAGGTGACCGGAACTTTTAAGCACAAAAAGATTATACCGTTTCCTAAATTTTTACTACCTTTGCGTCATCTTTTCATACACCTCTAAATTTTGGTATTGTTACTATTTTTTTCTATATTTCTTTGTAAGCTAACCTGTAGGGCTGTCACAGTTCGAGTACTCAAAACCTCAGCAGCCACAATGAGTAAAAAAATGTAACGTTTTTTACAAAAAGCACATATAACAATGAAATGTACCACCAAACACAGTTGTGAGGATTGTCTAACCAAATCGATTTCTGTTTTTCGACATCTACCCAACGACCAAATAAACAACCTAAGCCAGCAAAAATCCTGTATGTTGTTTAAAAAAGGACAATATGTTTTTTCGGAACATTCCTACCCCTTGGGCTTATATTGTATTAGTTCGGGTAAAATAAAACTGAGTGCCTTGGGGCTTGACGGTAAAGAACAAATTTTGCGCTTTGCCAAAAATGGTAATATTGTTGGCTACCGAGCGCTCTTGTGCAACGAAACCTATCATTGTTCCGCTATTGCCATAGAAGATACTTCTATTTGTTTTATTCCAAAAGACTTATTTTTCCAACTAATTGTCCAAAATCCAGCACTAAGTTTAGAAATTATGCAACTATTGGGCAACGACCTCAAAGATGCCGAAGACCACATCGTTTCGCTATCACAAAAAAATGTTCGTGAACGTGTTGCCGAAGCCTTGTTGTTTTTCAAAGCTGTCTATGGCTTAGAAAATGACCAAAAAACCATTCAAATCAAATTGAGCCGCGAAGAAATCGCCGATTATGTGGGTACTTCCACCGAAACAGCTATCCGATTCTTGTCCGAATTTAATGCAGATGGAATCATACAAACAGAAGGTAAAAAAATTAAAATCCTAAACTTAGCCAAACTTACCCAAACGGCTAATCTATCAATATAAAACGACCCTTAAATATACCAACTGCCATGCAAAAAACACCTATTCTTGCCGCTTTATTATGGGTATGTTTGCTATCGAGTTGCCAACATGATAGCCTCGTACCAACCGACTCGACCGACACCATAGCGCCTTTTTACCAATTCACGATGAACGCCATCGACGGCACCCCCATTGCTTTTACACAATACCAAAACAAAAAAGTACTGGTAGTGAATACTGCTACTGAATGTGGTTTCACGCCACAATTTGCCGATTTGCAAAGCCTACACGAACAGTTGGGCAACAAAGTAGCTGTGCTGGGATTTCCTGCCAACAATTTTGCAGGACAAGAACCCAAAGACAATGACGAAATAGCCTCATTCTGTACACAAAACTACGGCGTGACTTTCCAAATGTTCGAAAAAATAGACGTTATTGGGACTAATCAACACCCTTTGTATAGCTTCTTGTCCGACACCACCCAAAACGGCTGGAACAGCCAAGTTCCAACATGGAATTTTTGTAAATACCTTATCGACGAAAATGGCAAACTCACCCACTTTTTTCCGTCCAATATTTCTCCTTTGGACGATTCGGTGATAGCAGCTATTAACGAATAAAGAAACACAACCATCATAAACCTTATGTAGTCTTGCACACGCAAGCACAATATTGAAAGACAAAAACTATAGCAACAAACCAAAAGCTGTAAACCTAATAAAAGGTTTACAGCTTTTTTGTGCTGTATATTAGTAGTTTGGAACATCAATCAAGTAGCAAAAATCTTGTTCGGAGTAGCAAAAAACCTCCCATTGCACCAATGCAATAGGAGGTTTGCTGATTTACTACACTCACCGCAAAGTTTTTTTATTCGGGTGAAGTATTGCTATCATCACCTTTCTTTTTCTTCTTTTTCTTTTTGTCTTTCAGAATACCAAGTGGGTCATTAGGATCCACTTCGGGGGTGGTGCCGTCGGGTTGCACACTTGGAGAAGGTGGTGTTATGTTGCCGTCGGGTACAGGAGGCGGTGTTGGGTTGTTGGTGTCGGGAGTGGTAGGGTTGGTAGGGTTGTTACCGTCAGGCGTGACGCTGGGTGCCGTTCCTGTGCTGTCTGTTGGCGTAGTTGGCGGCGGCGGAGGTGGGGCATCTTCGGGTATCGCCTCACCGCGCATGATATAAAGAAATTGGTTTTTCTTCATCATAGGCGCGATAGTATAAGAATACACTTTGCCATCTTTTTCGCGGGTTCGTTTTTTCTCGCTCAACTTAGCAATTTGGTCATTGAACAAAGCATCGGAACTAAGAAACTGCATGACATTTTTTTGGTAATTCCAGAACAACCATTGTCGTTTGCCCAAGTCGTCTTTATCTGTTTCGATATAGATGTTTAGGAAATCACCGCTTTGTCGCAAACCAATTTCAACAAAGCCATCGACCATACGATTCACATATTTTTCACCCGAAAAAGCAACACCAAAACGACCTTTGGTGCGGAGGGTGTGGGTAGCGGAATCAAAAACAAAATTGAGGTTAGTCAAAATCAAGGTCTGGTCTAAACCTTTCATACGATTGGCTAAATAACCGCTTTGCCCCATCATTTTTTTGAAGTCCGAAACATCTTTTTCGTCTATGAGCTGCATAGCACTAATAGAAAAGCCGGGTTTGGTATAATCAATTTCTTGCCCATTGCCGTTGGCTGTTCTGATAATATCACCCACTTTTTGAGAAAAAGCTTTGTCAAACATATACTCCAAACCCATAACAGCATCGTTAATAACAAAAGAGCTGTCGTTGGTGTTGTAGGTGCCGCGTCCGCCGATAGCTATTTCCACCAAATTCCATTTGCCACCAAAAGTATAACGACCTTCTACATCTACTATACCTTCGGAGTCTTTGAGGGTCAAAACATTACCCGCCTGACCGCCTGCTATCCGCGCCGTACTGCCTACTTTATAAGTATTTTTTTCGGCATCATTGTTCAGGTTGCCTGTGGCACGGAACAAGAAGGGATCTAAAGGCGTGCGTTTTTTGGTCAAGAAAGCGGGATAAGGACTCAAGCTCTCCATGTCTTGCAAAATGCCAAAATATAGTGTATCTTTAAATTCTCCGGTAGGAGCAGTCACGTCGATGGTTATGTTATCGGGATTAATTTCGTCGATAAATTTGAACCATTGGGCGTTGATTTTTTTCGAATCCAAAGATAACTTTGCAAAACCATCAAAATAGAGATATTTTTTGCGAGAGTCGAGGATACATTCGCCTTTATAGTCGATTTTATTGTTGAGTTTAAAACCTTCTTTCTCGTCTATTTTGGCAGTAGCATAAGTATAAAAACGTTTTTCGTCTTTTTCATCTTTTTTGATGGTGATAGGGTCAAACGTTACTTGCTGTTTTTTCATGTTTTTGCCGCGATAGCGATAATCTCCGCTTGCTGTCATTTCGTTTTTACCTTTGATACTCACCTTCGCTTTGGTGATTTTGTGCATTTCGCTGGTACTATCTGCCACAATAGTTGCCCCTTCGAAGTTGCGAATAACAGCATCTTTCTCGATAAAAACTTGGGTGTCGGGTGGCTGAATTTTGGCATCGCCGATTGCAATATATGGCACACCGTCGACTTTGATGGTGTTTTCGGCAAGGTTAACAACCCCTCCCGAGGCTTTGAACTTCAAGCCGTCTTGTTGTGGG
The DNA here is from genome assembly GCA_016787295.1 of Chitinophagales bacterium. GTDB lineage: Bacteria > Bacteroidota > Bacteroidia > Chitinophagales > UBA2359 > JAEUUX01. Next base: position 10,728 of record JAEUUX010000083.1, read on the forward strand.
TGTGTAGAAACGAAATAGCCGCCCGCCGTATCTTCGGGCATACGGATATTGACAATTTTGTCGTTCATCAACCAATAAAACTCACTTGCAAGGGTTTTGTATTGGTTGTATGGCAGCGCAATAGGAATGTTTTTGCCGTTGGCTAAGAACTCCCCGAGCATTTTATCGAGGTCGACACGGCTCTTAACATTGTAGGAGTTAAACGACACCCGAGCAGCATCTTTGTTTTTGATAACCACATCAGAAGAATCTGATTTGAACGAACCGCCTGTGAAATTAAATGCACTAGCTCGAATGGTGGCTTCGGGCAGTGTAACCGTACCTGCTCCACGCAAACCTTTGTCTGTAACCAACAAATTGCCTTTCAAAGTGGCTTTGCCTGCAAACATTTCGAATTGGCGCTCTTTCATATACACCAAAAGACTGTCGCCAGCAGGATACCAACGAAGGCGCACTTTGCCGTTGTGGGCTTCGGGATATTCCACATTTTTGACCACTTTGCGTTGGAGGTAGAAAGAGTCGGCTTCTGCCATCAAAGAGTCGGGCAAGAAGATAAACTCTTTGGAGGTCATGCCGCCTGCTGCATATTCAATCTTTCCGTCACCAATCAGACCTTTGTTACTCATAGTAATCGTACCCGTAAAAGTACCCTTTCCGTAGGTGGGCATAGCTTGGCTTTGGGTGTTTTTGGTAAAACCCAGCGAAAAGTCTTCTTGCAAAGAGGTGGTTTGTTTGAACGCAGGGAAAATATTGCCCGCCACCATCGTTCCGGGAAAAGTAAGGGCTTCGGGAGCTATATCGTCCAAGTCATTGAATTTAAAGGGGTCTAATTTGAAGTAAAAAGTATCGGCTTTGTAGGCTCCGTTATAGAGTGCTTTTTGGTTATAATAGAGATAAGAGTTGCCGTTGGACTCAAAGCGCGGATAGGAAGGTAGCATGACTTTACCCGATTTGTTATCATTTTTATCGATAAACAAAGTACCGGTGACTCCCCTAATCAAAGTACCAACTGGAGCTAAATCGCCATCTACCGTCTTGCGTTTCCCTGTTTCGTCCACCAAATAAATTTGCATTTGGTCAACAGAATCGAGGTTTACTTTGAAATCATCGTATTTGAAAGCAAAGTTTTTGCCCGTAAAATCCACATTACCACCCACAATCGTTCCATCTACGTCCATATCACGATTCTTTTTTACACGTGTAATTCCTCCTTTCGGAAAAATTGTCACTTTTTGCGAATCGGACAAGCCAATGCGTTTGACACCCGTCACCAAAAGTATCTTTGATTCCAAATCCAACTGCGCATTTTCTTGGTCTGATTCAGATACTAAGGCAATACGGTCAAAGTCGGCATCACCTTTTCGAGAGTCGAAATAATGCACCGTTTTTTCGCGCACCGTAATCACTTTTGTTTCGGGATTATAGTAGATAAAACCATCTTCGACAAGTTGGAAAATGGTTGCAGTAATATCCTTACCTTTGAAATTACCCAATTGTGCAGCAAATTCGTCGGCGGTGAGTTCCCACTGACCACCTTTGGGATAGTCCTTCAATTTGCCCAACACATCTACATCAGAATAAGCTCGATAGGCTTGTTCGCGTTTGGGTTCATAGAGATTGAAAGACTCAAACACAACGCGCAAGTTTTTGAGTTGTGACACCATTTTGAAATCCAAAACGGGTGTGTTGATTTTCCAAAATATACCATCCACATTACCTTCCAACTGATGATAAGACGAAATGAACGCAATTTTTGAGCTGGCGCTATTGTCGCGAATGAGCCGAAGTTCTTTGTCTTTGATGTTATAGTCGACCGTCAGGCGTGGGTGATAAATAGAGTCGGTGGCGAAATAAATGGTTGATGTGGCGGCTTGGGAGCGAATTGTACTACCCTCGCGCACCACAAAACCTGTGCTTCGCGACGACATAATGAGTTTTTTCTCTTTGGAGTAGATATTCATAATGGCGGGCTGTCCCACAGGACCAAACGAGAGTACTTTGTTGCCTTGCATGGCAAAACCACTTGAAAAAACTACTTGCTCATCAAAATTTTTCATCTGCAAATCCAATTCATAAGAGTTGAATTGCGGATAAATGTACTCACCCTCGATTTTTGACGAAATTTTGTCATTAAAAACGCCTTTAAGCGGGCGATTGAAGTATTTTTTGTGATAGAACGTCACATCTTCGACCTTATATTCGGTTTGGGTGAAGTCGATGGCATATTTTCCCAATTCGGCATAAATGCTGTTGGGGTCTAAACCCACGCGATTCCAAGTGACTTTACCCGATTTCCCGACCCAACGTTGGTCAAAAACGGAGTAGTCGCCTTTGGTGTCATAGAGGGCGATGGTGTCGCGGGCAGCAAAACAGCTCAAGGTGCCGTCCACAAAACTGATTTGAGGTTTGTTGTCTTGGATAGAGAAATTGTAGTCGGTGGTTTGAATGTTCCATGCCTTACCCGACGTTTGCGAAAGATTGCCATTGGTGAAAAAATTTACAGAAAAATCCATAAATTTATCATAATTGGCAAGGCGCGCTTTTTCGGTTTTTTGCGTCACATCGTCCAACACTTTTTGCCATTCCGCAAAGCGTTGGTCAAATTTTCCGCTTTTCATAAAGGCATTAATCACCTGAAAGTAATCGGCATAATGCGGAATAGGACGCATCTTTTTTTCTGCCATAGCATTGGCATGTTTGATAATTGACTGCATCTTATCGGCAGCAATTCCGCCACTGTTTTTGGCAAATTCCTCTATGATTGCCGTAGACTTTTCTTGCGGTGTCTTGGCAAAAAGAGCTTTCATTTCCGCCACAAATTGTGTGGGGTCGGTGCTGTGTTGATTCAATTGGGCATAAACACCTTGTTGTATCAAAACACAGCAACACAAATAGCAAAAAAACTTTTGTATTACATTCATTTGGGTAGTATGATGATTTTTTTAATTGTAGAGGGAGAATGGACAGCGCAAAAGCGGAGTGATTAAGCATTTATGGTTCGTATGTTTTATGGGTTTATTGTGTTTATAGTTGGTACTTTTTTAGACTGTATTGATGTTTTGAGTAATAATTACACGCAAATTACCCCTTCCTAAACGCCAACATCGCCCAATTGTTGTGGGTCAATTGTTGCTGAAGGCGTAGCGAATATTGTTCGGCTAAATGTATCAAATCGGGAACATCGGTGGTTAAAATACCACTAAACAGCATAACGCCATCGGGAGCAGTATTATTGTATAGACGGTCGAATGAAGCAAAAATAACGTTGCGGGTAATGTTTGCCAAAACAACATCAAATAACTGTCCTTCGGGAATTTGGTTTTGGTCGCCGAGCAGTATTGTTATGCCTTCGATATTGTTGACTTCGCAATTATCGGCGGTATTCTCCGTCGACAAAGGGTCATAGTCAATAGCTACTATCGGGCGGGCGTGGTTTTGAGCGGCAAAGATAGCTAATATTCCTGTTCCACACCCAAAATCGAGGACAGCTTTTTGAGATAATTCTATGTCGAGCATGGCTTCGAGCATCATGGCGGTTGTTTCGTGGTGTCCGGTGCCAAAAGCCATCTTGGGTTCTATGACAATGGTGTGGGGGTAGGTTTCTGTTATATGATGAAAAGGTGCTTTAACGACAATACGGTTTTGGATAATGACGGGTTGAAAGTTGCTCTCCCAGATGGCATTCCAATTCTGCGGTTGTAAGGGTTCTACCAACTCTATGGCAATGGCGCAAAGGTCGGTATAAGAGGCAAGCGTTTGCTCCAAAATGGCACGGTCAAAAAGCACGGTCGCAACGTAGGCATCAAGTCCAGAGGGGTGTTCCTCAAAACTATCATAACCTTGCTCAAACAGTTCGGTCATTAGAATGTCGGCAATGGCAGGGTCTTCTATCCGCAAACGGATAAGGGTGTATTGGGTCTCCATAATAAAAATGTGGAATAGGTGTGGAAAGGTATATTTTTTGAGGGTTTTGTTGTGTGTAGATAGATGATATAATAGCGTATTCCAAAAAATTGGAATGCCGCTTGCGTTTGTAAAACGTTATTCCAAAAAATTGGAACGCCTCTGGTAAAGTTACAGCAGCATTTATTTTTTTCGGAATGCTATTATATGAGTTACAGGAGGCTCTGTATTTTTCGGAACGCTGTTGTAAGTCTTATAGCGGCATTTGTTTTTTCCAAAATGTTGCTGTATGGAATTTAACGGTTTTTGTGTTTTTGAAAATGCTATTATATGAGTTACAGAAGGCTCTGTATTTTTCGGAACGCTGTTGTAAGTCTTATAGTGGTATTTGTTTTCCCCAAAATGTTGCTATGTAAAATTTAACTGTTTTTGTGTTTTTTGGAGTGTGTGTAGAATTTGTAAAACGTTATTCCAAAAAATTGGAACGCCTCTGGTAAAGTTACAGCAGCATTTGTTTTTTTCGGAATGCTATTATATGAATTACAGGAGGCTTTGTGTTTTTCGGAATGCTGTTGTAAGTCTTATAGCGGCATTTGTTTTTTCCAAAATGTTGCTGTATAAAATTTAACTGTTTTTGTGTTTTTTGGAGTGCGTCTGTAATAGTTACAGCAGCATTTATTTTTTTCGGAATGCTATTATATGAGTTACAGAAGGCTTTGTATTTTTCGGAATGCTGTTGTAAGTCTTATAGCGGCATTTGTTTTCCCCAAAATGTTGCTGTATAGAATTTAACGGTTTTTGTGTTTTTGAAAATGCTATTATATAAGTTACAGGAGGCTTTGTGTTTTTCGGAACGCTGTTGTAAGTCTTATAGCGGCATTTGTTTTTTCCAAAATGTTGCTATGTAAAATTTAACGGTTTTTGTGTTTTTTGGAGCGTGTGTAGAATTTGTAAAACGTTATTCCAAAAAATTGGAACGCCTCTGGTAAAGTTACAGCAGCATTTATTTTTTTCGGGATGCTATTATATGAGTTACAGGAGGCTTTGTATTTTTCGGAATGCTGTTGTAAGTCTTATAGCGGCATTTGTTTTCCCCAAAATGTTGCTGTATGGAATTTAACGGTTTTTGTGTTTTTTCATCGGCACAAGTACTAATGCTGCCTGCTGTTTTGTTTTTCATAAAGCTATAAAGTTGTAAAAAAAAGTCTTGGTGCATTGGGAGCTGTCGTTATATGAGTTATAGCGGGCTAAAAAATAATTAGCCCCCCAATAGGTACTATTGGGGGTGTGGCAGAAATAGGGTGTGGTGGGTGGAAATGTGATAGGTGGGGAGAAAAAATGGTGGCGCGTGATAGATGGGGTGTGAGCTATTGTCCTTTTACGCGAAAAGTGCCTGTTATTTTGCGGATTTTGTAGTGACTAAAGTCTTGGTTGGCTTCAAAACCTTCTCCTGTTATACTTTCGTCGTCGGTGGTTATCTTGACGTATTTGTCCGAATAAACTTTATGAGTCTTTTCGTTCCAAATTAACTCTTCGGTTTCTAATCGTTCATTCTTCAAAGCGTTATCCCAAACGATGTGGTCTTTTAGGGTGGTCATTTGGTCGCGCTCTTGCCTTATGGCATAATTTGCGGTTAGCTTACCGGTTATGCGAAGGCTGTCGTCAAAAAAGTCGAGGCTTATTCCTTTCGTAAACTCCGTGTATGGTTTGTCTGTTTTGTATCGGAGCAATTCGGGGGCGTTGAGGCGAATTTTAACGTGTCCTTTTTCGCTGTATAGGATAGACACATTTTTAACAGTCTCTACGGCGGTTTCAAACTGTTTGCTTAGTTCTTCTACCTCTTTTTGGTCGTTTTCGCAGGCTATTGTCAAAAAACAAAGGCTGGTAATAAAGGATATAAGGATTGTTTTCATTTAATAAGGAAGGATAAGGTGAGCAGTACGGTCGAGGCAATATTGTTTGAGCTGTTGTAAAATAACTGCAATGCGGTAGGCTTGCTGGAAGTCGGTTGCACTATAATCGTTGCTAACAATATAACTTTTATGGTCTAACAATAAAAAACGCCAGTTCCTGCCATTTACTACACAGCCGTAGATGGGATTTGGGTCTTCGTTGAGTTTTTGTCCTACTATCATAGCCGATAAACACTGTCCCAAAGGATCTCCCTTGGGGTCTGTATCTTTTTTATACTCGGTAAAAACAAAAAAAGGCACTTTGGGTGTTCGGTAGCCTGTGGCAATAATTTCTTCGACGCGTCCCATTAATGTAATTCCCGGTACTACTTCTGCCTCAATCTTAATTTGAGCAAATAAGTTGAAGCGTCCTACCGCCGTGAAGTTGATAAGAGAGAATAAGGGTCCGATAAAATGTAGGGCTAAATCATACTCTGACCAGTGAAAAGCATTTTGTTCCAACAGTGTAACCAAACGCTCAAGCATATTTTTTTCTAATTCAGGCAGTTGTAAGGAAGTATTTAGCCATTCATCTAATTTGTCGGACTGAAAAATGGGATATACACCCAATAGGTCTTCGAGGAGGGAGAGGGTGCATTTTGAGAATTGGATAGTATTCATAGTATAATGGTTACAAAAAAGTTAATCATATTTAGGTTTTACAAACCAGCGGTCGTTTAGGGTGAAGCCAAATGTGGTAATAAAAAAGGTTTCTGTAATCAATTGGTTGCTTGTTGTACCTTGCTGCCCCATCTCAAATCCTATATTGATGCGTGAATTAACTTTGCGCAGCGGCATACCCAAACCCAAGGACACTGACCAATCTTTGATGCCTGTTTCGGAGATGTTAATCCGTCCGGTATTATAGCGAAAGCCGCCGCGATAGGTAGCACTCTGCCAAAATTTTGTGATAGCCCGATAATCGGGTGTATACTCAACTCCAATTGCTATGACATTGTTATTGACCAATGTGGAGTCGGGGGCATCAAAAATACGGTAATCAGCCCAATTTTCGCGGCGATAATCTGTTGCTACCTGCCAGTGGTTGTCTCTTTTGAGGGCTGCACCAATTCCCCACCGCAACGGAAGTCTTACTTTGCCGCTCACTTCTTCGTATTGATAGATAGAATCGATGGCACTGCCCGACGATTGAATGTATCGCTCCCATTTTCCGTCGCGGGTGGCTGATAAATTTTGTGCCAGCTCCGCAGTTGCTCCAAGTACAAGGTGAAAATCTTTATCTTTGAATTTTTGGTCATACTGTGCGCCCACATTCCACAACAAGCCATTGACTTGTAAAGCCTCTGTTTTTTGATTGCCATACGCCCCTATAATGGTTGGAAAATAGGATTGAGAAAGGCGGTCTTGTTCGCCAAAAACATAAGCGGCATTCAGACCCAATGAAAGGTTTTTTATCTTAAAACCATTGCCCCAATAAACCTGATAGAGCGTCCCACGTCCTATAAAGCGGTGGTCGGTCAACAAAGTGTCGGTGTAGGTGCTATACCGCTGTGCATAAAGGTCATACTGCAAGGAACTGTAGGGCAGCAAGCCTACGGAACTTCCCCACCATTTGGCACAAGGAAAAGCCAATGCCAAATAATTTATCATGCCGCTACCGGTCATAGACTGCTCGGTGGTTGTTGATAACCACGAGCCGTTGCCTTGCAAACCCACTTCCATTGTCATGAGCTTCAATTGACTATACGAGGCGGGATTGCCATAATTGATAGCAGCGGCAGAATTGTACGGCACGCTCACGCCACCCATCGACCGCTGTATGGCAAATTGTGTGGGGTGCATCGTTCCTAAACCTACGCGCGAATAAGGCGAATTGACCAATTTTATTTGGGCAGATAGGGTAGGGGAGATACAAAAGCCGATGAAAAATAATAAAAGGTAGGAGAACAACAAAAGTGTGTTGGATTTTGAATGTTTTTGGAATACAAACATACTATTTATGCGATGATTTTGGAGATAAAAAATAGAATAGAAAAGCCCCGCACCACAAAAAAAGATAAGGTGTCGGGCTGTGTAAGAACAAATGCTTATAAAAGCACCAAAGGCTGTAAAAAATTTACTTAAGGAGACCCATTTCAAAAGCCTCCAAAAGATGCTACAGGAGCAAAAACGAAAAAATAACCATAGACGTTGCCTATACAAACGTTATTTTTTTGTTATGACGGTATTTGTGTTGTTTGCAATAAGGCAAATAAAAACAGCGGATGAGGTAATTGTTAATTATTAATGGTTAATTGTTAATGATTTTGGGCAGATTCGGTTGAGCGCTTGTTGTTTTTTTTAGCTTATTTTTGTGTTTGTTTTTTTTGTTGGTGGAAAGTGTTTTGGTTGTTTTTGTTTTTTGGGAATAATGGGATAAATATGGGATTTGAGGTAATTGTTAATTATTAATGGTTAATTGTTAATGAATTTGGGCAGATTCGGTTGAGCGCTTGTTGTTTTTTTTTGTTTATTTTTGTGTTTGTTTTTATAATTTGTGGAAAATGTTTTGGTTGTTTTTGTTTTTTGGGAATAATGGGATAAATATGGGATTTGAGGTAATTGTTAATTATTAATGGTTAATTGTTAATGATTTTGGGTAGATTCGGTTGAGCGCTTGTTGTTTTTTTTAGCTTATTTTTGTGTTTGTTTTTTTTGTTGGTGGGAAGTGTTTTGGTTGTTTTTGTTTTTTGGGAATAATGGGATAAATATGGGATTTGGGGTAATTGTTAATTATTAATGGTTAATTGTTAATGATTTTGGGCAGATTCGGTTGAGCGCTTGTTGTTTTTTTGAGTTTATTTTTGTGTTTGTTTTTTTTGTTGGTGGAAAGTGTTTTGGTTGTTTTTGTTTGGTGTGAAAAATAGGGTGAAAATTGTGTTTGGGCTGTAAAAAATTTACTTAAGCGTGTGTTTCGTCCAACTCGATATTATACTGTAAAATCCTATGCAAACCCTGCAACACCAAATAAGGGTCTGCCTGAACGTCGATGCTAAGATGTTGTTTCAAGAAATCGGTATCTCCGCCTGTGACGATAATTTGTAGGTGCGGAAAATCTTTTTGATACGCCTTAATAATTCCCTCCACTTCGGCAAGCACTCCCCAATAAATGCCGCTTTGCATTGCCGTTGCGGTGGTGTTTTCTGTTAAAGAAGGTATATTTTCGGGCAGTGCCATGAGCGGTAAACGCCCTGTAAAATGGTGCATAGCCTTGAAACGCATCTTAATACCGGGTGTAATACTTCCGCCCCAGTAGCAGGCATGACCGTCGATGAAGTCAAAAGTAATACAGGAGCCTGCATCAATCACCAACACTGCCTCATTTGGGTACAGGTAATTAGCTGCTATCACCGCCGCCAATCTATCTTTCCCCAGCGTTTCGGGTGTTTTATAGCGGTTGTCAATAGGAATGTGCGTGCGGTGTGACAGTTCTATGAAGTGGGTGTTTTGGCTCAAAAAAGCTATGAGTGCCGCATCACGCGTTGCGACGGAGGATAGTATGCAGTGCGAAATCTGCTGCGCTACCAAAATTTTGTCCACCGCTTCTATGGTTTCTATATGCGGTACAAATTGTAGGTCAATCATCGAATCGTCCGCAGCAAAGGTAGCTAATTTTGTGCGGGTATTACCAATATCAATACACAGATGCGACATTTTGGGGTGCGTTTTAAGGCTTAAAGTGGGTGCAAAAATACGCATTATTGGCGGCAATTTAGGTATAAACGTCATTTTTTTGTCTATTTCGCCAATTTTCTGTTCACAAAATATTGTTTTTTTGTGCTATAAAAAGCGTTTACGTTAAATTCTGTTAAGTGCTTTGTGCAATAAGGAATGCGTATCTATATTTTGCGTATCTTTGTCCCTGCAAAAAAAGCCTGCTCTTTTGTCAAGGTCAGGCATCGGTCACAACGGATAAATTGCATAAATTGGCAAAATGTATGTATCTTTGCGGCGTTTTTGGAGTCTATACACCCACGAAAATTCGCATTTCGCTGCTTATTCATTCGTCAACAACTGCTTTTGTAGCACATTCATCATTCAAAGCCCCGAACCTAAACTATCTCTATCTATGTTGAACAAACACCTTAGAATCTGCCTTATTGCATTGGCATTGTCCGTATTCGTTCCTTTCTTGTTGAGTTGTTCGCCTGCCCGCGCTACGCAAAAGCCCAAAGATGGCTATAATATCAAAATCAAGATGAAAGGAGCCAAAGATACGGTGTATTTGGGTTATCATTATGGTAGCCAAATCTATATAGAAGACACTTTTCGCCTCGACCCGAAAACGGGTGTTTGTGAAATGAAAGGCGAAAAAACCTTGTTTGGCGGTATTTATTTGGCAATTACAATGGATAAAAACGCCAAAGGTAAAAAAGAAACCAAGTATTTCGATTTTTTAGTCGATAACAAAGAACAGCATTTTAGTTTGGAAGTCGACACGAGCGATTTTGTGAAAAGCATGAAAATCACCAATTCGCCCACCAACGATTTGTTTAACAAATATCAGCGCTATTTGGCAACCCACCAAGACGACCTCAATAAGTGGAAAACCGAATTGGACACCTTGAATGCACACAAAAATAAAACACCCGAAGATACAGTTCGTGCGCGAGATTTGCGGGAAAAACTGACCGCCAAAGACAAAGAAATTAACGAATATCGCCTCGATTTTGTGAAAAAAAATCCTACTTCTTTGTTGACTACCATCTTCAAAGGTATGCAAGAAGTACAAGCTCCCGACGATGTGAAAAAGGTAGATTCTTTGTGGTTGCGTTATATTCGTCAACATTATTGGGACAATATCGATTTTAATGATGAACGTTTGGTGCGCACACCTGTTTTGGGTGGAAAAATCACTGCTTTTTTGGAAAACTATACCGTTCGTACACCTGATTCTATTATTGTTAGCGCTAACCAAATTATTGATAAATCGCTCAATAACAAAGAAACGTTTAAATTCACTTTGACGCAAGTGATGACCATGTACGAAAATCCTAAATATATGGGTATGGACGCTGTGTTTGTCAATTTGGCAGAAAGATACTATCTCAACGCTGACTCAAAAGTATATTGGATGGACTCTGTACGTATGAAAAAACTACGCGAAAGAGTCGAAAAAATGAAGCTTACATTGATTGGAGTGCAAGCTACGCCTATGGTGATGCAAGATACTGCTATGCAAACCCACAAGTTATATGACGTGAAAGCAGAATATACGGTGATTCTTTTCTGGTCACACAGTTGCGGACATTGCAAAAAACACATGCCAGAATATATCGACATCTATAACAAATACAAATCTAAAAACGTAGATTTCTATAGCGTTTGCACCGATCCCGACCAGAAGGAGATTAAGAAATTTATTGTGGAACAAAAAGTAAATTTCCCAGTCTATTTTGATGCTTATGGACGCAATAATATTCATCACAATTATGACATTTACAGCACGCCTGTGGTTTATGTGTTGGACAAGGACAAGAAAATTAAGGCAAAACGTTTGTCTTCGGAGCAATTAGACGACATTTTGGGCAAATTTTTGAACAAAGAGTCGGCAGGTATGATTAAGGAAAGCCGTAATTAAGGTATACAAACCATCAATAATAACTCCCACTATTGAGTAAAGAGACTCAATGGTGGGAGTGTTTTTTTATCTACTGCACAACAAAAGGCTGTGTTTTCCATCTGTTTTGATTGGTATCATACCAACGCAAAAAATACATACCTGCTATAGGAGGACTTGGCAAGCTGTTTTCGCTGTTGGCGGCAATGGTGTTGGAGACAATTGTTTTACCTTGCAAATCTACTATTTCACACATAATTGGGAAATAAGTAGAGTTGTTGAGGTATAACGAACCATTGGCTTGAGTCAGAGTAGATGCCATTGGCGGGTTGCTTGTTGGTGGCAATGGTGCGCTGACCGCTGTGTAGATAGCAGTTTGGTCGGTCAAAATAAAATTGACATTGTTGAAAGTATTGTCATCATCAGGAAAAACAAGTTGGTGGGTTTCGGAATGAATACCCAGCACTTCTACTTGTACCGTTATTTCGCCTGAAGGCAGGTAGTCAAAATGATAGTTGCCATTGCTATCGGTGGTTGTAAAACCCACAATTTCGCCCGCCTCATTGTAAGCCGTCACTACTGTATTAGGAACACCTTGCCCTTGTTCGTTCATCACCATACCATTGATAGTATTGTCCGAAAAAATGGCAGTTGATACTGCTGGTAGAATAATTGGTATTAGGGTTGGTGTGGTAGACGTTAAGGTATATGGTGCTGCTTGTTGCCAATGAACGGCGTTTGCATGATAGTAGATACCCAAGATTCCTTGCGAGTCTCCACTTGGTAATAGATAGGCACGTATCCACAAAGGCACGTTGATTGGAACATTTTGCATGGAAAAATAGAGAGGTTGATCAAAAGGATTTAGTGACGTGTACTCACCATGTTTAACCAAAGTAAAAGAAGAGTCTGCATTCATTGTCCAACACTCAACAGTAAGGAGACAAGTCCATGGAATTGTACCGTTTCCTGATAGAACAGAAAACTGTAGTTGAGCCGTATTTTGGGCATTAACAAAAATGCTACACAACAAGGCTAGGCAAAGGGCGATTTTTTTCTTCATAATAGGAAATATTTTTGATGTTAATGGAAATCAATGAGAGCGGACTGTTTATCCCAAACGGTCTTTGTAGCTTTGGAAACCAAATTGGCGGAGCAGTTGAAAGGAGTCGTCTTTTTTCCAGATGCCAATAGCGGGCAGTCCAACACCGTTAAAAGTGGTTGTTTTGACCATTGTATAATGTATCATATCGTCAAAAACGAGGCGGTTGCCTATTTGTAGGGGCTGTTCAAAAGCATAGTCACCGATGTAGTCGCCTGCCAGACAGGTCATGCCTCCCATGCGGTAGGTGTATCGGTCGGCTTGTGGGTCGGTAGCGCCCCAAATGCGCGGTTTGTAGGGCATTTCGAGACAATCGGGCATATGCGCGGCAAAAGAAACATCGAGAACCGCCACCTGAACGCCTTGACTGTCAATAATGTCCAGCACTTCGGCAACGAGATAACCCGTTTGCCAAGCAATAGCAGACCCCGGCTCAAGGATTATTTGTAGGTCGTAGGTGCTTTGGAGGTGTTGGATTAGGGCAATAAGGTGGTCGGCATCGTAGCCTTGTCGGGTGATGAGGTGTCCGCCGCCCATGTTGAGCCATTTGGCTTGGTGGAGCAAATCGCCAAAACGCTGTTCTACTACTTCGAGGGTGCGGGCTAAGGTATGGCTGTCGTTTTCGCAAAGGGTGTGGAAGTGCAAACCTTCTATGCCTTCGGGTAGGGTGTTGCCCAATTGGTCGCGCGTGATGCCCAAGCGTGAGCCTGCAATGCAAGGGTTATACATGTCTGTTTGCACTTCGGAGTATTGCGGATTGATGCGCAAACCGCAACTAATTGGTCGGTGGTATTGGCGAATGCGTGGTGCATAGCGTTCCCATTGTGACAAAGAGTTGAAGGTTATGTGGCTGCTGTAGAACATGATTTGGTCAAATTCATGGGCTAAGTAGGCAGGGGCGTAGGTGTGGGCGCGGCAGTGCATCTCCTCAAAAATAAGACGTGCTTCGTTGAGTGAGCTGGCAGTGGCACCCGACAGGTATTGTTTGACCAAAGGAAAGGTGTGGTAAAGGGCAAAACCTTTGAGGGCGAGAATCAAGTCGCAGTTGGCGCTTTGACGGACGTATTGTAGGCGTTCTAAGTTGCGCAATAGTAGGTTTTCTTCCATCACAAAACAAGGTGACGGAACATTTTGGGCTTGGAATGGCATATTTGTACTAAAAATGAAAGATGATTTTTGTGTGAAAAACTTTTGAGGTGTTGGCATGTATTTACCCAACGAATAATCTAAGTGCAAAGATACACATTTTTCTTTTGTTTGGCAAATGGTGGGTGTTTTTTCTGAAAAAAGCTAATAAGGTGTAATAAAAAACTCCCCTCCTTGCGAAGGTTTTTAGGCTTCGGGGGAGGGGAGTTTTTATAAACTCATGTTACACAACCAGCGCTGATGGTTTAAACTTAGGGCTTTTGATGCGACTATATAATGGGACTATAAATCCTTTAAAATTTCTTGCACCTTAGACAAAAACTTCTTGTACGCCACATATTGCGGAGCATCGCGCACCAACTCCAACCATAAGGCTTCGGCTTGTTTAAAATAAAGGCGTGCTTTGGTCTTGTCTTTCAAATTATCTCTATTAAAAGCACCTAATTTAGCATACGAAATCGCCAAACCGTTTTTGAAATCAACATTATTGGGGTAGGACTTATAGAGGTCTTCTGATAATGTAATATCTTTTTCAAAGAAATGCAAAGCCTTGTCTAAATTGCCCAATGCGGTATGCGTTTCTCCGAGTTTGGAGTACGAAATCGCCAAACCGTTTTTGAACGCTACATTATTGGGGTAGGACTTATAGAGTTCTTCGCCTAATTGATTGCGTTTTTCAAAGAACTCCAAAGCCTTATCTAAATTGCCCAATGCAGTATGCGTCTCTCCGAGTTTGGAGTACGAAACCGCCAAACCGTTTTTGAAATCAACATTATTGGGGTATGACTTATAGAGTTCTTCGCCTAATTGATTGCGTTTTTCAAAGAACTCCAAAGCCTTGTCTAAATTGCCCAATGCGGTATGCGTCTGTCCGAGTTTGGAGTACGAAATCGCCAAACCGTTTTTGAAATCTACATTATTGGGGTATGACTTATAGAGTTCTTCGCCTAATTGATTGCGTTTTTCAAAGAACTCCAAAGCCTTGTCTAAATTGCCCAATGCGGTATGCGTCTGTCCGAGTTTGGAGTACGAAATCGCCAAACCGTTTTTGAACGCTACATTATTGGGGTAGGACTTATAGAGTTCTTCGCCTAATTGATTGCGTTTTTCAAAGAACTCCAAAGCCTTGTCTAAATTGCCCAATGCGGTATGCGTCTGTCCGAGTTTTTCATACGAAATCGCCAAACCGTTTTTGAACGCTACATTATTGGGGTAGGACTTATAGAGGTCTTCTGATAATGTAATATCTTTTTCAAAGAAATGCAAAGCCTTGTCTAAATTGCCCAATGCGGTATGCGTCTGTCCGAGTTTTTCATACGAAATCGCCAAACCGTTTTTGAAATCAACATTATTGGGGTAGGACTTATAGAGTTCTTGCTCCAAAATGTTGTATTTTTCAAAGAACTCCAAAGCCTTGTCTACATTGCCCAATGCGGTATGCGTTTCTCCGAGTTTTTCATACGAAATCGCCAAACCGTTTTTGAAATCTACATTATTGGGGTAGGACTTATAGAGGTCTTCAAATAATTGGGTTTCATCTTCAAAGAACTCCAAAGCCTTGTCTAAATTGCCCAATGCGGTATGCGTCTGTCCGAGTTTTTCATACGAAATAGCCAAACCGTTTTTGAAATCAACATTATTGGGGTAGGACTTATAGAGGTCTTGCTCCAAAATGTTGTATTTTTCAAAGAACTCCAAAGCCTTGTCTAAATTGCCCAATGCGGTATGCGTCTGTCCGAGTTTAGAGTACGAAATCGCCAAGTTGTTTTTATAGAAAGTATTTTCTGGTTCATTTTTATGGAGACGGGTATAGGTTTCTGAGTATTGAGTATAAGCCATCATTGCTTTGTCCAAATCGCCCGTAGTGGTATAGAGTTCGCCCATAAAGCCATAAGCATTGGCTATTTGCCATGCTTTGGCTTTGGGGTGGGCTATTATTGTAGGGTATAAGTGCAAGGCTTTTTCGTAGCGGTGGTTGTCTTTATAAAATGCGGCACATTTATCTAAAATGTCTAAATTGGTGTTGTCTAAAAGCAACATTCTATCATATAAAACTTCCGCTTTTAGTATCTCAAACTTTAAGAGGTAGAAGTCAGCTAATTGGTCAATTAATTTAATGTCCTCTTGTATGCCTTTTTCATTCTCTTCACGAAGTTTTAAGCGTTTGTCAGTACGACCTATGAGGTCGGCACTTTCTAATTTTTTAATTGCTTCGTCAATTTTACCGTCTTTAAAAAGCTGCAATGCTTCTTGGTACAATGCCGATACGTCATCAAAATTGACTTTTGCAAACTTTTCAGATAGTTCGTCAATCATTTTTTTCTGGTTGTCGTATTGTTGTTGCAGGACATCGTATTTTTCTTGGTATTCTTGCTGGGTCATTTTGGCATTTTGCAAGTTTTGGCGCAATGCTGCCTTTTCTTTTTCAAAGCCCGCTTTCAAAGCCTTATCCGAAATATCATAATATTGTTTTTTAGCTGCTTCTATTACACCCGCTTTGGCAAGTATAATGTCTATGGGAAATGTATTGGAGTTGGTCAAAGTGATATGCTCCAATTCTTTGTCGTTCACCAGTTCAAAGCCTTTTTTGTCAACATTGGTCAAAAAAACCATGTCGCCCGCTTTTTTATCCGCAAAAACCAAGCGGAATTTGCCCACCCCATCAGAAACATCAACAGCTTTGTCAAAAATAACTTGGACACCCGCAATAGGTTTTTTGCCGGAGTTTTGTTCTCGCACCAAACCATTTTGTACAATCGTTTGGGCAGAAAGGTTAAGCGTGTAAAGGCTTAGGAATAACGTTAAAATGTTTTTTTTCATGATGTTGAGATGGTTTTATCCCCTATATCGCAAAGGAAGGTCTATAGGGTTATTTTTTAAAAATAATATTTAGTGTTTCTCCTTTAATGACATTTGTTTCAAAATCCCAGATTTTAAAACCCTGTTTAATGACTTTTACCCGTTGTGTTTTGCGTTGTTTGTCAAAAGGAATAGGAAGGGTAAAATTTCCGGCAGCGTTGGACAAAACACTGATGTCTTGGATTTGCACCTGAGCCGCCGCAACAGGATGTCCTGCCTCGTCCATAATATTGCCCGAAACAGTTGCATAGCGGTCGTCTCTGCTGAGGGGTATTTTTACAAGGTTTTCAGAAAAAACCAAATCCTTTGTCACCGGCACAAAACCTTCGGCTTCTACCTTTAACAATCCGTTTTTATCCCTAAAATTTGGTGGAATACCCTTAAAAACGGCTTCTTTTTCAATGGTTTGATTTTCAGTTTTGTCGCCATACGTCAGTGTAACAGTGGATTTAGTGAGGGGTATATTCGGATTGGGTGTGGCATCTTCCACAGCAACCGTCAAATTCAAAGGCTCTTGCAGTTTTTGGTATTTTATGTAGAAAAAAGCCGCAGCCATTGCTAAAATGGGGACAAAAGCATACAAAAACAAGCGCAATTTGCGGCTCGTTCCGCTTTCTGTCTGAATATTAGTGTCGCCAATTGTTACATTTCCTCCGGCAGAAATGGTAGAATTGACAACCGTATTTTTGCTATTGACAATAGAAATGCTGGCTTTTTCCACCTCCGCCAATATACCTTTATCCTGCGCGGTTTGCTCCTCAATCTCACTCAAAAGTTCCAAAGTACTATAGCGAATTTGGTTTAGGGTAATATTTGCCGATTGAAAATCCACTATCCCCAAGCGGATTTGTTGCATGACATTGTTATAGCGCGCCGATTGCTGCACAGCCTCGTTTAAGCACGGGCTGTCTTTGAGCAGGGCAGAAAGTTGCTCGATAGCCGTAGCAAAATCATCTTTGGCAATGAGGTTGCGGATATGTTCAATAAAACGTTGGGTATGGGTCATATTGTTAAAAAAATGTTTGTTGTAAAATATCCAAAGCGTTTTTTACTCTTTAGACAACCAAATTAATAACATGATGTCTGTTCAATAGTTTGGGTACATAATACCAATTCCGCTGCAAAGATACAGTATTTTCCATCAAGTAGTCAAGTCTTTTAGTAAGAAAAGTAATTTATTTCGTTCATAATATAGCTAATTGTCATAATCTAACAAAGACAGCATGTAGCAGCATAGCAATAAGAGCAATAACAAAAAAACTGTTATCATCTTGTCATCTTATTGAGGCTGTTTTGGAACAATATTACTATTGACCTACAAAAAAAGTAGGTAGTACCTACCAAATCAGTAGGTCGACCTACAAAAAAAGTAGGTAGTACCTACCAAATTAGTAGGTAGTACCTACCAAATTAGTAGGTAGTACCTACCAAATTAGTAGGTAATACCTACCAAATTAGTAGGTCGACCTAGCAAAAAAGTAGGTAGTACCTACCAAATTAGTAGGTCGACCTAGCAAAAAAGTAGGTAGTACCTACCAAATTAGTAGGTCGACCTACAAAAAAAGTAGGTAGTACCTACCAAATTAGTAGGTCGACCTACAAAAAAAGTAGGTAGTACCTACCAAATTAGTAG
>JAEUUX010000099.1 GCA_016787295.1 Chitinophagales bacterium
CAATTGCTAAAGGCTTAACTACAATTGCTAAAGGCTTAACTACAATTGCTAAAGGCTTAACTACAATTGCTAAAGGCTTAACTACAATTGCTAAAGGCTTAACTACAATTGCTAAAGGCTTAACTACAATTGCTAATAGCCTTTTGTTGATAGGAATTAGTATCTTTGCAAAAGCAGGAGTTTTCTTTAGGATAATACTTTGACTATTCGGTTAAATTTTTTTGTGTTACACATAAACAAAGGTAGCTATTCTTTGGACGAACAGCTACCTTTTGTTATCCAATAAGTATGCCAGAATGTTGGGAGTTAGTTGCAAGATTAGGGCAGCAAAGATGGACGACGCAAAATGGTGCTATGGTTTTGCTGTACCATTTGCACGGCAGGGTGTTGCTTTAAAAGGTTTAAGACATTGTCGTTTATAGCCGAATAGTCGTTGCAAGAGAGCAGCCAAATGTTTAGATTAACAGCTACTTTGCGTTGCACAATAAGGCGATGTTCTTGCATATCTTGCAAGAGGTTGTTAATGTCTTGGTCTTTGTGTAGACGGACGATGATTTCGTAAGTTTCCATATGCAAAAGATGTTGATATTGAAAAAGAGGGTTTATTGTGGTGTGGAGTTGGGTGTTTGGAGGTCGATGAGGTTTTCATTGGGCAAGGTTTGGCTACTATGAAAGTATTTGAAGCGGCTCCAGCAATAGGTATGACGATAAAATACGGCGTTTTTTATCCATTGTTGTTGGAGGTCGAGACAACCTTTTTCGCCTTTGTGTAGGGATTGGAACAACTCTGTTTTTTCCCACAAACCCCATAGTTTTCGGCGGTTGCAGCTCAATTTCACACCCAAGAGGAAGCCTTTTTGTTGGAAGGCATCGAGGTATTGTGGTTCGAAGTGGATAGATAAGATGTGGGCGCGGCTTGCTGTGGCAATGCTGTCTATATCTTCGCCGTCGAACGCCATTCTTAGGGTTTGGGAGTTGCTTTGTTCGATATAGTCCATGAGAGTTGGCAAAAGGTGGGCGGTTTGGTAGCGTTGGAACTTTGCAAATGAGCTATAGTTGGTGAGGGTAGTGTTTTTTTCTAACAAAAAATTGTAATACAACTGCGTAAATCTGATTTTCCATTCGTGAGTTAGGTTGACGAGCCACTTTTCTAAGTCGCTCCACACTTCTTTACCTATAGTATAGGCACCAAATATAGAAACGATGGCTTCAATGGAGCCAATTTCGGAAGGTTTTAAGCACAAGAACACCAGCAAAATGATTAGACCCAAGGCTATACCAAAAAGTTTTTTGCCGCTATCGCCAATTTTGAGGTAAATAGAACGGTCGTGCAAGGCAATATCTTTGACATACTCCTCATAAGGATTAAAGTGGAAGTTATCGGCAGACAACTGGCGGCTATATGGGTACAAGACGACGTGACATTCTATTTGGTCATAGTTTTTTAGCTCGTCTATGTGGTTTAAATAGCAATCCAAGAGGTGTGGATACTGCGCGTTGGTCTCAAATTGGACAAAGTTGGGATAAAAATTGAAGTGCATTTTATTGGAATTGAAATAGGTGGTACATATTATTGCTGCGTTTTTCGTGGAACGAGTAAAGGACTTTGATGGAGTCGGTGGGTAGTTCGTTTTGTGGTGCGATATAGAAGCGGTTTTTTTGTGGCTCGTTGGTGCGTTGTACGATGTGTCGGTTGTGGCGCGAAAGGTAGAAAGAGGTTTGGAATGGGATAAAAGGCGGTTGTTGGTAATCGACCTGTATCAATGCTTGCTCTCCTTTTTTGAAATGAGCCGATTCGGTGTGCAGTTTTCCGTAGAGGTAGATGGGTTGTTGCTGGGTGATTTGCAAGATTTTGTCGGTGCTTTCCCAATAAATGCGCTGGTCAATGGTAGCTGCCTGAACAGGTAAGGTGACAAGGTTATAGCTGCATCGCAACACAACTACCAATAAACAAAGGAGCAAAAAGGTGTTGTATCGGTGCGAAAGGTGTAGATAAAAAATGCCAACGACGGGTAGCAGAAACCATAGCGGAGAACAAACAGCATATTGTAATTGCCATTTTTGGGCATCAACTTGTGCCAAAATCAAAGCCCCGCTCACCAAAAGCAATAAGCCGCTCAAGATGTGGCGAAAATAGTTGTGTAAAGGGTGTTTTTCGTCATAAAAATGGGTGACAATCATGGCAACAAAAGGTAGGAACATATACAAATAACGGTCGCGTGTTCCGGGAGAAAGCCAATATATCATGATGTTGGAAAGCACAAAATAGGCAGCAAATCGCAATAGTGGCTGTTGCTTAAGTTCGTTTCGGACTTTCTGTTTGAACAAAAATAGCGCCAAAAAGCTCCATGGAAGGAATATTTTAGCAAAATTGAGGGGGAAAAGGAATAAATGTTCGAGGTTTTGCCACCAGCCTTTTTGGATAGCAGTGTGTTGCGATGACTCGGTGAATAATTTGAGGAGGTAAGTGATGGGGTTGTTATAATGGCTGTAGATATAGAAATAACCACCGAAAAGCAAGGAGAACAGTAGGATTCCTGCAAGGTGTTGTAGGCTGAACAACCAGCGGTATTGGCGTTGATAGAATGCCATTGTCAATAGGGTAATACCCTGAAAAGCAATGGAAGGTAGTCCTTTGGTGAGCAGTCCGATGGTCATGAATAGGTAGGAGAGGAGGAAAAGTTGCGCGAAACGTTGTTGTTGGTAATAGTGGAAAATGGCGATGATTTGGAGGTAGACCAAGAGGGTATAAAAAAGATCTATTTCGCCGAGCATGGAGAGGTAGAAAACAATGTCACCGCTCAAGAGGTAACATAAAGACGAGAGGATAGCTGTTTGTTCGGAGAGGTATTTTCGGACGAAGCAATAGTTAATAAGGGCGGTGAGGAGGAGGCTTGTGGGAGAAAGGAAGCGTACTACCCAGTCGGCAGTGCCAAAACCAGCAAAGAGGAGGGATAATAGCCAATTGTAGATGGGAGGTTTGTTGTAGTAAAACTCTCCGTTGATAGTGGGTGTCCAGTAGTTGCCCGATAGGAGCATTTCTAAGGCAACGATGGCTCTTCGTGGTTCTTCGGCACGCAAAGGTAATTGGTGAAGGGCAGTGTATAGGGCGATGATGAATAATGCGCCAATAAGGAATAAAAGGTTTTTGTTTTGACGGAGGGTAAAAATGGACATTATTTTAGATATTTCTTTTTTGTGGGAAGCTGGAGAGGAGGGAATTTGATAGTTTTTTGATAACAATTGCAATGTTCTGAATATCGATTTAGGATTGGTGACTTAAATAGACTTTCATTCACCCAACAATATTGTATCTGCGGAAATGATATTGCCTTGTCTGTCAAAAACATCTACTCGTCCATAATCATATAAAGTAGTATCGCCAGACGTATATCGCAAATACACTGTGTCGCGCAAAGGCAAAAAGTTGGTATGTTCTATTTGATAGGTACTGGAACTATAATTAAAACGGCTAACTATTTGATACTTTGTGCTATCTATGATAAAATTTCGAATCTCTGGTTGTTGAATGTTGTATTCTAAAACTTGTTTAGTGGGATTATAAAAAATACAATAATTTTCAGAGCCACAAGTTCCGCCACAAGGAATTTCGAGAACTATGTCTTTGTATTTGTCTCCATTAATATCAATAAAATGCCATGTTGGATCATAAGATGGGGTTGCCACCGGTAAAGTACAAGAATGAACAATTTTCTGTTTTCGCCATAGATATAAACGAGTAGTGGTATCCATTATACATGCCCACTTTTGGTTATGGAGATTAAAAATGTACAAATGTAAAATATCGGAAACGGTTTTGTTAAACGTTTCTTTGTCTTGATACAAGAGCAAAGTGCAAGTATCATTGTAGCCGTAGCTGTAGTTTGTTGTCTTCTGATTTGGACAACTTGCCATCATCAAGGAGTCACTTATTACACTGCTATCATTTTTGTATGAATAAATGTAATAGTAGTGGAGTTTGGCATTTTTTGCTACTATGGTTGCTTTTTTTCTTTGTTGATAATTGTTCAACGTTTCGCAACTAACGAAAAAACTAATCAATAGAAATAAATAGCGTATCATTGTTAAACATAGTTTTGGAGAAATTGGATTACCATTCAAACTCCTCAATTTTTTGTGCGATGATTTGGGCGCAGGTTCGGTAGGTGCTTATAGGAAAACCATAAGGGTCGTCGACGTGCCAATCGATGAGTTTTTCGGTAGGAATTTGGTTTTTCAGGTGGTTATAAACATCTTTTTCTAAACAAAAAATATAGTCAAATTCATGGAGGTTGAGGCTGCTTAGGCGAGTGGCCCGGTGTGGTTCAAGGTTTACGCCATATTCTTTTGCTACCTTAACGGCTTCGGGCGTGGCGTGGTCGCGGGTAGAGGCGTATAAGCCTGCACTTTGACAATCAGCATGTTGCCATTTTTTTTGTGCGATGTAGTGAGCAATGGGACTGCGACAAATATTGCCAAAGCAGACGAATAATAATTTGTGGGACATGGTTTTTTTTAGGTCAAAGGTACGTTGATTTTTTTTGCTGTGCAACAAAAAAGGCTTTTTATTGGGATATTTTTGGTGTATGAAATGGAATTTTCAGAATTTTCAGAAAAAAATGAAAATAAATTTGGAAAATTCGAAACAAGACAATAACTTTGCCCTTTGAAAGCATAGCAGTACAAAGTTGCACCTATTAAGCGGTGTTTTGCTGTTGTTTTCATTTATTTTGTGTTAAACTAAAAATACCTATTCAATATGTCAGTTGAACAAAAAACGCGAATCATGAAAGGAGGCGAATTTCTTATTTCAGATAGTTTCGATGGTAAAGAGGAAGTGTTCACTCCCGAAGACCTTACCGACGAACAAAAAGCTTTAGCCGATATGGCTACCGATTTTTTAAAAGCCCATGTTTGGCCCAATATTGTTAAATTGGACAAGCAACAGGCAGGTTTAACCGTACAACTATTAGATGTTGCTGCCGAACAAGGTTTGTTGGGAGCAGCTATACCTGAAGAATATGGTGGTCTGGGAGTTGACATCATTACGGAATCTGTTTTGACCGAAGTGTTGGGCGCGAGTCATAGTTTCGGTGTGTCTTTGGCTGCTCACACAGGTATTGGTACTTTGCCTGTTTTGTATTATGGTACGCCCGAACAACGTGCAAAGTATTTGCCCAAATTAGCTACGGGTGAAATCAAAGCAGCTTATTGCTTGACCGAGCCTTGGTCGGGTTCTGATGCTCAGGGAAGTGCTCGAGCCAAAGCCACTTTGAGCGAAGATGGTAAATACTATATTTTGGAAGGTCAAAAAATGTGGATTACTAATGCTGGTTTTGCCGATTTATTCACTGTTTTTGCGAAAATAGATGGTGTCAACGAAAAATTTAGCGCCTTTTTGGTAGATGCCACGAGCGAAGGCGTTAGTTTGGGTGTAGAAGAAGACAAAATGGGTATCAAAGGTTCGTCGACACGTCAAGTGTTTTTCGACAAAGTGAAAGTACCTGTAGAAAATCTTTTGGGTAAAATTGGCGAAGGTAACAAAATTGCCTTCAATGTACTGAATATCGGACGCTACAAATTGGGTTTGATGGTTTGTGGTGGAGCAAAACGTGCTTCGGAAATGTCAGTGAAATATGCCAACGAACGCATTCAGTTTAAATTGCCTATTTCTAAATTTGGAGCTATTCGCCACAAAATGGCAGAACAAGCTATCCGTATCTGGACTTTGGAAAGTACAAACTATCGGATTTCTAAATTTTTGCATGACAAAATCGAGCAATGCAAAGCAGAAGGTATCGATGAGGTAAAAGCTAAATTAATCGCAGCCCAAGAGTTTGCTTTAGAGTGTTCGATAACCAAAATTTATGGTTCCGAAACTTTGGACTATGTGGTGGACGAAAATGTGCAAATACATGGCGGCATGGGTTTTTCGGAAGAAGGAAATGCAGCGCGTGCGTATCGCGATTCGCGCATCAACCGTATCTTTGAAGGCACTAACGAAATTAATCGTTTGTTAATGTTCGACCGTTTGATGAAGAGTGCTATGAAAGGTGAAATAGACTTGATGAGTGCTGTTATGGCAGTGCAAAAAGAATTGATGTCTATTCCTGATTTTGGTGCTGATGACACAGACGATATTTTGGCAGATGACAAAAAAGCTGTTCGCAATGCCAAAAAAGCGGTGTTGATTGTTGCGGGTGCTGCGGTGCAAAAATTCATGCAAAAAATCGAAAAAGAAGAAGAAATTATCATGTATTTGGCAGATATGTTGACCGATATTTTTGTGATGGAGTCAGCAATTTTGCGTACAGATAAATTAATCGCTATGCGTGGTGCCGAACAAGCAAGTTATGCTATCGATATCACCAAAACCTTTATTTCCGATGCTGTTGAACGTATTGCCACCAACGGTCGTCGTGCTTTATGTGGCTTTACCGAAGACGGAGACGAACAACGCATGATGTTGATGGGCTTGAAACGTTTTACAAAATATCCTGCCTATAACACCGTAGCGGCTCGTCAGCGAATTGCTCGCAAATTGATTGATGCTAATGACTATTGTTTTTAAATTGACAAGTATTGTTATGACATAAAAATTGCCCGCCATGTAAGTTTGTACATGGCGGGCAATTTTTATGCAATGTTATAGTAATTATAGCAAACCTAACTCTGCTCGAATTTGTTGTACAAATTCGAGGGGTGCATCATTGATTATAGCAATTTCTTCGTCTGTTAATTTTGCTAAGTGGATAAGTCGTATGACCGAATTACGTTTGGTGATCATTTCTCCTTCCAAACGTCCTTCTTCCTTGCCTTCCAAACGCGACTTTTCTCTCTCTTGTCTAGCAATTTCAATAGCCATGGCATTTTGTACCAACATTTTGTTGTATTGATAGTATTGTTCAGGAGTGAATTGGCGTGTGTCCAAT
>JAEUUX010000116.1 GCA_016787295.1 Chitinophagales bacterium
TAATGACATAAGCATCGAAAAAACAGAACAACAAACTTTAACAGTGGAATTTTTTATAAACAGAGGTTTTTTAGACCACTATTCTGCTTTCCTATATACTGATGATCCGGGAACGATACAAACCTTTGATAAGGAAATTATGGATACTATACATAATACTCACCGCAAACAAAAATTAGAAGAAAATTGGTATAGGGTGAGTTATTGAGTTGTTATATGATGGCTACAGCGGCATTGGTAAGGAACAAACATCAAAAGTGCAATATTTTAAAATATTAAATCAATAGGAGATGTATCAAAAATTCTTTTTTTTGACGCAAAGTGTAATAATTCATTGGATAGATTCGTTATAGTACCTTATTGATGCGTATATAAAAATCAGGAAAAATGAAAAAATCAATTCTGTTTTTGTTAATCACTGGCTTTATTTGGCTTAAACTTACTGCCCAGAATGAATTTGAGATATATCCGAATGGATTTATCTATAGCGACCAAACAATGCTTAAACTACATCATATTGTAGATTCGCTCAATTTGAAATATAAAAGTTGCAATTTGAACCAAGTCTACTATTCTCCCTACCAAACATTTGGGCATATTATAGTCATCGATTCAACTATTAAAGAAGCCCAAAGAGATATCGACAAAGGTATTGGTTTTGAGAAATTTTTAGAGAAATACCCCCATGCACAAGTACGCAAAAATACACTCATTGTTAAACAAAAATATGACCATTATTATCAAGACGCTCCAGACATTGAAATGGTGTTTTTTAGGGAACATAGTTTAAAAGAATACTTTGGTGGAACAATCATCAAAGAAAACAAAAATGATTTATACCATCATCCTCAAAAAAACAGTTGGCTGCATGATTATCATGGAGACTATACCGACAAACTTGTTGCCTTTTATTTTCCCGAAGCATTTCAATCCCAACCATTAAAAGCTAAATATGCTCAACAAATAGGCTATGCCGACTGCCTTATCGATACACTTACACCCAAACTGAAAAAAGATGCTCAAATAGGTAAATTTGAAAAACCTGAAGACCTTTACTGCTTGTCAAAAATAGAAAAAACAGCGCTGCTCGAACAAATCCGAAGCATAGAAGTTATCGGGTATTGTAGTATGGATTCCAAACCACGACAACATGCTGCTACAATTGCTATGCTTTCTGCCGAAACTGCTAATTGGGAAGTTTTTTTAAAATCTCATTTGGATATTATGAACGACCATTTTGTGCGAGCGAGCGATGGTGATTATGCTTGGGGAAGAAGAAAAACGTACATTAAAGAATTAGAAACATTAGATATCAATGTTGTCGATTTATTATTTGGTATTGCGTTGACGATAGAAAATGCTGCTACCAATCACTATTATGGCAGTGTTGGGCGCATTGGTAGAGCCATCGCAGAATCCAAAGACAAAGATTTTTTTAAACAACAACTGCTACAGATGATATCAGACAACGAATTAGATTATCACAATCGCCTGCAAATGTATAAGCTATGTATGTATCTCAACTACTACAATGATAATACTGCTGAACAAGAAACTACAGAACAACAGTTGCTATATGCAGTAGCATCTTTACCTAATTCTTTGCTATTGGAATCGCAACAAAAAAGCAATCTTTGCCCTCCCGAAGACCCCCAACCTACCAATTTTCCATATACAACCATAGTAACCTATACCATTGTATTGGCACTATTACTGTTGCTTTGGTTAATCAACCGATTGTGATAAGTTGTTTTTACAAAGAACTACCAAAAATCCTAACAACAATAACAACACCTCTTATTGTCCATACTACTCTCCAATTTCATCAATTGGCAATTTTATTATTATTGTTCATACCCTTTACCGCCATGCCAACTAATAACCTGCTATATTACTTCTTAACAGTTGGAGTTTTCATACTCCTAAAGTTGGGTTATATTAATGCTAACAATGACCAACTATTATTTCTATTACAACCTGTGAACAAACTTATCGAATTGTTAATGGCTTCACAAGCAGTGTACTCACCCGAAAAAGGATATTATCACCCCGATTTGAACATAACTTTTGACAAATCTTGTTCGGGATATAATTTTTGGGCTTTGTCTTTCCTGATTTTCTCTTATCTTATGCTACAATATATAGAAAAACCATGGCAGAAGTTATTGAATACTGTCTTTGTACTATTTGCAACTTATCTATTTACAATATTTGTCAACACCTCCCGCATAATAGCCGCATTAGTAGCACAAGAACAGGCAAAATACTTCTTATTACCACATCATCATTCATTGCTTCACACCGCAATTGGCATCATCACTAATTTATCTTTTCTTATTGTGGCATATTATATGTTCGAAAAATTATTAAAGCAGTTCTATTACCATGGAGAATCTACGTAACTCCAAATGGCTATTTTTAGTTAATACCTTGCCTATAATACTACTATTTATTTTAGGTAGCAATCAGTTTTTTCTTATTAAAACCTTGCTGACTCCCGAAGGAGTACAATTGTGGTATTATTTTGCCATCAGTTTAATTGGTATAGGACTTTTAATTTTTTTGTATGCCTTATATTTAACCAAGCAAAACAAAATAGTTTCAGTATGGTATAGCCCTATCGCTTTCTTAATCCATATTTTATTTATCTTTCTGCACCTTTCCTATTCCGACAAGATGCTGCCCTCTTCCATTCCGCAATGGTTGATATTAGATACAGGTTTTTTGTATGTTAGCACTTTTCTTATGTCAACTCTTGCCTATAGCGTGCTTGTGATAGTTGTATATCTTACTCCTTCCAACAAAGACCACAGTATTGGTTTCAATTTTTTTAGCGCTTTAAGCGTACCTATCATTGGTTATGTCTTTACTCAAACTGCTCAAGCTCTTGTACACATTTTAGCTAACGATTTCCTTACATATACTATGTTTATCGTCATAATTACTTTAGTTCTTGTTTTTTTGTTTTTCATAACAAGATCCATGACAATGCTATTTATTATGTTCATGAATAACAAAAACAAAGTGTAGGGAAGCCATTAGTATACTTGTTTCTCTTCATTACTTGAAATACAATATTTTAAAATGCACCATATTTCCTTATCCCAAGCTCATCAAAACCTACAAGATAGCGGCGAACTATTTAAAGTGCTATTTCAGCATGGAACTTTGTCCGTCGAATTCTATCAACCCCAGTTTGTCGACCAACAGCAACCGCATTCGCGCGACGAAATATACCTTATTGCCACAGGACGGGCATCTTTTGTAGGTGGTGCTCAAATAGTACAAGTACAAAAAGGCGATTTTTTATTTGTGCCGGCTTATGAAGCACACCATTTTTTCGATTTTTCTCCCG
Source organism: Chitinophagales bacterium (assembly GCA_016787295.1). Taxonomy (GTDB): domain Bacteria; phylum Bacteroidota; class Bacteroidia; order Chitinophagales; family UBA2359; genus JAEUUX01. The sequence goes on from JAEUUX010000116.1 coordinate 3,356, forward strand.
ATTTTGCTGTTTGGGTCTTTTTTTATGGTGTTGAAGGCGGCGAAAAACAATAAACTCATCCTATTTTATTGATTATATAAATTTTTTTTTGACTATGTTGTTAGCTATAGAAGGTATGCATTATTATGCCTATCATGGTTACTATCCCGAAGAACAAATAATAGGTTGTTGGTATACTATTGATGTCTATGTCACTGCTGACTTTGAGGCTGCACACAATGACCATCTATCAGATACATTCAATTATGAACAAATAACAGCTTTTTGTTCCACTACCATGCAAACACCAGTGCAATTGGTAGAACATCTGACACAAAAAATATGGGACGGTTTGGCACACCTCTACCCTACTGCTACCGCCTTAAAAGTGCGCATTAGCAAACATCATCCTCCATTGATCAACCACATAGAGAAAATTTTTGTAGAAATCGATAAAAAAATGCGATAAAATTTGGTTATTCCAAAAACTCTCCTTACCTTTGCACCGCTTTACAGTGATGGTCGGATGGCCGAGAGGCTAGGCAAGGCTCTGCAAAAGCTTCCACAGCGGTTCGAATCCGCTTCCGACCTCTTCAAAGCAAAACTTGGTAACACATCTTGGTTGCCAAGTTTTTTTTGTCAGTATACCCACTCTTTGTCGCATTTTTGTCGTTTTATCCCATCTATCCTCCCATGAATCAGCTATATCCATCAATCATTTTACAACCCAAAGGCGTAGTATCGGTAGAACGTCGCCACACTTGGATTTTTTCGGGTGCTATCCGCCGCATCGAGGGCAAAGTGGCAGAAGGCGACATCGTGGAGGTGTGCAGTCCCGAAGGTCGATATTTAGCAACAGGACAGTACCAAGCAGGAGGTAGTATTAGGGTGCGCCTCCTGACCTTTGAGCAGCAACTCATCGACCATGCCTTTTGGGTAAAGGTTTTGCGGCGTTGTTATGCCTACCGTACTGCCTTGGGTATTACTATTCTTCACTCCTCTACCAATATTTTTCGGTTGGTGAATGCCGAAGGAGATGGTTTGTCGGGTTTGATAATTGATATGTACAATGGCGTTGCTGTTGTGCAAGCACATACTGTTGCTATGTGGCTGTCGCGCCATGCTATTGCTGCTGCATTGTGCGAAGTTTTTGGCAGCGATTTGCGGGCAGTCTATACCAAAAGCAAAGAGACGGTAAGCGGTGGTGTAGGTGGCAATATTGCAGTAGAAAACGCTTATTTGTGGGGCGAGCAATTGCCTAATGTGGTGGGAAAAGAAGAAAATTTATCTTTTTGGGTAGATTGGGAACGCGGACAAAAAACAGGTTTCTTTATTGACCAACGCTATAATAGAACTTTGTTACAACATTTTGTGGCAAACAAAACTGTTTTGAATGCTTTTTGCTATTCAGGTGGTTTTTCGGTAGCTGCATTGGCAGGTGGTGCAAACATGGTGCATTCGGTTGATGCGTCGGCGAAGGCTATTGAGTGGTGTGAGCAAAATGTAGCGCTAAATGGTTTCGGAACAGAACGACACAAGGCTTTTTGTAGTGATGTTATGGCTTTTTTGCAACAAAATCAGCACCAATATGAGGTCATGGTGCTTGACCCACCTGCTTTTGCCAAACACATTGAGGCTCGCCACAAAGCTGTGCAAGCCTATAAACGATTGAATGCACTGGGGTTGCAACAGATTGCTAAAGGTGGCTTTTTGTTCACGTTTTCTTGTTCGGCAGTTGTTGACCGTCAGTTGTTTTATGATACCGTGACGGCTGCTGCCATTTCGGTGGGACGACAGGTGCGAGTGGTGCATCATTTGTCGCAAGCACCCGATCATCCTATTAATATCTATCACCCAGAGGGACATTATCTGAAGGGTTTGGTTTTGTATGTGGAATAGCATTGTTTTTTTTTTTGTTGGTAATCAGACAAAAATTTTCGGGTAGCGAAGCGCGTTAGGGATGCGGAGGGTGGCGTTAGCCAGTGCGGAGAGCAACGCAGCACCAAGCGTAGCGAAGCCCGTAGCAGCCCGACCCGCAGGGAAACGCCCAAAAAATAATTATTTATTATTGTATTTGCTTGTCCATGTTGGACAACATTATTAAAACACCAATGCAACACCTTTATGAGGTGTTGCATTGGTGTTTTTTTTAGTCACGCTTGATTTGATCAACAGAATGGATACCTTCGAGGCTTTTAAGGCGTTTCATTAGTTGTTTGCCTTGTGCTTCTGTGGCTACATAGACTTCGATTTTTCCTTCGAAAATACCGTCCATGCTGTCAAACGAAATAGAACGCATATTGAGCTTGAGTTCGCCCGATATTAGGTTTGAGATTCTGTTAACAACCCCTACATCGTCAATTCCTTTAATATAAACAGGCAACAAATATAGCAAATCTTTGTTTTTTGACCATTTTATGTTGACAATACGATAGGGATAGCGGTGATGGTCGGGTGCATTGGGACAATTGGTGCGGTGGATTTTGATACCATTGCCAATCGTCAAGAAGCCATAGACAACATCGCCGGGTTGTGCATTGCAACATTGAGCTGTGCCATAGTCAATGCGGTCGGCAAAACCTTCAAAGATGCTAATGCCGTCCTGAAATACATCTTGGTCTTCAATACCTTTGAAGGAGCTTTCGTCGCGTGAAGGTGCGGGGGGTTTGCTGTCTTTGGAGGGAAACACAAAACGGTCGCCGACAACTTTGAGTTCTTTAAATCTGTTCCAATCAAATTGTTCGGCACCAATGCTTGCTAAAAAATCTTGTGAATCTTTATACTTAAAATACACTTGCAGTTCGTTGACAACATCGTTGCTGAACTTCACCTTGAAGTTATTGGTCAAACGGCGCTGTAGCATTTCCTCGCCTGCTTTGGCGTTTTCGCGCAAATTTTGCTCTTTTTCATAGTTAATCTGGGACTTAATTTTGTTGCGTGCCTTGGAAGTAACCGCAAAATTGAGCCATTCGGGTGTGGGTTTAGCTTTTTTAGACGTAATGATTTCTACTTGTTCACCATTTTTGAGTTTGTAGGAAATGGGATATAATTTGCCATCTATCTTACCTCCAATGCAGGTGCAACCCAAATCGGTGTGTATAGCAAAAGCAAAATCGAGTACGGTAGCACCTTTTTTGAGGGTCAGAACTTTGCCTTTGGGTGAAAAAACAAAAATTTCTTGTTCATACAAGGTATGTCTTATGTCTGTCACCAACTCAATAGAACTTTTGCTATTATCCTTCAATTGTTCGCGAATTTCGTTGATCCAATCGTTGAAACCTTTAATAGCAGTGGCGTTTTTATTATCTTCTTCCTCCGTATTGGTGTCTGTTGTTACTTGGTCGATGTTTTTGTTTTTGCCTTTTCGCACCAATTTGACTTCTTTGGCATCGGTTTTTGGTGTATTTTTAGCACTTTTGGTATCAGCGTTATTCGATTTGGCGGATTTGTTGTTTGTTCCTGAGTCTTTGTAAATCCAGTGTGCTGCTACGCCTTTTTCTGCAATGGTGTCCATTCGTTCGGTACGGATTTGGACTTCTACCCATCTGCCGTCGCTGTTCATTACGGTCACATGCAACGATTCATAACCATTGCTTTTGGGTTTGGTGACCCAATCGCGCAAGCGTTCGGGTTTGTAGTGGGGATATAGCCATGTAACGGCATGAAAAGCAGACCAACAAAGGTGGTGTTCTGTTTCGTAGTCGGGTGGGCAATCGATGACAATTCTGATAGCAAATAAGTCAAAAATATCCTCAAAAGGGACGTTTTTGGTGTGTATTTTGTTGTAAATGGAATAGATGTGTTTGGGTCTGCCAAAAATTCTAAATTTTTTGATTTCTCCTTTTTCTTCTATTCGTTCTTTAATGGGTTCTATGAAATCTTTGATGTAGCGTTCGCGTTCGTTTTTTTTGGCTTCCAATTTTCGAGCGATTTCTTTGTACTCTACATTGGCAGTATATTTGAGACAAAGGTCTTCCAACTCCGATTTTATAGCATATAAACCCAAGCGATGTGCTATGGGAGCATAGAAAAACAAAGTTTCGTCCGATATGCTACGTTGCTTTTTGGGTGGCATGGAGTCCATTGTTCTCATATTGTGTAGTCGGTCGGCAATTTTGATGATGATTACACGAATATCATCACCAAGAGTCATAATGATTTTGCGAATATTGTCAGCTTTTTCTATCATTTCGCGTCGTACTGTTTCGGCGCGTTCTGTTTCTTCGCTGTCGGTGTTGGTATTGACCAAAAGCGATTGTTTGTTTTTGTCTTTCAAGACGGTTCTAATTTTGGTTAGACCGTCGACGATGTGTGCTATTTTGTAGCCAAAATCTCGTTGCAAATCGGCTACGGTGATATTGGTATCTTCGACAACATCGTGGAGCAGGGCGCAAACGACCGATACGGTTTCTAAGCCGATTTCGTTGACCACAATGCGTGCTACTTCGATGGGGTGCAAGATGTATGGTTCGCCGCTTTTGCGAAACATTCCTTCGTGCAGTCCATTGGCTAATTGAAAGGCTTTGTCGATGAGTTCAACATCTGCCTCTGCTGCAATGCGGTTGTTGCGGGCATAGTGTTGCCTAAAGTCGCTTATCAAACTATCGTATGCCTCTTGGATGCGTTTATCGGGAGAGACAAGCGATTGTGGGGTAGTATGGTTGGGGGCTACATCGGCTTGCTCCAAAGAAGTAGATATGGTTTTCTCCTCTGCAACATAGTTGGGGTCTTTTTGCATACAATATCTTTTTTGAGGGTTAATGTTTAATCGGAAAAGTGTTTTTCGGAGGGGCAAAGGGTTTTGATTATTGAAATAGGGAGTAAAAGTAGTGTTTTTTTCTTAATTGTGAATGCTTTACCATGTTTTTTTGTAAAAAAACAATGTTATGGGCATGATTTTTTTATGTTTGGGGTACTAATTTTGGGGTTTAGCTATCAAAAAAGAGTTGTAAAGAAAAAAAGTTCGAGTGGCGAAGCGCGTTAGGGATTGTAGGGGCAGCCGTTAGGCTGGTGCTTGCACCGAAGCGTAGCGAAGCCCCGTAAAGCCCGACCCGCAGGGAAACGCCCAAAAAATAATATTGTTTTGATATATTTTATGTGTACATTTTGGGACTATAGAAGTGGTGATGGTGTTTTGTGGTGCAAAGATAAGGCAAAATAGTTATTTTTTGTTCATGTATATAGGTACTTTAGCCGCAATCTATGCAAGGTGCTTAGATTGCGGCATTGTTTGAGGAGGGTTTATAGAGCAAATTGCTTGCGGTTTAATTCATTTTGAAAGGTGCGATAAGGCTAAATAGGGGTATTTCGGCGCTGAAAGTTTCTTGTGTTTCGGGATTTTTTATGGTATAGTGTCCCCACATTTTGCCTATTTCTGTGCTTAATTGACAGGCTGAGATGTATTGATACATGCCCATTGGTGCTATGAGGGGTTGTTTGCCCACAACGCCTTCGCCTTCGATTTTGCGCTCCATACCATACGCATCTTTGATTGTCCAGTATCGATACGTTAGTTGTAGGTTGCAAGTATTGTAGTTTTCGATGGTTATTTTGTAGGCAAACACAAAGGTATTGAGTTGTGGTTGGGAATGTTGTGGTTGATATAGACTTTCGACACTTACTTTTATTCCTTTTGTAATGGCTGTTGGACTCATAGCTGGCTTTTGGAGGTTAAAGAGTGGCTGTTAGTTTTTGCCATTCAAAAAAAAAGTTGGTGGTTTCGGGTGTATTAGGTTCTGAGGGAGTTAGATCGGCGGTCAAAAAATTGGTAACGATTTGGTAGGCTTGTTGTTTGGCTACTTCGAGTTGGTCGTTGATGATGGTTACATCAAATCGGTTGGCATATTCCAGCTCGATAATGGCTTTTTGCAAGCGTTGCTGTAACGTGGCATCGGTTTCGGAGTTTCGTCCGACGAGGCGCGTTTTGAGGGCTTCGATGGAAGGAGGTTTGACAAAGATGGTTAGCGCGTCTTTACCATAGCATTTTTTGATGTTCAGAGCGCCTTGCACATCGACATCAAAAATCACGCTTTTGTCCATATCGAAAATACGTTGGATTTCGCTTTTAAGTGTGCCATAGTAATTACCATCATAGACTTCTTGATATTCCAAAAATTCGCCTGTTTCTACGCGTTGTAGGAATTGGTCTTTGGTAATAAAATAGTAGTCATAGCCGTCTTTTTCGCGTTGACGGCGCTGTCGGGTGGTGGCAGATACTGAAAATGCCAATACCTCGTTTAACTCGCTCATCAAGTGTCTAACAAGCGTGGTTTTGCCCGCACCAGAGGGAGCAGTAAAGATAACAAGTTTGCCTTTCACGTTGAATTGAATTGGGTTATACATTTTGGAAAAAGAGTTGGCTACACCAAAAACTTGCTCATTTTTGTGCTTGTAGTGACATTCATAAAGGGTATGTGCTATTGCAAAACAAGCCAAGCCGTTTTTCACAGCTTGGCATGTTTTTACTATAGGGTTCGTTTAACGCTAATTTCGTCAAAACCTTCTATGAGGTCTCCGACTTGTATGTCTTGGAAATTTTTGATGGCAATACCGCACTCCATACCCGAAAAGACTTCTTTTACATCGTCTTTGTAGCGCTTGAGGGAGGCAATGGTGCCTGTGTGCATGATGATACCGTCTCGCAAAAGGCGTATTTTGGTATCGGGTTTTATTTTGCCTTCGGTGACTAAGCAACCTGCGATGGTGCCCACTTTGGTGACTTTAAACACGTCGCGCACTTCGACGGTGCAAGCGAATCGTTCTTCGAACTTAGGCTCGAGCATACCTATCATCGCTGCTTTCACTTCGTCGATAGCTTGGTAGATGATAGAGTAGGTACGCACATCGATGTTTTCGTCTTCGGCGTTTTTGCGTGCTTTGGGTGTTGGGCGCACCTGGAAGCCGATAATAATGGCATCGGAGGCGCTTGCCAGCAATACATCGGTTTCGGTAATAGCCCCTACGCCGCGATGTATGATTCTGACTTGTATTTCTTCGGTAGATAATTGTAGCAGGGAATCGGACAAGGCTTGTACAGAACCGTCCACGTCACCTTTGATGATGAGGTTAAGTTCCTTGAATGTGCCTAATGCTAAACGTCTGCCGATTTCGTCGAGGGTGATGTGACGACGTGCGCGTTGCTGTTGTTCGCGGATAATTTGTTCGCGTTTGCTGGCAATTTGTCGGGCTTCTTGTTCGTCGAGCAACACGCGGAATTTTTCACCTGCCTGTGGCGCACCACCCAGACCTAATATCTGAGCTGGACCTGATGGACCTATTTTTTTGACTTTTTTACCTACTTCGTTGAACATTGCCCGTACTTTACCGGAGTATTGTCCGCACAAAATAATGTCACCTACTTGTAGAGAGCCATTTTGTACCAATAAGGTGGTGATATAACCTTTGCCTTTATCTAAGGTAGCCTCTATGACCGAGCCGCCGGCTAATCTATCTGGATTGGCTTTAAGTTCGAGTAGTTCGGCTTCTAAGAGAATTTTTTCGAGCAGTTCGTCTATGTTAATACCTTTTTTGGCAGATATTTCTTGCGATTGGTATTTGCCGCCCCATTCTTCTACTAACAAATCCATCTGTGCCAATTGTTCGCGAATGCGTTCGGGATTGGATTCGGGACGGTCTATTTTGTTAATAGCAAAAATCATAGGCACATTGGCAGCGCGCGCATGGCTAATTGCCTCTTTGGTAGTGGGCATCACGCTATCGTCGGCTGCAATAACAATAACTACAATATCTGTTACTTTTGTACCACGCGCCCTCATTGCTGTAAAGGCTTCGTGACCGGGAGTGTCCAAAAAGGTAATTTTTTTGCCTGATTGTGTGGTAATTTGATAAGCTCCGATGTGTTGGGTAATACCTCCTGCTTCGCCTTCTACCACTTTGGTTTTGCGGATATAATCCAACAAAGATGTTTTTCCATGGTCAACGTGTCCCATGATGGTCACGATGGGAGGACGCTCGACAAGAACAGCAGGGTCGTCGGCAACTTCTTCAAATTCAATTTCTTCTTCTGTAGCGCCAATAAACTCTACTTCGAAATTAAATTCAGAAGCTACTAATTCAATTAATTCTGCATCGAGGCGTTGGTTGATAGTCACGATAATACCTACTGCAAAGCAAGTAGAAATAACTTTAGTAGCAGTAATGTCCATCAACTTGGCTAATTCGCTTACTGTTACAAATTCGGTAACATGTAGTATATTGGTAGGAGCATTGGCTTCTTCCTGTCTTTCTGCATGAATATCTCGTTTTTGTTTTCGTAACTTAGCTCGGGTGTTTTTAGGTCTAGCACCGCCGCTAAGTTTAGCCATAGTAGCTCTGATTTTGTCTTGGATTTCTTTTTCGCTAACTTCTGTTTGTCCTTGTGCTTGTTTGTCTCGGTCGGCTTTCTTTTTGGTGACCTGTGGTGTGGGGCGTTTCTTTTCAACGACACCTTTGTTTTGTGCTTGGTTCTGATTTTGCGCTTTGTTCTGATTTTGATTATCCTTTCCGCCGCGCCCTTGCCCTGGTTTGTGTTGGTTGTTGTCTCTGCCGCCGCCGCCGCGTCCTTGTTGACCGCCGCCGCCTTGATTTTGTTGATTTTGTTGATTCTGTTGATTGCCACCAGCTTGAGGACGCTTGTTTTGAGCATTTGGATTTTGCTCTGCTGTCGTTGTACTATCGGTATTAACTTTTTTGTCTACCTTAATACGTTTGCGTTTTTTCTTTTTCTCGTGGTCGCTGTCTGTCCCACTATTATTGGCATTTTGCGAGTTGTTATTATTGGCAGCATTAGGTGTGCCTTTTTGTGGTTGGTTTCTGCGGTCGTTTTGGTTGTTGTTATTAGCACCTTTATTGGACTCGCCTCCACTGCCCTGTCTGTTGTCATTTTTCTGCTTATTAATGCGTTTGTCTTTTTCCTTTTTCTTATCTGCAACTCGGTCGGGACGCGTTCGAAAGTTCAGGCTATCGAGGTCTATTTTACCTACCACTTTAGTTCCTGTGACACCATAGCTTTCGATGGTATCGGCTCTAAAGAGTTCTTGGGTTTCGGTATCAGGAGTTTCCTCTTTGCTTTTGGATTGTTCCTCAATAGGTTTTGCTGCTATTTCGGTAGTATTTTTTTGTTTTTGTTGTTCCCTATTGTCTTTTCCTCCTTTCTGCTTATCTCCTTTATTTCTATGAATAGGTTTGAAATCGAGGGGCATCGCATCAAACTCGTCAAACATAGCATCGATATCGCGTGCAGGCGGTACCATTACAGGTTCTTCAACAACAATGGGTTTAGGTTTAGGCGCTCCATTACCAGCCTTTTGAATAGGCTTTTCCTCTTGTGGTTTTTTGTGTTCTTCCGAAACTTTTTCAATACCATCTTTATGAGGATTATTGGAATTAACGTCCGTTTTGGGTTTTTCTTTGCTAAGAATAGGTAGTTCTTCTTTCAACGGTTGGGATTGTGGTGAAGTTTCAGTCACAACATTGTCCGTCTTACTTTCTACATGCAAAGGTGCTTTGTTAGAGTTGTCTGTTTCGTTTTTTTCAGTTTCTTTGATAGACGTTGTCCTCAAATGAACTTGTTCTGCTCTTTCTTTTTCTTTTTTTTCGCGCGCAAAATCGCGCTCCAAAACCTCATACATCTCTTCAGAAAGTTTGAAAGTAGCTTTATTATCTACATCGAAACCTTTCTTTTTAAGATGTGCGGTAATGGTTTCCGTACCTACATTAAATTCTTTAGCTGCTTGAGCTAATCTAACACCTTTGTTGTTGCCTGTCATGTAGTCCAATATCTGCGTGAAATAATCTCGAATACCCAGATTAAATAGTTTTTGGGATTAAAGAATATAGTTTATTTATAAAATACGTATTTTTTTAATATACTCCTATTCTACTAATTATTAGTCGAACAAGAGGCGTGAGTGTGGGCAAAGTATAGTGATATGAGCATAAAATTAGGCATTGTCACCCAATAGATACATAACAAGGTGTTTGTCATAAGCCATTAAGCCATATATCAGTTTTCCTTGTTATTGCCTTCTTCTTCTTCGTCGCTATCAAATTCTTCTTCGATAACGCGCAACACATCACGCACGGTTTCTTCCTCCAAATCGGTACGGCGTACCAATTCGTCAAGGTTTAGACTTAACACACTACGAGCTGTATCACAGCCAATTGCTTTGAATTGGTCGATGACCCATTGGTCGATTTCGTCCGAAAACTCGTCTAATTCTATGTCATATTCTTCTTCTTCTGAATCGCGATAGACATCGATTTCGTAACCTGTCAATTTACCTGCTAATCGAATATTGACACCATTTTTGCCAATCGCCAGCGAAATTTGGTCGGGATTAAGAACAACCGAAGCTCTTTTGCGGTCTTCGTTGATATCGATAGAAACAACTTTGGAAATAGCCAAAGCGCGTTGTATGAACAAACGAACATTAGATGTATACTGAATAACATCTATGTTTTCGTTGCGCAATTCTTTTACGATACCCAATATTCGTGAGCCTTTCATACCCACACAAGAACCCACGGGGTCTATTCTCTCGTCAAAAGACTCCACTGCAACTTTAGCTTTCTCTCCTGGTTCGCGAGCAATTTTGCGAATAGCTATCAAACCTTCTGCTATTTCGGGTACTTCTGCTTCCAAGAGTTTTGCCAAAAAAGAATTGTCAGTACGCGAAAGAATAACACGGGGGGTATTGTTTCGCAGCTCCACTTTTTTGACGATAGCCTTAATTGGGTCGCCTTTTTTATAAAAATCGGCGGGAATGTGCTCTATTTTGGGCAAAACGAGTTCGCTTCCGTCGTCGTCTAACACCAATAGTTCTTTTTTCCAAACTTGGTAGACTTCGCCATTAATGACATCGCCCACGCGGTCGCTATATTTTTTGTATAGTTCATCTTTCTCCAATTCCATGATGCGCGACTTAAGCGTTTGGCTTGCTGCCAAAATAGCTCTGCGCCCAAAAGTATCTAAGCCAATGGGTTCATACAACTCCTCTCCCACCTCAAAATCGGCTTCGATTTTAGTAGCTTCTGAATAGGCAACTTGTTGATTAGAGTCTTGCACTTCGCCATCTGCTACGATTTCGCGTCTGCGCCAAATTTCGAGGTCTCCTTTATCGGGATTTACAATAATATCAAAATTTTCGTCATTACCATACTTTTTGCGCAACAAAGTTTTAAATACGTCTTCAAGAACGCGCATCATGGTATGACGATCTATATTTTTAAATTCTTTGAATTCCGAAAAGGATTCGATAAGCACTACGTTTCCTGCCATAGTTGATTTATTGGATAAACGCACAACAAGTTATTTTGGCGTTGTTGATGGAATATAGAATGGATTAAAATGTGATGGTTTTTTGGGTAGAAATGATTTGTTCGAGCGGAATAATAACCGTTTGAATTTCTTTTTTCTTGTTTTTAGGATTTTTGCTATGGATATGTTGCTCGACCGTAATGGCTTCTGGTGTTGCTGCTAAAAGCACGCCTTCCACATCAACACCATTTTTTTGTTTAACCAAAATGGTGCGTCCTATGTTTTTGGGATATTGGCGAAAAACCTTGAAAGGAGTGGTCAATCCGGGCGAAGATACCTCCAAATTGTAATTAGTAGGAACGAGTTGTTCTTCTTCTAAATACTTTTCGAGAAAACGGCTCACCTCGGCACACACATCAACTGTTAATAGTTCATCGCTTTCTATAGCTACTTCGATGTTTTGTGGGTTAGTAGCATCTACGTTTACCAAAAAACAATCGGAGTTCGCAAATTTTTCGTTCAATAAGGCTTCAATACGAGCCTCTATTGCACTTTTTGTCACCATCATTATTTAGAGTATACTATTTTGGGCGCAAAGTTAGCGGTATTTTTGGAATTTAGCAATGAAAGTGTTTAGTTTTGCCATTTTTTATACAATTTGTTGTATAATAAGCCTTCAAACGGCAATTCTATTCAATTGATGACTAATAGAATAGCCAACAAAAACCAAAAAATGGTTTTGTTGGCTACTCCGTTGCTGAAGAATCAGCAGCAATAGGTAATAGCAATTGCCGTTATTCGGACTCAGACTCAGAAGCATCACTTTTTCGTTTAGCTCCGCCTCTTCGTGTACGGCGTTTGCGCTCTGTAGTTGCTGCCTCGATTTGTACGTTTTTATTAGCAGTATAAGTGGCATTATAGTCTACCAATTCGAGGATGCACATTTCGGCATTATCTCCCATTCTAAATCCTGTTTTAAGGATTCGAGTATAACCTCCGGGACGATCCATGATTCTCATAGACACTTCGTCAAAAAGCACTTTGGTACTTTTTTTATCTTGGAGATAGGAGAATACAGTACGGCGCGATTGCGTAGTATCGTCTTTTGACTTAGTAATAAGTGGCTCGACGTATTTTTTCAAGGCTTTTGCCTTAGCAACAGTCGTATTAATACGCTTGTTGATGATGAGCGATGAAGCCATATTCGACAACATGGCATCGCGATGAGAGGCGGTTCTCCCGAGATGGTTTATTTTTTTTCCGTGTCGCATAACCGGTTGGTATTAATAACACCCTATGGGTAGCTTTGTTAAAAAAATGGGTTGGTTACGATAAGAGTATAATTCTTTTTTTTATTCTTCATCTACTTGATAACGAGACAGATCCATGCCAAAATGTAATCCTTTTTCGTTGATAAGTTCTTCGATTTCCATCAAAGACTTTCTACCAAAGTTTCGGAATTTGATAAGAGCTTGTGTATCATACGATACTAATTCGGACAAGCTATTAATTTTGGCTGCTTTAAGGCAGTTGTATGCCCTAACAGATAGGTCGAGGTCTTCAAGCGGAGTTTTGAGTAATTTGCGCATATGCAATACGTGTTCATCGACAACATCTTCGTCTTCTTTGATTTTAATATCAAAAGTGATATTTTCGTCGGAGATAAGCATCAGGTGTTGGATTAGAATACGAGCAGCTTCTTTAATAGCATCTTCGGGGTGTATAGTACCGTCCGTTTTGATTTCTACTATTAGCTTCTCATAGTCTGTTTTTTGTTCGACGCGCGTATTTTCGACTTTGTACATTACATTTTTGATAGGTGTGTAGATAGCATCTATCGGAATAACTCCATGTACCCAGTCTTTGGCTTTATTTTCTTCGGCGGGAACATAACCTCTCCCTTTCTGTATAGTTAGTTCGATTTCTAACTGTACAGAAGCTTCCATATTGCAAATCACCAAATCGGGGTTCATTATTCGAAAAGCGGCGGTATGTCTTTCGATGTCACCTGCTTTAAATTGTGATTGGTTTTGAATGGTAACGAAAATCCTTTCGTTAGTCAATTCATCATCTTTCACTACTTTTTTGAACCTTACCTGTTTGATGTTCAATATAATTTCGGTTATGTCTTCTATGACTCCTCTAATGGTAGAAAATTCATGGTCTACGCCGCTGATTTTGATACTAGTGATTGCATAACCTTCTAAGGAAGACAGCAATACGCGACGCAAAGAGTTGCCTATGGTCACTCCGAAGCCGGGTTCGAGCGGGCGAAATTCAAATACGCCTTCGAAATCGGTGGTTTTTTGTGCGCTAATTTTTTCGGGTTTTTGAAAGGCGAGAATTCCCATTACTTGTATGAATTTAAAATATTAGAAAATAGAGCATTCGAGCAACTTATGACTCTTTATAGGAGCAAAAATGGCTGGCGACATTCTATTGAGGCTAACCAACTTGCCTCCTACTAATAGCAGTAATATACTATTATTTGGAGTATAGCTCTACAATCAACTGTTCGTTGATGTTTTCGGGAATTTGCTCTCTTTCGGGATAGGCAATAAATGTTCCTACACTAGTAGCAGTATTCCAATCTAACCAAGGATACTGTTTGCCTTTTTTGCCCAGAGACGATTTGATGAAATCAAGTTCTACTGACGCACCTTTGATACCAACAATATCGCCAGGACGTAATAGGCAAGAAGGAACGTTCATTATTTGACCATTCACCGTAATGTGGCGGTGAGAAACCATTTGGCGCGCACCACGACGAGTATTTGATAAGCCTAAACGAAAAATAACATTATCTAAACGCGATTCTAACAACTGAAGCAATACTGCACCTGTCACACCATGTTTAGAACTTGCTTTTTTGAACAAGTTACGGAACTGACGTTCTAAAACACCGTAAGTATATTTGGCTTTTTGTTTTTCTTTTAGCTGTGCGCTATATTCTTTAACCGCTTTGCGTTTTTGCGCTAAACCATGCTGACCGGGAGGATAGTTTCTTTTATCAAAAGAACGATCAAACCCGAAAATTGGCTCACCAAATTTACGAGCGATTTTTGTACTTGGACCTCTATAACGTGCCATATATTGTAAAAGAAATTTACTTTCTTTGGGTATTAATGAAGTTTAATTTGTAAAATAGAATAGAAACTGCTATCTTTTTTTAATGACAGCAACAACCATATCAAAAATCGAGCCTACTACACACGGCGACGTTTAGGCGGTCTACAGCCATTGTGTGGTAGTGGAGTAACATCGTGAATAGTCATAACGTCTATGCCAGAACCAGCAATAGTACGAATAGCCGACTCACGACCCGAACCAGGTCCTTTAACAAACACATCAACACGCTTTAAACCTGCTTCAGAAGCCACTTTGGCAGCATCAGAGGCTGCTACTTGGGCGGCGTAAGGGGTATTTTTTTTAGATCCGCGAAAACCGCCTTTACCCGCTGTCGACCAAGATATAACTTGTCCTGTTTGATTTGTAAAGGAAATGATGATATTATTGAAACTGGCTCGTATATAAGCGCGTCCTTCTGCTTCTACTTTGACGACGCGTTTTTTGACCGCTTTTTTCTTTGTTTTTGCCATATTTGGTGGAACAATAGTTTGGGGCAAGCATACCACTCATTAGCTGCATTTCAACATTGGCAATAAGCCTTTGGCAAAACACATGACATGCTTCCTGATAGAACAAATGATTATTTTTTGGCTGCTTTCTTTTTGTTAGCCACTGTTTTCTTTCTACCTTTACGGGTACGAGAATTGGTACGAGTACGTTGTCCGCGCAAGGGAAGTCCTTTACGGTGACGGATACCACGATAACACCCAATATCCATCAAACGCTTGATATTGGTTTGAACTTCGGAGCGCAATTCACCCTCTAAGGTGTACTCGCTCGCTGCCGCACGAATACGGTTTAGTTCATCATCGTTCCAGTCTTTAACTTTTTTTGCATGTTCTACACCGGCGGCGGTGAGAATGTCTTTGGCACGCGATTTTCCAATACCATATATATAGGTCAATCCAATATATCCTTGTTTAAATCGCGGCAAATCGATACCTGATATACGCGCCATAGTTTATCCTTGTCTTTGTTTGAATTTGGGATTCTTTTTGTTAATAACGTAGAGTTTACCTTTGCGACGCACTATTTTACAGTCCGCACTACGTTTCTTAATTGAAGTTCTAACTTTCATTGTAATTAATGAGATTTGCGTTAGTAGTTAATAAAATTGCGATACTGCCCGCTGATTACTTATAACGATAAGTAATGCGTCCTTTGGTAAGGTCGTATGGAGACATTTCTACAGCTACCTTATCACCCGGAAGTATTCTAATGTAGTTGAGACGCATTTTACCTGCAATGTGTGAAATGATTTCATGTCCGTTCTCCAGACGAACCCTAAAAGTAGCATTGCCTAATGCTTCTATGACAGTGCCGTCTTGTTTAATAAGATCTTTTGATGACATACAAACATATATTTATGACAATAAATTAAATAACAACACTACCATTTATTCGATAGGAGTCAATGCAGGATTGTTTTTTACAGCCTCCTCTATGAAAGCAAACGTAGAAAGTATATCGGCTTGTTTTTTTCGCACCACGATAGTATGCTCAAAATGGGCAGAAGGTTTTCCGTCGGAAGTAACAATAGTCCATTGGTCTTCTTTCTTTAAAATTGTCTTTTTACCCAAATTAATCATTGGCTCAATGGCAATGACCAAACCTTCCAGCAGTTTGGGACCTTTACCACGTTGTCCGTGATTAGCCACAACAGGGTCTTCGTGCAATGAACGCCCTACGCCATGCCCCACTAACTCTCGAACAACACTAAAACCATTTTTTTCGCAATACTGTTGTATGGCAAAGCCGATGTCTCCGATTCGTTTACCAGCAACAGCCTGCTCTATACCTTTATAGAGTGATTGTTTGGTAACAGATAACAATTTTAGGTATTCAGGTTTTGTTTCTCCGACACAATAAGTATATGCGGAATCACCATGAAAACCATTGGCATATACCCCACAATCTATAGAGACTATATCGCCATTTTTAATTGCATAATCACCCGGAATACCATGAACTACCTCTTCATTAATAGAAATACACAAAGAAGCAGGAAAACCATTGTAATTTTTAAAACTTGGTATAGCTTTATGGTCACGTATAAACTCTTCTGCCACCTTATCTAAGGTTTTGGTTTGTACGCCTTCTTTCAAAATAGCTGCTACTGTGGCATGGGTTTTGCCTACTAATTGGCAACTATAACGAATTAATTCGACCTCTTCGTTGGTTTTATAGTATATTTGTGATGACACAATTTAAATTTTTAAGATAGCACTTATATTTTGTATAGCTAAAAACAAGTAAAGAAACGGATGGGGATTAGTTCATATATTGATTTGAGCCTTCCAAGGAAGCACTATAGCGTCCTTTAATGCGCGACCCTCCTTTCATCAAGCCGTCATACTGACGCATCAACAAATGACTTTCTATTTGTTGAAGAGTATCTAACATAACTGCAATAGCAATCAACAAAGATGTACCACCAAAGAAAGAAGCAAATTGGTCAGTCACGCCTGCTCTTGAAGCAAAGGCGGGTAGAATAGCTACCAAAGCTAAACCAACAGCACCGGGCAAAGTAATGCGCGAAGTTACCTCATCAATATAATCCGCAGTAGGTTGTCCTGGTTTAACGCCGGGGATAAAACCATTGTTACGTTTCATATCTTCTGCCATTTGGGTTGGATTAACTATAATGGCAGTATAGAAATAAGTAAACAAAACAACTAATGCAAAGAAAATAACATTATACCAGATGGTATGGTCATAACGACCGCCAGCCATCATGGACTGCATAAGTGGAGAATTTGGTGCTAATTGAGCCACAAAAGAAGGGATAAACATCAAAGCCTGTGCAAAGATGATGGGCATTACGCCTGCTGCATTCACACGTAAAGGAATAAATTGGCGCTGTCCGCCATATTGTTTATTACCAACAATGCGTTTAGCATATTGAACAGGAATTCGTCTAACACCTTGTACTAATAATATAGTACCTAAAACGATAAGGGCTAAAATAACCAATTCTACGGCGAAAGCGATTAAACCACCGCCACCACTTGCCATTTTCTGTTGAAATTCGGCGAAAAAGGCAAATGGCAAACGTGCCATGATACCTGCCATAATCAGCATAGATGTTCCGTTACCTATACCTTTATCTGTAATTCGCTCGGCTAACCACAAACAGAAAATAGTTCCTGCTGTCAATGTAAACATGGTGGTTAGGGTAAACAAAAAAGGATTGATAGATGCAGGAATAGCATTAGTAGCGATATTACGCAAAAAAGTTACGTATGCGATTCCTTGAAAAACAGCCACACCAATAGTTAGATAGCGCGTCAATTGATTTAATTTTTTACGACCGCTTTCGCCTTCTTTTTGTAGTCGTTGAAAATAAGGAATGACCAAAGTAACTAACTGTATGGCAATGGAAGCTGATATGTAGGGCATGATTCCTAACGCAAATACCGAAGCACGCGTAAATGAACCACCTACAAACACATCTAACAAACCTAATATGCCACCGCTGCCTGAAGTTGCCAAAGCACTCAACCCTTGTGGATCAACACCGGGAAGTACGATGAACGAACCGATACGATAAACGAAAACAAGCATTAGCGTTAGCACGAGTTTATCGCGTAACTCCTCTATGCTAAAAATATTTTTTATTGTTTCAATAAAGTTTTTCATACGAAAAAAAGGAAAGTTTTAAGTTTTCGTATGCACCGGATTATATGACCGTTGCTGTACCACCTGCACTTTCAATAGCTTGTTTAGCTTTTTCACTAAATGCGTGAAGGCTAACACTAACGGCAGAACGAAGTGTTCCATTGCCCAATACTTTAACTTTATCGCTACGTCGGATAACGCGCAATTTGCGAAGCACTTCCGCATCAACGCTGCTAAGGTTGTGTTTGTCTACCAACCGTTGCAACTCGCTCAAGTTAAGTGGGCTATACTCAACTCGGTTAATATTTTTGAAACCTCGCTTAGGCAAACGCATCTGGATGGGGGTTTGACCACCTTCAAAATTGCGTTTCTTTTTATAACCAGAGCGCGATTGATCACCTTTGTGACCGTGTGTAGCCGTACCACCATGACCCGAACCTTGACCGCGAGCAATACGTTTGCTGCGTTTCATGGAGCCTGCGGCTGGCTTTAAATGGCTTAATATGCTGCTCATTGTTATGCTTCTTCTACTTTTAACAAATGTTGAACTTTGGCAACCATACCTCTCAGTTGAGGCGTGTCATTATGTACAACTGTCTGGTGCATTTTGCGTAAACCTAAAGCAATTACAGTTTGTTTTTGCGTTTTAGGTCGGTCAATTGTACTTTTTACTTGAGTAATTTTTAACTTGCCCATTGCTAGTCAAAATTGTTTTATTTTAAAAAGAATGTACTCATGCTTTTTTAGGGCGAAACCGATACTTTAAGGCTAACGAAATTGGTGCTAATCGCGATAAACCACCATTGTAGTTGGCATAATAGTTGGGCTTGAGTGGCACGTCACCGCGCAATTCCAACTGATACCATGACCGACTATATGAAGTGGCTAGCGAAGCAACACTGTATCCGTGTTCTCTATTAAGTCTGATATTATTGCCTTTACCAATATACACCCAACCATAAGCCGCATGAAAAGCTATTTGGTAATTAGTCTTGCGAACTGCCAAATATTCTGCTTCTACATAGCTTTGGGTATACAATTTGGTAATGCCATAGTAGTTCGAATTGGCATGAAACAGCGAATCTTGTTCTATTTTTCCTAATGACAGATTAACATCTTGTCGCAAATTGAAAGCCCATGCTTTGGTGGGATTAGCAACGCGAATTTCAAACAACCCGCCATTTAGATAGTCAAACAAAGTGTGTTTAACACCAATACCCAGACTAATATCATACTTGGTATTGTCTTGTGAGAAAGCAACACCTGAAAACAAAACAAACAAAAACGACAAAAATTTAACTTTTGCAGTGTTTAAATTCGTTTTTTGCCATTGCATCATATTCTCCTTTTAGCCATTAAAGACTTTATCTAAGCTAATCTTGCGGCTACGCGATACAGCAAGTGGGTCGCGCAACAAACTAAGTGCATTGATAGTAGCTTTCACTACGTTGTGTGGGTTAGATGAGCCGTTAGATTTGGCGATTACATCGGTCACACCAGCACTTTCAAGTACTGCGCGCATAGCACCACCAGCGATCACGCCTGTACCTTTGGCAGCAGGACGGATAAGTACTTTAGCAGCGCCATATTTTCCTAATTGTTCGTGAGGGATAGAGCCGTTGCGGATAGGTACTTTAACAAGGTTTTTCATCGCATCTTCTTTTCCTTTGTCGATGGATTCTGTTACCTCGCGGGCTTTGCCCAAACCTTGACCAACAACGCCATTGCCATTGCCTACTACCACGATGGCAGAAAAGCTGAATGTTCTACCACCTTTGGTTACTTTGGCAACTCGGTTGAGTGCCACCATTTTGTGGTGTAGTTCACCTGCGTCGTTGGGCTTAACTCTTTTTAAATTATCTGTCATTGGATTTTTTAATAGTTTTAGAAGTTAAGTCCTGCTTCGCGCGCGCCTTCTGCAAGCGATTGCACACGACCATGATAGAGATAACCGCCACGGTCAAATACTACTTGGCTCAAGCCAGCAGCCTTGGCACGTTCTCCGAGCAACTTACCTGTTAGTTTTGATGCTTCGGATTTGGTTATTGTTTGAGAGGCGATGCTCTGTTCAGTAGACGATGCCGACACGAGGGTGTGTCCTTTGGTATCATCTACTATTTGAGCATAGATATATTTATTACTGCGAAAAATAGATATACGCGGACAAGCAGTTGTACCGCTTATTTTCTTACGTATTCTACGTTTAATTCGCTGTCTTCTATAGGCTTTACTGACAACCATGACTGTTTAATAGTTTGGTTCAATGTATCCTTTGTAGGAAAAGGGCATTGAAAAATAGTCATAAAATAAGAGCAATGAGAGTGCAACGAGAAAAAGAAACTATTTTTTACCACCTTTGCCTGATGATTTACCTGCTTTACGACGAAGGATTTCGCCAGTATATTTAACCCCTTTACCTTTGTAGGGTTCGGGTTTGCGGAAAGAACGGATTTTGGCAGCTACTTGACCAAGTAATTGTTTATCCGAGCCTTCGAGGATAATCATAGGGTCTTTACCTTTTTCAGAAACGGTGCTAACTTTTAGTTCTTTGGGAACAACAAAATAAATAGGGTGAGAATAACCAAGTTGTAACTCGACGATTTGCCCGCGAAAGATATTCGCACGAAAACCGACACCCACTAATTCTAATTGTTTTTTGAAGCCGTCTGTTACACCGGTGACCATATTATTGAGCAAAGCACGATAAAGACCGTGCATAGCTTTGTGGCGTTTTTGGTCAGTAGGGCGCACCACTTTAAGGGTAGAGTCTTCCAATTCGACCGTAATATCGGGGTCTAATTGTTGTTTTAACTCGCCTTTGGGACCTTTTACTGTAACGACATTGGCTTTATCTACGCTTACACTTACGCCATTTGCTAAGGCAATGGGCATTTTACCGATGCGTGACATATAACTAAGTTGCTTTTAGATTAATAAATTAAGCAAAGAATTTCACCTCCAACATTCAATTGGCGGGCTTCTTTATCGGTCATAACGCCTTTGGAGGTAGATACAATGGTAATACCTAATCCGTTGATGACGCGGGGAAGTTCATTGGCACTGCTATATTTACGAAGCCCTGGACGGCTATAGCGTTTCAAACTTTTGATAGCCGACTCTTTGGTAGTAGGGTCGTATTTCAACGCAATTTTGATAACTCCTTGTCCATTAGGAGTATCATCAAATTTGTACCTAAAGATATAACCTTTATCATACAAAATCTCGGTAATCCTCTTTTTCAAATTTGAAGCGGGGATTTCCACTATTGTATGATGAGCCATTATCGCATTGCGAATGCGCGTCAGGTAATCTCCTATCGGATCCGTAATTGCTGACATAGTATATTTGCGATTTATATGGTTACGCAATTGTTAAGGAACTCAAACTGTTAGTTCTGTAATAGGGTGGGCAAAAAAGAGGTGCCAGAACCACTTAGCTTGAGGAATTAGATATGAAAGGCGATGTTAGGAATCGCACACAACGGGCAGGTAGGATAAGCCCTAATTGTGCAGAATATAAGTAGAAACAAGCAAGGTTGTTATTTCTACTTCAAGTACATAAACAAGCCAACACACTATAAGTAAGTGCGTTTTCGGGTTTTGCGGGTGCAAAGGTACGCTTTTTTTCAATAGCGTCCAACTTTTTTGTGCTTTTTTTTGAAAAAAAAGCATACTATATCCATTTTTTTTAAAAAGATGGTTATAGGTAATAAATTTTCATGCTAAAACACTTCAAAATTGACCAATACTGTTGGAATAGTGTCCTTATTAGCACGCTGCAAAGATTTTACCAACTGGCTTTTGTCACACCGGGTATTTTGCCTAATGAAGCCATGTCGCGGAATTTGATACGTGAAATACCAAAATAGCGGATATAGGCTCGTGGGCGACCTGTCAATTTGCAGCGATTGCGCAAGCGAACAGGAGAAGCATTACGAGGCAATTTGTCTAATGCCTCATAGTTGCCTTCTTCTTTTAATTGGGCGCGTTTTTCGGCATATTGTTTAACCATTCTTTCGCGCTTAAGTTGACGGGCGTTTACTGATATCTTAGACATTATTGCTGTTTAGTATTTTTGTTTTTAAATGGCATCCCTAAGTGTAACAATAGGGCGTATGCTTCTTTATCTGTTTGGGCAGAGGTAACAAAAGATATGTCCATACCCATCAATTTGGTAATTTTATCCAAATCGATTTCGGGGAAGATAATTTGTTCTGTAACACCTAACGTATAGTTACCGCGTCCGTCGAAACTTTTATCATTCACACCTTGAAAGTCGCGCACACGTGGCAAAGCCACTGCCAACAATCTATCCAAAAACTCCCACATTCTTTCGCCACGAAGTGTTACTTTAACACCAATGGGAATAAACTCACGAAGTTTGAAGTTAGATATCGCCTTACGTGCAATGGTTGGCACTGCTTTTTGACCTGTGATGGTGGTCATTTCTTTGGCAGCTACGTCAATCATTTTTTTGTCTTGTGTGGCTTCGCCTACACCTTGATTGACACAAATTTTGAGCAAACGAGGGGCTTGCATCACTGATGTATAGCTAAATTCTTCCATTAATTTAGGAACAACCTCGTTGCGATATTTGGTTTTTAATCGTGGTATGTAATTTTCCATGTTATTAATTAATTACCTCCCCTGATTTTTTAGCGTAACGAACAGATTTACCATTAACAGATTTGCGTCCGATTCGGGTGGGTGCGCCTGTAGCTGGGTCTATGAGCATTAATTTGCACATAGGCACCATGGCAGGTACTTTGTCGATACGTCCTTGAGTATTCTGGGCAGTAGGTTTTTGGTGTTTGGTAACAATATTCACACCTTCTACAATTGCCCTACCACTTTTGGTATCAACACCCAATACGTGACCGCGTTTTCCTTTATCATCACCAGAAAGTACTACGACGGTATCTCCTGTTTTGATATGATATTTAGGTTTAAACCGTTTGCTTTGGTTAGAATTTTTCATATGTCATTCATTGTTTGCGGCAACTCTTAAAAAATGCCTATATAAACTGAACTATACAGAGGTTGATATTGTAGGAAACCTATTTCCCCAATTCAACATGAAAGACGGAAGGGCAGTGGTTCGCTACTACAGCACTTCGGGAGCCAAAGAGACGATACGTGCAAAACCTTTATCACGCAATTCGCGTGCTACTGGTCCAAATATACGTGTTCCGCGTGGGTCGCCATCTTTGTTTACCAGCACACAAGCATTATCGTCAAAAGAGATATAGCTACCATCTTTACGACGCACTTGTTTGCGGGTTCGTACCACAACAGCTTTCGATACCGAGCCTTTTTTAGCCCCTCCTGACGGGAGTGCATCTTTAACGGCAATGACAATCGTATCACCCACACTGGCATAACGACGCTTTGAGCCGCCAAGCACCCTAATACAAAGTGCTTCTTTGGCACCACTATTATCGGCTACGCGTAGCCGCGATTCTTGTTGTATCATGGCAATAAACTATTTTGCTCTTTCGATAATCTCGACCAAGCGCCAGCATTTGTTTTTGCTCAGTGGGCGAGTTTCCATAATGCGCACAACATCTCCAACATGACAGTCGTTGTTTTCGTCATGCGCAAAGTATTTTTTAGACTTTTTGAGATATTTACCGTAAATCGGATGTTTGATTTTACGTTCAACTGTTACTGTAATGGTCTTTTGCATTTTATTGCTATGCACCACACCGATACGTTGTTTTCGAAGGTTTCTTACTTCAGACATTGTCTATAAAAGTATTTAGGTGAGAAACATATCCGCCACATCAAGGCGGGCATGATTAGCCATTATCAACTGTTTCGGCAATTTCGCGGGCGCGCAACTCCGTTTTTAAGCGAGCAATGTCTTTGCGCAATTTGCGCATAACACTTGGGTTGCTCAACAAAGATACAGCATGGCTAAAGCGGGCTTTCTGCAATTGCATTTCGGTAGCGTATACCTGTTCTAGCAATTCGTCCGTAGAAAAGCTTTTGAGATCGGGCTTTGTATTTTTTTTCGTTGCCATTGTTATTGACTTATTCTTGGTAATCGCGGCGAGTTACCATTTTGGTTTTAATCGGCAATTTTTGTCCGCCAAGGCGCAAGGCTTCTTCAGCTAATTTTAAAGGAACGCCTTCTACCTCAAACAAAATACGACCAGGATGGACTACGGCAACCCAATGATCTGGGGCACCTTTACCCTTACCCATACGTACTTCTTGTGGTTTTTTGGTAACAATTTTATCGGGAAATATCTTGATCCAGACTTTTCCCTCCCTTTTCATATGACGCGTTAGGGCTATACGAGCCGACTCAATTTGTCGGTTAGTAATTAGTGCTGGCTCGAGGGCTTTTAGACCAAAGGTGCCAAAAGACAACTCATAACCACGCGATGAATTACCTTTGACGCGCCCTTTTTGCATCTTTCTATATCGGGTTCGTTTGGGTTGTAACATATAACACTAAGGTTGTTTAGGTGGTTATTTTTTCTTTTTGCGTTGTTGTTTTTTATCCTTCGGCTGTTCGGGTGCGAGATTAGGTCGCATAAAAACTTCACCTCTAGATATCCACACTTTGATACCTATTTTACCATAGATGGTATGGGCTTCTTTCCAAGCGTAGTCTATGTCACAACGGAAAGTATGCAAAGGGGTTTTTCCTTGTTTAAACTCTTCGGTACGAGCCATTTCTGCCCCACCGATACGTCCAGAGATACGCACTTTAATACCTTCAGCACCCGACCGCATAGTCGAGGCGATTGCCATTTTTATAGCACGGCGATAGTTAATACGTGCTTCCAATTGTTTAGCTATCGTTTCGCCAACGATGGGTGCTTCCAATTCGGGTTTACGTATTTCTACGATATTAATCTGAATATCTTTTTTAGTAAGCTTTTTTAGCTCTTCTTTGATACGGTCTACTTCGCCGCCGCCTTTACCGATAATGATACCGGGGCGTGCCGTGTGGATATTGATGGTTACGCGTTTGGATTGGCGTTCGATAACGATTTGAGAAATACCGCCTTTTGAAATACGGGCATGAAGGTACTCTCTAATTTTCTCATCTTCTACCAATTTATCAGCAAATTCGCTGGGTGATGCGTACCAATTCGACTCCCATCCACGAATGTAGCCTAATCGATTAGCTATTGGGTTGACTTTTTGTCCCATATTGTTATGTGCTTAACTTTTGGCTTTTTGAAATTTGATTAGGACTCAGTACTATCTTCGTTTGTCGATTCTGCCACCACAGCTTTTGCTGAACCGTCTTTGGTATCTACAATAATGGTCACATGATTCGAACGTTTGCGGATACGATGGGCGCGACCATGCGGGGCAGGACGATGACGTTTTAGGGAGGCACCGCCATCAACGAATATAGTTTTTACATACACCTCTTCAATATTGGCATCGCTATTTTCTGCTTTATTCGTCCAATTAGCCATTGCTGACAGCAACAGTTTTTCCAAAGGACGTGCGGCATGGTTAGGCGTGAATTTTAGAATACCTAGGGCATCGCTGGCTTTTTTGCCACGAATAGCATCGGCAACAAGGCGCATTTTTCGAGGTGATGTAGGATAGTCTCTGAGCTTCGCAACAGCTTCCATATTGGATATAATTGAGTTGTATACGGGTTATTAACGATGGTTTTTAAACCATTAGTAGCTATTATTTTTTCTTAGCTGCGTGACCTTTAAATTGGCGAGTAGGCGAAAATTCTCCTAATTTATGACCCACCATATTCTCGGTCACAAACACTGGGATAAATTTATTGCCATTATGGACTGCAAAGGTATGCCCTACAAAATCGGGAGTAATCATAGAGGCACGTGACCATGTTTTGATCACAGTTTTTTTGCGCCCGCTATTCATGTTATCCACCTTTTTTTGCAGTTTATGATGCACATAAGGTCCTTTTTTTAACGATCTTGCCATATTATTATGTTAGATTATTTATTTTTTACCACCCTTAGCTTTGCTAATAATTAGGCGCGAAGAGGGTTTATGTACATTACGTGTTTTTTGACCTTTAGCATACACACCTGTACGCGAACGTGGGTGTCCACCTGATGCACGTCCTTCGCCACCACCCATAGGGTGATCCACAGGGTTCATTACCACACCACGAACACGTGGTCTTCTTCCAAGCCAGCGGCTACGTCCTGCTTTACCAGACACTTCGAGGCTATGGTCTGAGTTAGATACCACACCAACAGTAGCCATGCAAGTCATCAATACCATACGACTCTCACCCGAAGGCATACGCAAAACGGCATATTTACCATCTTTAGCGGCTAATTGTGCGTATGTTCCAGCACTACGAGCAAAACAACCGCCCTTACCAGGGTGAAGTTCTATATTGTGCAACATAGTACCCAAAGGCATGTCGCGCAATGGTAGTGAATTTCCTAAATCAGGAGAAATGTTTTCGCCTGATAAAACTTTCATACCCACTTTCAAGCCTTCTGGAGCAATGATATAGCGTTTTTCTCCATCGGCATAAGCAATTAATGCAATGAATGCACTGCGATTGGGGTCGTATTCAATAGTTTTTACAGTTCCCGGAATATTGTGTTTGTTGCGTTTAAAATCGATAATACGATAGCGTTGTTTATGACCGCCGCCTCTGTTACGAGTTGCGCGACGACCGCTACTATTACGACCACCTGTTGAGCCGCCTTTGGCAAGTAGGCTTTTTTCGGGTGTATCAGTAGTAATTTGGCTAAACGAATTACCAATTTTATGACGTGTACCGGGGGTAACAGGTCTAAATTTTCTAATTGCCATTGTTTTTATTGGGGGATACTTATCGGTTATCCAACCTTAATAGAAATAGTTAAACAAAAACTGAAAATGCAAAGTCATTTAAATTATGACTGTGTATCATCATCATAAAAGTTAATATCGCCTTCAGCTAATGTGATGATAGCTTTTTTAACGGATACAGTACGACCTTGAATAATACCTTTTTTGGTATAGCGTCTTTTTACTTTGGTAGGAGCAATCAAAGTGCTTACCTCAGCAACAGTCACGGCGTACATTTCCTCTATCGCTTTCTTAACCTCAACCTTGTTGGCTTTTTTGTCTACAATGAAAGTATATTTTCGTTGTTTTTCTACCAATTTATTAGATTTTTCGGTAAGAAGCGGTCTGATGAGAACATCTCTGGACATGGTATAAAATGGTATTAAGAAGGTGATGTATTACTGACCGCCAAAACCTTTCAAAGCGCTTTCGCTGATGATTAAGGTTTTACAGTTCAAAATACTGTATGTATTAAGAGTATTGAGGGTTGCCAAACTTGTGCGAGGAATATTGCGCAAAGACAACCACACGTTTTGTTCTACTTTATCGGTCAATAACAAGGTTTTTTGGTTTTCAACACCCAAATTTTTCAACACCTTCACGTATGCTTTGGTTTGGGGTTGATCAAAGTGCAAATCCTCGATGACGATAAGTTCGTTGTTTTTTACTTTATAGGACAAGGCAGATGCCCGAGCCAATGCACGTACTTTTTTGTTCATCTTTTCAGAATAGTCACGTGGTTTAGGACCGAAAACACGACCACCACCTACGAACACGGGGCTTTTGATACTACCCGCACGCGCACCGCCAGTACCTTTCTGGCGTTTGATTTTTTTGGTAGAATACGCCACTTCCCATTTTTCTTTGGCTTTGTGTGTACCTTGACGTTGGTTAGCCAAGTATTGTTTAACTGCCAAAAAAAGCACGTGGTCGTTAGGTTCAATACCAAACAAATTATCGGGTAGTTCTACGTGTCTGCCAGTAGGTTGTCCATTACTATTTAATACTGCTACTTGCATCGCAATAAGTTTTTTTGATGTTTAAAGGAGCCGTTATTTTTTTTCAAGAATAACATACGAGCCGTTATGTCCCGGAACTGCCCCGCGTACTAAAATAAGATTTTTATCTGGTAATATTTTAACGATTTGTAGGTTTTTTACCTTTACTTTAACGCCTCCCATACGTCCTGCCATACGCATGCCTTTAAACACGCGGGAAGGAAACGAGGAAGCACCTATCGAACCGGGTGCGCGAAGACGGTTGTGCTGACCGTGTGTGCGCATACCTACACCACTAAAGCCGTGGCGACGAACAACACCCTGAAAACCTTTACCTTTTGAAGTACCAATGGCGTTTACTTTTTCGCCTTCGGTAAAAATATCTACTTCAATAGTTTCGCCAAGGTTTCTTTCAATCGGAAAATCTCTAAATTCTACGATTTTTTTCTTAGGTGTTACGCCTGATTTTTCGAAGTGACCTTTCAAGGGTTTGGTCACATTCTTAGGTTTAGCATCGTCAAATGCCAATTGTAAGGCGCTATAGCCATCTTTTTCGACGGTGCGCACTTGCGTAACATAGCAGGGACCTGCTTCGATAACGGTCACTTGTAATTGTCTGCCGTTATCTCCAAAGAAGCTGGTCATACCCACCTTTTTTCCGATAATACCTTTCATTGTTTACACTTTGATTTCTACATCTACACCGCTGGGAAGTTCCAACTTCATCAGCGAATCGATGGTTTTTTGGGTAGAACTATAAATATCTAACAACCTGCGGTAGGTACATAGTTGAAACTGTTCACGCGACGATTTATTAACGTGCGGAGAACGGATAACCGTAAATATTTTCTTTTCAGTGGGCAACGGAATAGGACCCGATACAACTGCCCCTACTGAACGAACAGTTTTTACGATTTTTTCGGCAGAACGGTCTACCAAGCTATGGTCGTAAGATTTTAGTTTGATGCGAATACGTTGTGTCATTACGAGACGGTTTATTCGTTTATAGACAACACCTTTTTTGGCATGGCAATTGGTCATTGTTGCTTACCATGCCAAAATTTGGTGTAAATAATATTAATCTAAAATTCTTGCTTTGCCTGATTTTGCAATAACAGCCTCAGCAATACTATTGGGAGCAGGAGCATAATGAGAAAACTCCATGCTCGACGTAGCACGACCCGAAGTGATAGTACGCAAGGATGTTACGTATCCAAACATTTCTGAAAGTGGAACTTTGGCTTTTACAACTTGTGCATTACCCTTGGTTTCCATACCTTCCATAATACCACGGCGACGGTTCAAGTCACCCATCACATCGCCAGTATATTCATCGGGAGTAATAACTTCCAATTTCATGATCGGCTCAAGAATTTGGGCACCTGCATTGCGACAAGCATTTCGGTATGCCATACGAGCTGCCATTTCAAAAGAGAAAGAATCGGAGTCAACTGCGTGGAAACCACCATCGTATAAACGAACGCGAAGGCTTTCCATTTCATAACCCGCCAAAGGACCATTTTTCATAGCCTCACGGAAACCTTTCTCAACTGCTGGAATGTATTCGCGGGGTACAGAACCACCAACGATTTCATTCACAAATTGCAAACCGTTTTTGATTTCGTTAGTCTCTGGGTCAGGAAGGGCAGGCATTACTTCGATATGAATATCGGCATATTTACCACGACCACCTGATTGTTTTTTATAAACTTCACGGTGTGCATACGCTTTGCTGATAGACTCTTTGTAGTTAACCTGTGGCGCACCTTGGTTACATTCAACCTTAAACTCACGACGCAGGCGATCTACAATGATTTCTAAGTGCAACTCACCCATGCCACTAATAACTGTTTGAGCTGTATCTTCGTTGTAGGCAACTTTGAAAGTAGGATCTTCTTCTGCCAATTTTGCCAATGCCATACCTAATCTGTCCAAATCTTTTTGGGTTTTAGGTTCAATTGCCAAAGAAATTACTGGTTCTGGGAACGACATACTTTCTAAGATAACAGGTTTGTCTTCAAAACAGATGGTATCACCTGTACGAATATCTTTGAAACCAACACCTGCTGCAATATCGCCTGCTTCTACTGCTTCGATAGGATTTTGGCGATTGGCGTGCATTTGATACAAACGTGAAACGCGTTCTTTTTTGCCGCTACGTGTGTTCAATACCGCAGTTCCTGCATCTAATTTGCCTGAATAGACACGCATAAAAGTCAAACGACCTACATACGGGTCAGTAGCAATTTTGAATGCCAAGGCTGCAAAAGGTTCGTTTACACTTGGAGCTAAAGAAATTTCTTCTTCTGTATCAGGATTGATAGCCAATACCGCATCTACATCTAAAGGAGAGGGCAAATAGGTAACAACTGCATCTAAGGCTGCTTGTACGCCTTTATTTTTGAAAGACGACCCACAAAACATTGGGATAATTGCCATATCGATGGTAGCTTTGCGGATAGCAGTTCGCAACTCATCAGGCGTAATTGAATCGGGGTCATCAAAGAATTTTTCCATGATGTGGTCATCGTAGCTTGCTACGGCTTCCACCATTTTTTCGCGATACTCTTGTACCAAATCAACCATATCAGCAGGAATAGGTACTACATCGTAGGTCATTCCTTGGGTTTGGTCATGCCAAACAATGGCTTGATTAGTAATAAGGTCAACGACACCTTTAAAAGTCTCTTCTGCACCGATAGGCAATTGAAGTGGAACAGGGTTAGCGCCTAATACAGATTTAACTTGGTCAACAACACTCAAAAAGTCGGCACCAACACGATCCATTTTATTCACAAAACCAATGCGAGGTACTCGATATTTGTTTGCTTGACGCCAAACGGTTTCTGATTGTGGCTCAACACCACCTACAGCACAGAATAATGCGACTAAGCCGTCTAAGACGCGCAAAGAACGTTCTACTTCTACTGTAAAGTCGACGTGACCGGGAGTATCAATGATATTGAAGTGATACTCTTCGTCTCTGTATTTCCAATGTACTTTGGTGGCAGCAGACGTGATAGTAATACCACGTTCTTGTTCTTGTTCCATCCAGTCCATTGTTGCAGCACCTTCGTGAACCTCACCAATTTTGTGGGTCACACCCGTATAATATAGAATACGTTCGGTGGTAGTGGTTTTGCCTGCGTCGATGTGTGCAGCAATACCAATATTTCGGGTATATCTAAGATCCCTTGCCATTTTACTTGGGGTGATAGAGATATGTGGTTATTTAATAATTATTTATCCATTAAAAAGCATCTAAGAAAGTTGCTCTTGGGGATTTTTCTATTGAAGAGAAAACAGAATGTTGTGGTACCCACTACACGCGGAAGTGAGCAAATGCTTTGTTTGCTTCTGCCATACGGTGCATATCGTCTCTACGTTTAATAGACGCACCTTCATTTTTAGAGGCAGCGATGATTTCTGCCGAAAGTTTGTCTGCCATAGATTTGCCTGTACGTTTGCGAGAGAACATAATTAACCATTTCATGCCCACAGAGATGCGACGATCAGGACGGATTTCAGTAGGAATTTGAAAGGTTGCTCCACCAATACGACGGCTACGAACTTCCACAGTAGGCATTACATTATTGAGGGCTTTTTTCCATATTTCATAACCATCTTCTTTGGTTGAATCAGACACTTTATCAAGCGCTGCATAAAAAGAAGTAAAAGCTATGCTTTTTTTGCCGTCCCACATTAACATATTCACAAAACGAGTCACAAGTGGGTCTTGGAAACGCGGGTCTGGCGAAAGCGGACGTTTTTTTGCTCTTTGCTTACGCATATTTTTGGATATTTTTTTAACAAAAAGATATTATAACTCCCTTGCACAATAATACAAGGACAGTTCAATAGGTTGTGGGTTATAGAATGGGAGTTTGATTTTGAGAACGAATTAAAAAAATAGTTATATACAGTAAAAAGCGCTTTAATTTATTGGTTGTTTAGGACTATAAAATAGTTGCAGCAAAGACATTAGGAGAGAATTATGCTGCGCTGTGGGTTGTTGTCCGCTATAATTATCTCGGGGAAGTGAGATGTTATAGCAAGGAGGGGAAAATATAATACCCTAAACAAACTACATAATTACAAACTACAAAGCAAATTATCATTAGCTTGCTTTATGTTGCACTATCTAAAAACACTTTAACCTAATTACAATCTATTTTTTCTTACCTTTTACTGGAGCACCTTTGCCTTTTGCGGCTACTTGTCCTGGTTTAGGACGTTTTGCACCATATTTAGAACGACTCTTACGACGACCATCTACACCGCCTGTGTCTAAACTGCCGCGAACGATATGGTAACGCACACCGGGCAAATCTTTCACACGACCACCACGCACCAAAACCATAGAGTGCTCTTGGAGGTTATGTCCTTCACCAGGGATATAGGCAATAACTTCTATACCATTGGTCAAGCGAACTTTGGCTACTTTGCGCAAAGCAGAGTTAGGTTTTTTAGGTGTAGTAGTATATACTTTGGTGCATACGCCACGTTTTTGCGGACATTTGTCCAAGGCTTTTGATTTAGATACGGAACGTTGAATTTCGCGCCCAACACGTATCAATTGCTGGATAGTAGGCATTATGTTATCGGCTATTTTTTTTATCAAAAAATACAAGTACTTCCTTTTGTCAATTCATTTAGTGGAGCTTTAAAATTACACCTACAAAAAATACCATCTTACAATAGGCAAGTTTTCTTGTTTTTTCAGCGGTGCAAAGGTAAGCCTTTTATTTAGTTTTTGGTATACTATACAAACTTTTCTCACTTATTTTTCGTCAAGAAAAACAAGTGGCTAATAAACAAAAAGAAATTGTTAAAAATTTAGGAAGGAAAGGAATACTTGGGGGACTTTTAGGAACAAGACAACACCTTGTCCTTTAAAGCGGGTGCAAAGGTACAAAGGTTTTTTCAATTTTCCTACAGTTTGCACCAAAAAAAAACTTTTTTTTTTATTTTTTGGTAATATTGTTTCTTTTATTGCTTACCAAAGGTTATTATAAACAAATTTCGGCTCCTTTAGGGTTGATTTTGGAGACGAACACCTGATAGGTAATGCTCTTAGACTGTAGGACTTTGCCTATTAGCTCGCCCACTTGCCGCGCCCTAACTTGACTATCGCACAAAGCATACATGGAAGGACCAGAACCCGAAATACCAAATCCAATAGCTCCACCATAAAGTGCCGCTTTTTTGCATCGGTCAAATTCGGGTATGAGTGGCGCACGATAAGGCTCCGCAAAAGCATCGTTCAAGCTTCTGCCAATCAAGGCAAGGTCGTTGGTATAGAGTCCTGCTACCAAACCTGCCAGATTAGCGGTTTGTGTAATACCGTCTTTCATCGGAATTTGCTTGGGTAATATATTGCGGGCTTCTTTGGTCAATATCTCCACATCAGGATGCACCACTACTATATATATATGTTGTGGCACGGGCAACTGCACAACGTCCAGCGGTTGATAGCTGCGGATAAGGACAATGCCTCCCAACAAAGAAGGAAATACGTTGTCGCCATGTGCTGTGCCGCTCGCCACTTTTTCGCCTGCCAACACAAAAGGCAAAAGTTCTTTTTTGCTAAATGGCTCACCCAGAAGGGCATTAGCAGCCACTGTTGCAGCTACGGCGCTGGCAGCACTCGAACCCAAGCCACTACCCAAAGGCATTTTTTTGTGCAGAAAAATGTCGATGCCTTGTGTGCTGTCCAATTGTGCTAAAAGGGCAATGACGGCGGCTCCTGCTGTGTTGTCAGCTGCCACCAAAGGTAATTTGCCGTTGTCGCCCGTAATCTGTGCCATCTGTACTTGGTTAAGGTCGTTTAGTTGCACACTCACCTCGTCGCCAACATGGTCTATCGCTAAACCCAATACATCAAAACCGCAACTTAAATTGGCAACAGTTGCAGGGGCAAATGCGGTAATCATCATTTTTTTGTGCTTAGTTTTTTAGAAAAAAATAGGCATAAAAAACAGTTCTAAGCGCAGGAAGTAACTTGCTTGCTTAGAACTGTTACTATTGGTGCTTTTTATTTTGCAAGAATGGCAATAACTTTTAAAAACAAATTTTGAAAAGAAACTACACAACACTACAAGTAATTTATAGCAAATTGAAAGTGTTTTTGAATTACTCTCTGCCTTCTGTTTGCTGCTTCAACAACTCCCAATACTCAGGTTTTACATACTCATTAGGTACGCATGACCATGTGTCTAACTTGGACGGTGGTATTATGCCAGGTATTTGGCAGGATATGTATTTAATAAAAAAATACCTAAACTCTGTGAAAAAATAAATAACATCGTTTGTTGGCACTTCTAAAGGCGGTAAACCAGATACAAATTCGCAATCCAAAACACATTTTTCCCTATAAACTATCAAACTTGAATCATTTCTACCTAAGTTTTTTGTAGGAGTTTGTATTTTTCTTTGTTCATTCAGTTCTATCAAAATTGCATCAAACTCTTCTATTTTGCGGCATACATCTTGATAGTACTGAAATACTGCATAGACATCACTTGGTTCAAAATAAAACAAAATACTTGAATAGCTTCGGGAAGGATAGGTGCTAATATAAAAAGAAAGGTTTTTAATAAGCATGATTCATTAATTTAATTTGGAAATGCTGAAATTATTCTTTCAGAAATTGTGCCATATTTTTGAATTACTCTCTCCCTTCTGTTTGCTGCTTCAACAACTCCCAATACTCAGGTTTTACATACTCATTAGGTACGCATGACCATGTGTCTAACTTGGACGGTGGTATTATGCCAGGTATTTGGCAAGAATAAAGTAATAATAGCCACTCTCTATATTCGACTAAAACGTTCAAGAATGTTACTGTATTGATATAAAGCGGTTCTGTATAACCAGGCAACAAAACTGTTAAGGCTATTTCATTTGTTGTTACATCAAAAAATGAAACTTCCTCACCAGGTATTTGCTTAGAAACACCTGTACTTAAAACAGTTTCAATATCTGAAATTAGTTCATTAATCCTATTTAATGAGTTAAATACAAATACATAGAAGCCAAAATATTCATTTTCTGGGTAAAAATAAAGGCTCATAATGCGTTTCAAGTTGCTAGAAAAGTTCGTACCTTTGTAGCTCTTTTAAACGTTAATTTCTATGTTATTTAATATTACAAATTTAGTAGATGACCGTAATTGTTACGAAGTAATACGGGAGTTACGTTGGTCT
>JAEUUX010000117.1 GCA_016787295.1 Chitinophagales bacterium
AAGCATAGCAGCTAAGGCTTGTCCTGCGGGATCGCCGTTGGGGTCGGTTTGGCGTTTGTATTCGCTAAAAGCAAAAAATGGTGCTTTGGGTATGCGGAAGCCTGTAGCTATCATTTCGTCAACGCGCCCTGTGAGTTGTATGCCATCTACCACACTTGTCAAGGTGCTTTGTCCAAATAAATTGAAACGAAACAACACAGTAAAGTCAACCCAAGAAAACATAGGACCGATGAAGTGCATACTAAGGTCTATTTCGTTCCAATGTTCGGCATTGCGGGTGAGCAAAGTAGAAAGGCGCGACACCGCTGATAGGTCTTCGGTTTGTAATTGCCAAGTAGAACGTACCCAATTGGCAAGCGTTTCTGAAGTGAAAATTGGAATAAGCCCGAATTTATTTTCTAACAAGCCCAGCGTACACTCCGAAAAATTTAGTGTTTCCATAAAAAAAGAATTTGCGGTTTGAATTTGGTAGAGGTTGTATTAGTTGGCAGGTGGTGGTTCTGTTCGCTCCATGCAATACTGCTTGAGTTGGAACAAAATACGCAAAATTTGAAAAGCGTCTTCGGTTTGCGTGCCGTCAAAAGCGTGTGATAGGGCATAGTGCCTGCCTTCCAGCACCATAAAACGCCATATTCCGCCAATAACATAGCAACCATATATCGGTTTGCCGTCTTCGTTGAGGCTTTGTCCTGCAAGCATAGCAGCTAAGGCTTGTCCTGCGGGATCGCCATTGGGGTCGGTTTGGCGTTTGTATTCACTAAAAGCAAAAAATGGAGCTTTGGGTATGCGGAAGCCTGTAGCTATCATTTCGTCAACGCGCCCTGTGAGTTGTATACCATCTACCACACTTGTCAAGGTGCTTTGTCCAAATAAATTGAAACGCAAACGTTCTGTAAAATTCACCCAAGAAAACATAGGACCAATGAAGTGCATACTAAGGTCTATTTCGTTCCAATGTTCAGCATTATCCGACAACAACATTGAAAGGCGCGGCACCACCACCTTGTCTTCAGTTTGTAGTTGCCAAGTAGTATTAAGCCATTCAGTAAGCGTATTCGAGGTGCGCATTGGAATAAGCCCGAACTTATTTTCCAACAAGCCCAGCGTACACTCCGAAAAATTTAGTGTTTCCATGCTATTACGATTTGGTATTTTTAATGTCCGAAAAACAAAGGAAATTGTTGTGGGTCGGACTCGTGCATCATTTGGTAGACCTTTTCTACTATATCGTCTTCGTTGGGTTTGCTATAATAGTCTCCCGCCATGCCATACGCAGGACGGTGCGCTTTGCCGCTTAGGGTTTGTGGAGCAGAGTCTAAATAGCGATACGCGCCTTGTTGTTCTACTATATGTTGCAACAAATAGGCAGAGGCACCACCCGGCACATCTTCGTCAATGACCAACAAACGATTAGTTTTTTTGACTGACTGCAAAATGTGTTCGTGAATATCAAAGGGCAGCAGGGTTTGCACGTCCATTACCTCGCACTCGATGCCCACGCTCGCCAAACGCTGTGCCGCCTCTATTGCAATTGGACAACAAGCACCATAAGTCACCAAAGTTACATCGCTGCCTTCGCGCAATATCTCTGGCACGCCAAACGGCACACAAAATTCGCCAATATTATCGGGCAAAGTTTCTGCTTTGTTGTAGGCATTCAGGCATTCCACCACAATAGCCGGCTCGTCGCATTGCCACAAGCTATTGTACATTCCTGCTGCTTGTACCATATTGCGCGGCACGGCTATATGCACACCCCGCACGCTACTCAACAGCAAACCCATAGGCGAACCCGAATGCCAAATACCTACCAAACGGTGTCCACGTGTACGGATAATCAAAGGAGCATGTTGTTTGCCATACGTGCGGTATTGCAAACACGCCAAATCGTCGGAAATGGGCTGCAAACCATATAGAAAATAGTCTAAATACTGAATTTCGGCAACAGGACGCAAACCGCGCAAAGCCATACCAATGCCTTGTCCCATGATGGTTAGCTCGCGAATACCCGTATCAAAAATGCGCTCTTCGCCATATTTTGCTTGCAAACCTGCTAAACAAGCATTCACATCGCCAATTTTGCCTACATCTTCGCCAAAAACTACCAAGCGCGGGTCGCGTTCAAAAGCCTTGTCAAAACACGCATTGATGATTTTGTTGCCCGGCATTTTGGGCGATGTGGCGCTGTATCGTGCTGCGACGGGTTCTACGGTTTCCACGCGTCTGCCGCGTTCGGTATGCAAAAATCGGCTAAAGATTTGTTGGTTTTCTGCCTGAAAATTCGCTATCCATGCCTGCAAAGGAGCCGTGTTTTGTTCGGGTTCTTGGCATAGCGCAAATAGCAATTGGCGTGCCACTTGTGCCACTTCGCGCCGCGAGGGGTTGCTTTGTTTGCTGATTTGTATGCGTGGGTCATTGCTATATTTTGCTACGATGTCTGTTTGGCTAACTTGGCTGCTAATGGTTGCACACACCGCTTTGAAGTCGTGTATGGCTTCTTTAACAGGTTGTATGTTTTTCTCCCAAGCGCTGTTGCGGGCATCTATTACCAACTGTCTCGCTTCGTTGTCTATGGTGGTCAACATCTCTTCTGTTGCCAAACGTTTGTCCAAAATCCACTGACGAAAACAGGCATTGCAATCTTTTTGTTGTTCATATGTCAATCTGTCAGCAGTTTTGCTTTTGTTGCCCCCTGATGTAGAGTGTCCCAAAGGTTGCGTTACGTCGATGACGTGTACCAAAACGGGAACATGTTCGTTTCGTGCCAATTCGTTGGCTTGTTTATAGGTTTCATACAAACCCATGTAGTCCCACGCTGCCACCTTAAAAATAGCAAAACCCGCTTTTTCTCCCCTTTCAAAGCCTTTCAATACTTCCGAAATACTGCTTTTGGTGGTTTGAAAGCGTCTTTCGACCGAAATACCCATGCCATCGTCCCACACCGACACCACTAAGGGAATTTGCAACACACCCGCTGCATTGATGGTTTCCCAAAAATGTCCTTCCGATGTGCTGGCATCGCCAATTGTGCAATAGCAAATTTCGTTGCCATTATTGGTCAACTGTTCGATATTGGGATATTGTTGTAGGGCTTTGGTGTGGCGAAAATGTTTGGAGGCTAATGCCAAACCCACTGAGCGCGGCATTTGTGCAGCCGTAGAAGACATATCAGAGGCAACATTTTTTTGTGCCATCAAATTGAGCCAGTTGCCTTGTTCGTCTATGTTGGCGGTGGCAAAATGGTTGTTCATCATGCGCCCTGCCGAGTGAATATCATTTTCGGGATTGGTATCGGCATAAAGTTGGGCAAACAACTGTTCAACATTCACAATATCGAGCGCCAAGGCAAGGGTTTGGTCGCGGTAGTAGCCCGAACGCCAGTCTCCTTTCTGAAAAAATTTGGATAGAACGATTTGGGGTAACTCTTTGCCGTCGCCGACAATAGCAAATTGCGCCCGATTATAACTCTGTACATCTTTGAAACTAATCAGACTCACTTCGCGGCTAATGACGGCTAAACGATAGTCGGCTATTACTTCTGCCTTAAACTGTTCGATGGTGAGCGTGTGATTACCGGTGATTTTCCTTATTTGGCTAATATTTGGTGCCATAGTCTTAGATAATTTGGTTTTAAAGAAATTTGCATTTTGACGCGCTAAGGTAGTATCTTTTGCTAAATTTTGGGTAATTTTTGACATAATTTAGCGCAAATCTTTTCTATGTTCCTGTTTTGTAGCATTCAATACCGCAAAAGTACGATTTTTATGGGGTAATACCTAATTTTTTCGGTTTTCCCATGCTTTTGGCGAAAAATAGGGTATTGTCTCGGCTTTTTTATTAAGGTATCGTGATTTAATAATTTCCCTTTTTCGTTTCAATTTGTTAACAATTGTTGTAGGCAACATTAATTTTGCTCACTATGGCAGACTCCTGACCCTGTAAGAGGTGCTATTATGCACATTAGTGCCGCACTGCAATATTATTCGGTATAATAGCAGTTGCGCAAAACTTCATAGCAAATAAATAGACAAAAAAACGGCTATAGAACAATAACGTTCTATAGCCGTTCATTTTTTTGCTGTTTGGGTAATAATTGTTAAAAATACTGCACCCAACCGAACAAGCACGATAATTAACAATTAACCATTGATAATTAACAATTATTAGCGGGTGTTTCGGAGAAGATTTTTAGCAAAAAAGAGAATTATTACCAAAACGCCCAACCGAACAAGCATGATAATTAACAATTAACCATTGATAATTAACAATTATTCTTGTGTCCATTCTGATAGTGGAAAAGGGTTGAGAAAAGTGAAAAACTAATAACGATAAATGAAAAGTATGAAAATGCAACAACAAAAGTAGCTATAAAAACCAATTTAACCAAAGGCGAAAGCAACATTTTTCACTTTTCGTTGCTCACTTTTAGTTTTATTGGTCACAATCCATTCTGATAGTGGAAAAGGGCAGAAATGAATAATTGTTAATGGTTAATTATCAATTGTTAATGGGTGTTGCGGAGAAGATTTTTAGCAAAACGAAAAAGCATTACTAAAACGCCCAACCGAACAAGCACGATAATT
>JAEUUX010000120.1 GCA_016787295.1 Chitinophagales bacterium
CGATACGCGAGCAGATTCTACCTGCCCAGCATCCCGATTTGGCAGATGTTTATATGAACTTGGGAAATAACTATGCATATTTGGCTCGCTACGACTCTGCTTTAATCTACTATGAACGTTGTCGCGTGATATGGGAACAAATCCTACCACCTCAGCACCCCGATTTGGCTACCGTATACATGAACATGGCTACTACTTATCTGGGACTAACACAATACAACACTGCCTTAGCCTACTACGACCGTTGCCGTGCGATACGCGAGCAAATGTTGCCGCCACAGCACCCAAGTTTGGCAGGTCTTTACATGAATATAGCTATAGTATATGACAGTCTAACGCAATATGATACTGCCTTAGCCTATTATGAACGTTGTCGTGTCATAAGAGAGCAAATACTGCCGACTAAGCACCCCGATTTAGCAAGTCTTTATCTAAACATCGCTAATACTTATACAAATATAGCTCAATACGATACTGCTTTGGCTTATTATGAGCGTTGTCGTGCCATAAGAGAGCAAGTATTAC
This sequence comes from Chitinophagales bacterium, assembly GCA_016787295.1. Lineage (GTDB taxonomy): Bacteria > Bacteroidota > Bacteroidia > Chitinophagales > UBA2359 > JAEUUX01. The sequence continues at coordinate 526 of JAEUUX010000120.1, forward strand.
CTCCTCAACATCCCGGTTTGGCTGTATTATATATCAACATGGCAGAACTATATAACAACCAATCTCAATTCTCAAAAGCTAAAATCTACATCGACAAATCCATAAATATTTTTCAACAGATTTTTCCTGCCGAACATCCTCATCTACGACAAGCTATAGAGTTACAACAACAGTTAGAACAAAGTTTGCAAGCTACCCAAATACCTCAAACTCACCCAAATACAATTTCTTATGGAGATAAAACCGACGATTTCCTTCCAAATAATACTAATCCCCAAAATAGCAAAGACATCAAAAAACAGGTTTACCTATATCCGTAAAATGCGTAATAGGGCAGTGTTGCCATTGGTAACGAAAGAAAAAAAGCAGTAAAGCAGCAACAGAAAGAAAAATCAAGACAAAAAAGTGGCTGTCGCAAAAGTTCTGAAAATTATCATATTGCAAATTTAATGTTATTTATAAACTTGATTTTCAGAGGTTTATAGATAAAATTTCATTTAAAATAATGATAAAATTGACTTTTGAGACAGCCATTATGTTAGTAACAAAATACAATTTTCAAGAAAATATTATTCGACTTTTGAGAATGCCTTGCTCAAAATGGCATTGCCTTTGTTGTCAGTAATGCGAACAAAGTACATGCCTGCACTTAGACAATCAGTAGGGATATTGAAAGTTGCCATTTGGCTTGGAATGTAATAATCTTGAATTTTTTCGCCAATAACAGAATACACACCCACAAAACGAGCGTTGGTGATGTTACCTAAATCAAAGTTTAGATTATCACGAGCAGGAATGGGATAAATACGAATAGCATTTTTAGCGATATTATTATTGGTATTGCCCAAAGCGATACTACAGTCTGCAGTGGCAGTATAAGTAATAGCAACCGTATTATTGGGGTTGTTTTGGTCAAACATAGTAATCACAACCGTACCTATCCCTGCTGTTTGATAGGGTTTGAAGTGAATATTCATGATGGTTGTTTCACCAGAATTCAAGGTCAAACTGTTGGTGTTTTTGGTTGGTGACCAGCAAGTCACATTGTCACACACCAACGAAGACCATTCAGCAGGAATATTATTCTCGGTACGTTGCCACACAAAAGTGATCGGCTGGGAGGAAGTATTAGTGATGCTCGACTCTATGACAATATCGCTCATTTGGCAACTTTCGGTCATAGTTAAGGTGGTGGTGGTATTGACTTGTAAGTTTTGTGCCAACAACTGTATTCCACACAATAGTAAAGAACATAATAAGTAAAGCGTTTTTTTCATTGCGATTCTATTTATAAAAGTAAACAATTTTGTTAATCGGGTGTTGTTTTGGCTTCCGATATACCATATAGACTCGTTAAATGTAAGAAGGTTTAGCATTATTGGGTTTTGGGTGCAAATATCGTTATTTTTTTCAATACTTTACAAAACATTTTGGAGGTATTTCCAGAAATTATTTTTGACAACATTTTATACCCTTCAACAAAAAACTTCCCAAAAGGAGATTTTGGGAAGTTTTGAAATTAAGACTAACTATTTTTTACCAATTGTATTTCGCATTGCAAACGCACTTCGTCGCTCACCAGCATACCACCTGCTTCCAAAGGGGCGTTCCAAGTCAAACCAAAGTCTTTACGGTTGATTTTACCTGATAAACTGAAACCTGCCTTTGTATTGCCCCATGGGTCTGGTTGAATGCCACCAAATTCAACATCTAAACGCACTTTTTGGGTGTTTCCACGAATGGTCAGGTCGCCAGTAATGGTATTTTCGTTACTATTGTAGGCTTCCGCCACAAAGTTGATGGTGGGATAATTGTCGCTATCAAAAAAGTCTGCACTGCGCAAGTGTGCGTCGCGCTGTTCGTTATTGGTATTGATAGATGCAACTTTTGCCTCGAAGCGAATGGTGGCAGGATTAAAACTGTTGTCAACGGTTTCGGCTTCGCTAGAAAAATCGGTAAAAGTTCCGGTTACATTCGTAATCATGAGGTGTTTTACCTTAAAAAGAATTTCACTGTGAGCGGGATCAACAGTCCATTTGGTTGTTGTCATAAACAAAGATTTTTTTGTTGTAAGTTAAAAATAATTTTGGTGTTTTAAACAGTCATTGGTACGTCCATGACTAAAAATTCGCTGTTTTGGGTGGCAGTAAAAACGAGTTCGGGCGTATCCCAAACACCCAAACCATCGCGCATTTGGAGGCTTTGTCCGTTCACGTTCAGCTCGCCGCTCAACACAAAAACATACACACCGTTACCCGCTTGTTTAGTGTGGTAACTTTGTTCGAAACCTGCGTCAAAATCGGCTAAGTGAAACCATGCGTTTTGGTATATCCAAACCCCTTCGTCGTCGGGATTGGGCGAAACGATTTGTTGTAAGCGGTTTTTTCGGTCTTTGCTGTTGAGACTCAATTGGTCGTAGCGTGGTTTCACATTGCGTTGGTTGGGAAACACCCAAATTTGCAAAAATTTTACCAACTCAGAACTACTTTTGTTGTATTCGCTATGTTGAATGCCTGTGCCGGCACTCATCACCTGCACATCACCATTGCGAATTACAGCTACATTACCCATGCTGTCTTTGTGTTCTAAATTGCCTGCCAATGGAATGCTAATGATTTCCATATTATCGTGTGGATGTGTTCCAAAACCCATGCCTGCTGCAACCGTGTCGTCGTTTAGGACGCGCAACACCCCAAAGTGCATACGGTCGGGATTGTAATAGTGGGCAAAGCTAAAACTGTGGTAACTATTGAGCCAACCATGGTCAGCATGACCACGTGTGTTGGCTTTGTGTAGAACTGTATTTGTCATAATGTTAGCAGAAATTTGGGGAATATGATTAAAACCTATGATGTCTAATGGTCGCAATTCGTCAATGTTATTGCTAATGGCGTTTGCCAAAGGATAGCCTGTTGCAAAAATACTCGTTCCCAACAAGCCTTTTCGAATGAAATCTTTTCTGTCCATAACTTACAATAAAGGATTTGTGGTGCTACAAATGTTTTGATATTGCAAAGATACGGTATTGGAATAGCCCATTCCATTGAACTAGATTAAGAAATGCGATTCTGCGATATTTTTATGATATAAGTTCGTCACAATACTATAAAATTGGGTTTGAAATACAATTCAGTAAATCCAAAATTATAACCTAAATTAGGCAAGACTTTGACACACGAATAACAACGCAAAAAACTATCCCTTCGAAGCGAAAGACTTTGAAGGGATAAGTTTTTTGTTCAACACGAAATACAATATGGATAGGGTTAGCAGGAGCATGTTAGTGTACGATACTTTCTTCGAACACCAAAGCCTCCATACCATTTTTGGTACGATAGTCGTTGATAGCGGCTTTGATAGCGTCTTCGGCAAGCACCGAGCAGTGGATTTTGACGGGTGGTAAACTCAATTCTTCCACAATGTCCATATTATCTATGGAAAGGGCTTGGTCGACGGTTTTGCCTTTGAGCCATTCGGTGGCTAAGGACGAGGAAGCGATAGCCGAGCCACAACCAAAAGTTTTGAATTTGGCATCGGTAATAATACCGCTTGTTTCGTCTACTTCGATTTGGAGGCGCATCACATCGCCACATTCAGGCGCGCCCACTAATCCTGTTCCCACTGTTTTTTTGCTTTTGTCCAATGTTCCTACGTTGCGTGGGTTTTCGTAGTGGTCAATAACTTTATCTGAATATGCCATAATATAATAGGGGGTGTTTTTTTATATTGATTTAGAGGGGGTTTATCCTTACTTAAAAAATAGTCAACTCTTTGGTTGGTATCTTTTTAGTAGTTTTGGAAGATACTGGATTTGTTTTTTGTTGTTCAGCGGTTGTGCTACCACTTATGACATTACCTTGTTGGTCGACAGCAACTGCTCCTTTTTCAATTAGGAGAGTATTAGCATTTTTTTCTCCTAGCTGTGGATAACGCACAAAGATGACTCTTTGCTTTTTGAGACCGTCCATGACTCCTGCCCATGTGCCACCACTCTCTGAAGATTGTGCTACATATATTTCTTTGGCTAAGGCATAAATAATTGGGTTTCGCGCCATAGCCAAACGGACACTCCAAACAGATTTGGGGTGAAAAGTACTAAGCACCAACACGTCGCCGTTCACTATGGCTTGATAATACTTTTTGATACCCGCTCCAAAGGTCATGACTCCTTGTGGTAATACAATGATGCTTTGCCCTTTGTGTTTAATCGCGCTGTCTAAGGCTTGTTTATCCACACCTTTTGCAAATCCGCTTACGACGACTTTGGAGTGTTCAGAAGCTTTTTGAGCTACATTATCTGTGAACTCCAACGAGGTGGCATCGGCATCACGGCTGCCAACTACTGCAATACTGTTTTCGGATAAGATTTGCTTATTGCCTTTAATATATAGGATAGTAGGAGCATTAATTTTCAGGTTATTTTTCAGTGTTACAGCATAGAGAGGCGAATTGATAGGGATTATTTCGAAGCCTTGTGATAACAATTCTTCGGCTAAAAAAGCATTGTTAGGTAATTCCGTTTTAGCGATTTGTAGCGCTGCAATGTCTGTATCGGACAAAGAAAACCTATTTTTCCATTCGTTTTCAGTATGGAAAAAGTGTTCTAAGGTCATTTGATGGTCATGAACAATTTTTATGACCAAACGGTTAATTTTTTCTGCTCCCCATTTAGGCAGGTGCGCCATTGTTATCCAATAGGGAACTTCGGTATGTTGTTTCATATATCACCGCCTACAGTTTTTGCAATTACTAAAGGTGCTATTTACAGCAATAACATAGCAAAATACCAAAGCTAATTTTCAGCGCACAAAGATACAGACAAAAAACAATTAACAGAAACTTTTGTTTAAAATTCTGGTATCAAAACAACTTATTAGGGTTTGTGGGCGGGAGTTGGTTGATATTCGTCACGGCTTTGTCTATGCGGTCAAATTCGCGGCGAGCTTGGTCATATACCGTTTGGGTGCTTTGCAACTGTTTGCCCAAACGCAAAAAATGTTCTTCGTATTGGTATAAATGGCGTTGCAGTTCGGTTATTTTTTGCAACACATCTTTGACCGACTCTTCAATTTGTAGGGCTTTTAAACCATGTAAGACCGTCTCCAAATAAGCATAAAAAGTGCTGGGCGACACAATAATGACTTTTTTCTGAAAAGCATACACCACCAAATCGTGTTGCGGGTCGTTGCTGTTGGCAGCGCTATATTGGAGCAAATAATGATACACTCCCTCCGCAGGCACAAACATCAGCGCAAAATTAGTGGTGTTTTCGTGTTGCAAAACATACTTAGCTGTTTCATCGATTCGGGCTTTGAGGTCGGCTCTAAATTGTTTGTCCAACAGTTTTTTTTGTTGTATGTGTTCTGCATTTTCTAAGCGTTTATATTGTTCCATCGGAAATTTAGCATCGATAGGAATGATTTTGTCTTTAAAAAATATCGCTGCATCTACCACAACACCACTCCTAAAACGGTATTGTAACTGAAACTGATTGGGTGACAAAACATGGCTTAACAAACTGTCTAACAAAAATTCGCCGATGATACCACGTTGTTTGGGCGAAGCAAAAAGGCGTTCTAAGCCGCGCATTTGTGCCGTCATGCTCAACACCTGTTGGTTAGTGTCTTCTATATGCACTAGTTTTCCGGTAATTTGATGCATTAGCGACGCGCTTTGTTGTTGTTGTTCGAGCAGTTGGCGCGTATTAAACTGTTGGTGCGTTGCCAATTGACGTGTAATATCATCTAACCTATCATTGATAAGTTGTTGGTGGTGCAAACCATTTTGGTTGAGTTGTTGTTTCAATTCGTTGACCAAGTCCAACAAAACCGCTTCGGAAGTGCTGGCAGGAGGACGTTGCGATTTGATTTTATCGGCTATCAAATAGACCAATACCGCCAATAAAAGGATAAAAATCAGTAAAAATTCGGTAGACATATACTGTAGACTTAAAAAATAGCGTTATTTTGATGACAAAATGATATTGAGGCTGCAAAAAATGACAAAAAAGGCGTAATATTGCGCACCTATTGGCAAACTAAGCCGTAAATGTATGACAATTCTACGAAATATCCAACTACAAGGTCAACATCGCCGCCCCATTCTGACCGATGTATTTTATATGCCCTCCGAAAAAGCGCTACCGGTCGTCATTTTTGCGCATGGTTTTAAGGGTTTTAAAGATTGGGGGAATTTTGATTTGGTTGCACAACAGTTTGCTGCGGCAGGTTTTGTGTTCGTCAAATTTAATTTTTCGCACAACGGCACCACGCCGCAAAATCCCACCGAATTCACCGATTTACCTGCTTTTGGACAAAATAACCATTGCATCGAGTTGGACGATTTGGGAAGCGTTATCGATTTTGTGTCCGATACCTTGCCTTTGCTTATGGCTCCGCAACCAGTAGATGTGCGCCAAATCAGCCTCATTGGGCATAGTCGTGGTGGTGGCATTGCTATCATCAAAGCCGCCGAAGACTTGCGCATTAGTCGCCTTATCGCTTGGGCATCCGTACATCAATTCGGTGGCTGGCAGATAGGCAATATGGACGAATGGCGCGACAAAGGCGTGCTATATATTCCCAACACGCGCACAGGACAAGCCATGCCTTTGTACTATCAATTGTGGGAAACTTTTGTTGCCAACCAAGACCGCTTAGACGTACAACATGCCGCTCGCAGTTTGAGGATACCATTTTTGATTATACATGGACAGAAAGATGCGACCGTACCTTATCAAGCCGCCGAAATTTTGCACCAGCATTGTCCACATAGCCAATTACTTTTGTTGCCCACCGCTGACCATGTTTTTGGAGCAACACACCCTTGGCACCACAACACCTTGCCCGCCGATGCCGTGTCTTTGGTAGAAGCTACCCTTGATTTTTGTCGAGGATAATCAAAAAGTGGAACGATTTTTGCTGTATTTTTCACATCTCAATGCCTTTTTGCAATATGTCCCTTTCCATCGAATTTTTTCTAATCCCTCTTGCAATTATTATCATAACTGCTATTTGGGGCAAAAAGTTGAGTTACTACCTACAAAAATCTCCTATCCTTGACCCAAGTTTTTTGACTTGGGTGCTTTGGTGCGCTATAGCTTGGGTAGTAAAAGATGTCCTAAATTTGGAATGGCAGATTTTCTATTCCTTTACCCTCACTCCTTTGGCTCTTTTAGTAGCCCAAAAAATGTTGGAATACACCGAAGAAAGTAAAACATTGGAGCTAAGGGCAAGTTTATGGGTATTGGGCGGTGGTAGCCTTATTATGTTAGCCAGTTTGTGGGTTGCCATTGACGCACTGCGCGCCAATGATTTTATTTTTAAAATCTATGGCTACGACTATTACGTTAATTACTACTATATCATTATAGGCGCTTTGGCACTGATAGCACTTAACGAATACCACCAAATTAGCACTTGGTCCGACAAAGTTGCCATTCTTTTAGTGGCTTTGCTGTTTGGACGTTTTGTGGCAGGCGTAGCGGGAGCGCCTTGGGAATGGTTTTCTGTCTTATACGCCACTTTTTTATACTATGCTATTTTCAATATCGCCTTCATAGAAGAACGCTTGCCTTTGCGAGCCGTATATATAGTTGTGGCCGCTTTGGTACTAATCCCATTGTGTTTAGCCATCGATTTTGTCCGAACTTTGGGCTATTATGCCATGTACATAGCTTGCCTATATATTGCGGTGGTTGTTTTTCGCTATATCTGGAATTTGGAATTTAAACGGCGCTCGCGTTGTCCACATTGTAGCGGCTGGGGAAGTGTGTCGGCACGTCCTTTCTATACACCTTGGTGGGCTATTGGAAAGAAATATAGTCCAAGCAGTAATCCGTGTCCTAAGTGTGAAGGCAAAGGCTGGAAGTATAGATATGATGACCTTTTACATCAATAATATGTTTAATAAAAACAAAAATAGCTTGCACAATTTTTGATTTTGATGTGACAAAGCTATCACAACAAATTTTAAAAAACGTAATCAAAAAAAAATGCCATGCGTTGCTGCGTGGCATTTTTTTTATTGGTCATAACTTCCTGATAATCAGTGCTTTATAGATTATTAATAAAAAAATTTAATAAAAAACTGTGTTTAAATGACCCATTAATTCGAAACTTTCGTATAAAATGTGTATCATTGTCACACTTTCTCTTACCATATAAATAGTACACACTCATGAAAACAGCTTTTTTTACCTTATGTGTTTTTCTGACCTTGCACAACTTTGCGCATGGAAGTTGTAATTATCAGGTCAAATTTGATTATTCCGTTCAGGGATTACAAGTTAGTTTTAACAACCAAAGTCAAGTAGGCAATGCCAAATACTCTTGGAGCTTTGGAGACGGACAAGTTGCTACAAATGCTTCCCCTAAGCATACATTTGCAAAAGCCGGCAATTACGAAATTTCTCTTACTGTCATCAGCGAAGAAGGTTGTCAAGTAACCGAAAAAAGTAAAGTCTTTGTTTTTGATGCCCAATCTGTAGCTGTGATTACAAATGTCCAAAACTCTCCTGAACCTTTTGCGACAACCACTACTGTTTCTTTCAGCTTGGCGCAAGAAAGTACCGTTACTGCTACCTTATATGATATAAGTGGCAAAACGGTGGGTATTGTTGCTAAAGAACAAATGCAAGCCGGAAAAAATAGTTTTGTGCTTAATCGCAATAACATAGTGGCGGGCATGTATGTTTTGGAATTGGTAACGAATCAACACGTAGTTAGTCACAAACTAACCATACAATAGCAAATTTAGTGCCAATTTTTTTTGTTGCTTTATTTTCTCGATGTTTCTCTTTTCTCAATCTACTTTCTTAGTCCCACAATAACAGCAATGGTCTGTATGACACTATGTCACTACAGACCATTGCCGTTTTTTGTATACATCAATGTAGCAATTAACACTCATATTCCTTCAAATCAATATTGACTACATCGCCGCTATTGTCCAATTCAATATGCACATAAGTAGGTTTGAAAATAGCATATTGTGCCACTTGATTAATCAATAAATCGTTCATAAACTTTTCGAGCAATTGCATGGCAGTGCTATAGTCTGTTTCGTTGAGGATATTGATTGGGATTTGCATAAGGTCTGCCCAAGTACCAGCATTGAAATAACGCGCACCATTGGACAATTCCACATTGCGAGCGAAATGTGTATGTCCAAAGATAATGTATTTGAAACCTTGTTCCGACAATCGTTGTGCGGCTTCTAAGTATTCCTTCAAACTTTCTTGTGCAGGATTAAAACTTTGGTCGTTTTGCAAAACAGACAAGGCTTTATGAAGGGCAGGTAAACGTTTTTCTAAGCGCGAATTGTCTTTTCGGAGTAACAAATCTACAAAACCTGTAACCACTTCCCAAGTACCCCTCTCGGAAGTTTCGCGGGTAGTAGTTGGCACTTCGGCGTATTCTTTGAAACCCTCCACCTCATCGCCCAACACTTTGTAAAGTTCTTCATCTAAAACTTGGTCTTCGCTGCGTTCTTCTGTTCCTCTAAAATTGGTATAGATGCTCAAGATGGTGGAAATTTTGTTTTTTGAGCTGGGCTCCAATGCCAACAAAATCGGCAAAACGGCTTGGGTTTCGGGTTTTAAAAGGTCTATAAAACGGTATTTTTCTTTGACAGGATTGATGACCATTTCTACCATACGACTACCTTTCGGCGGGCGAAAATCGCTTATTTTTTCACCGCGAGCCTGCTGTGCCATCAATTTGTGCAAAGCACCATAATCTACCCAATTCCACTCATCATAGCGATTGCCGTGTTCTATCAACACAGCACCATTACCCACAATATAAGGAGTATCGGTCAAGATGAAATTAAAATTTTTGCGTTCAGCTTTCAGCACTTGACGCAAATAAGCCTGCACTTCGGGTAGTGCCAACTCTATGTCATGGTTGCCCAACAAAATGGTCAATTGATGTCCGGTTGCCAAAAACAACTGCAACGAGTCGAAAAATTGGAACTCCCGCTCCACAATATTTTTCAATTTTTGCACAGCCATTTTAGGGTCAATGGTAAAAGCGGCAAAGTCGCGCTCTGCCAAAAAATCGACCATATCACCATTGATGACCAACTCGATAAATGCTTTTTTTCGGTCACAAAGTCTATAAATAAAATCAGACAGAACATCGGTATGGGTGCATATCCGAAAACCGCGGTCGGAGTTGTCGGCAGTAGCAGCACCGCCAATATGTAAATCAGAGATAACAAAAATTTCTTTCATAAAGTTTGGCTAAGTTAATTTGGAAATTAGTTTTTCAAAAAACCATGTTCATATATCTTTGGTTCAATGGCTTTCGCCAGATTTTTCAAGGCTTCGCGCAGTGCTTCTATCAATGTCAAGTAGTGGGCATCATTACTTTTGTTGTTCATTTTGCCTTGCGGATTGAACCCCTGAAAATAAGCGCGTATGTCATATAACGAAGCATTTACGTCGCAATTGTCCTGAGCGTGATAGTACTGCCACAATTTGCGTCCCGCCTCAAAAACAACTTTTGCAGTCTCCGAAAACATTAAAGCCGTAGGTGGAGGGCTTATTTTTCTGCTGCCAAACAGTTCGTCCAAAGCATCTTGTTTGAATTTTCCCCGCATGAAATCGGTCATAAAGTTGCTATCAAAATTGTCGCGCGCGTCTACTTCTGCTTCGGTAAAAGGAATCCAATGGTTAACGCCCAATTTTGCTTGTATATTGTTGTTAAACAAGGTATAAGCAAAACAATCAGTTTGAAAAAGATGGTCATTTGCCCAGCTTTCGTTCGGATATAAAAATTGGTCGCGGTCATTGAGCCAATTAGCATCGATGACTTTTCGAACAGCGAAACAAGTGGTAGCTACCAATAAATTTTGAGCATAAATGGCAATGCCACGCGGTACGGCAATTTGTTCTTTTTTGTTCAAAATACAAATACCTTGTTGTGCCTGAAAATCGTTGCGCGTAACTCCTTCTAACCAACCCAAATATTGCCCATGAGTTGTTTTGAACGAGGTAATCCATTTGCTAAAATATAGCGAATCGGCATAGGAATAAATGTTGTGTTTTCCCAATTTAATGCCGTTTCGGTCATACACATCTGCTTGAATTTGTTCAAAAGATTGTTTAATAGCCGTGTCCCAAATCTTAAAACCTATCGGAAAACGACCTTTTACATTATCAAAAGTATTGGCAGGAACAACAAAACAGCAAGCTAATTTTGCCAAAAAATGCTGGCGAAACGTCTGAAAATTAGCCCCTGACAAAGTTTTTAGCTTCGAAAATTCTGCTATTTTACAACCTTGTATTTCGTTGTATATTCGTATCAAAAATTGCGCAAATAATTCCCGATTGGCTACTTCTAATTGTGTAGCATATTTGTCATGTATGGCAGTCAAATTCACACCCACTTTGTTGCCTGCAATTTCTGCATACGGCGGATTGATGTAAATAATCAGCTTTTTTCGTTTTTCGGGATTATTGATGATTTGCTGCAAAGAATGAGGTAGTTTTCCAAAAACGTCGTTCAAAAAGTCGAACTGAAAAACATGTTCTTCGAGCAAATTGGCACCGTTTTTAATGCGGTCTTTTATCACATCAACGTCTTGTTTGTCCAATGTTGATGCCCAGATGCGGTATTTATTGGTCAAACCGGTTAATAAATTACCCGTGCCTGCTGCACAATCCCACACATAGTACTCGTCCTGCCAATCTTCGCCAAACAAATCAGCTATGTATTGTTGTGACAATTCAACCCATCTTTGGGGTGTAAAAAAACTTCCTTTTCGCTCGCGCACATCTTGCGGCACCAACAAATCGCGCCGTTCCACAATATAATCCCAGTATTCTTCTTTCGGTGGACGCTCATACTTGTTCCAAAAGGCTTGGTGTGCTTTTTGGCGGTCGTTAAAAGTGGCGGTTTTGGTGACGAACAAACCCATTTCGTCCAACTTTCTATCTATTTCATAACGGTCACTTTTGAGCAAAATGTATAGTTTTTCTTTCAGCGTTTCATTGTCGCGCGACAAAAGGTCTGCCAAATAAAAATCGCCATCTATAACACCATTTTTTTGGGCTACCTCCCAATTTATCAAAATAGTCGGTTTTACTGCTGCTAACCATTTGCTATAGATAACTGTAAAATTGTTTTTGTCTATTTTGATTTTGCTGGTTGTGGCTTTATCTTCCACAAAATTGCTTTGGATAAAAGCTCGCAATTCGTCGTCATCACGCCCAAAAGCGAACAGCATAGATTGGTTTTCGATGATGTGCTTCACTTTTTCATACACCTGCTTAAATTCTTTGGAATCATAATTCGAAGGCGTTACTTTCCAATTGAAATCGTTTTGGTAAAAAATATTTTGCACATCATTGTAGGGAACAAACGCAATTTTTTCGGCATCAAAAGCACCCAAAAAGGCAGGAGGCAGGTGTGTGTCAAAGGTGCGAGCCTTGCCAATGGTCAGAATCAACTGCACAAAAGACTCATAAATATCCGCTTTGTTGCCTTGTTTGGCTTCTGCCCACAAAAGTGACTGTGTGTCAAACAAATGCTCCTTGAGCAACAAAGTGACACAAAAATCTATGTTGCCGATGATTTTTGTGCAATCGAAAGCCCCAAAATAATCTTGAGCAACTTTATTTTTTAGTTCTTCTTCTCTGACGTTTGAGTAGAACATATATCGATATATTTTTTCGGAAAAAAAAGAAAGAAAATAACAAACCTCAACAGGCCTTAATCCTTCCAACCAATTTCGCATACTACGGGCGAATGGTCGGAGCGATTTTTGTTGCTGGCAATAATGTCAAAATTGTAGACCACAAACGAGGTGTCTACCAATACATAATCTATCCGAAACGGTGGTAGTGGTCCGATGCTATAGGTGCCACCAAAACCAATGCCGTCAGACAAGAAACCGTCTTGCAGCGGATGCGAAATTTTGCGATAACTATAGGAAACGGGTGTATCGTTGAAATCGCCACAAACCACTACTGAATAGGGCGAGTGAGCGATACTGTCGGCGATGATTTGGGCTTGTTCGCTGCGTTTTTCGTAAGCCGTTCTCAATTTTTCCACAATGCTACTGATAGAGCGCCAGTGTTCTGAGGTTTCTTTTTGTTCTATATTTTCACCAATTTTCTTGACATATTTCAGGTCGTCGGGCGCTAAATGGGTAGATTGTAAATGCACATTGAACAAACGCATCGGGCGTTCATGCACCGACACATCAACTTGAAAAGCTCCGTTGTATTTCGAATTATTGAATTTGATTTTGTGGGCATTATACAAGGGATAGCGCGAAAAAACCGCCAATCCCCAATGATCTTTTTCGCGCAAGGTGAGTGTTTTTTCGAGGTGAAAATAAGGATAGTTTAATTTGTTTTGCAACTCCGAAATGTTGTTAAACACCGAATCGTCTTGTGTATAAAAATCTTGGAAACAAATAATATCAGGATTTTCTCCTCGAATCAATTCGAGCATTTTGTTGCGCGATTCTTCATTTTTGTTCCAATTATAAAGGTCAAAATTATTGACATTATAGGACATGATTTTGGTGCGCAAACTATCAGCAGTTTGCGCATTTTTGTTGCCCCAGCTATTGAGCCGAAAAGCGAAGGTGTTTTGCAACAGCGGCGCACCCAACACAATAACGCCTAACGAAAGCAATATGTACCAACTGCGTCTATAGAGCCAAAAAGCCACAAAACCTACATTGACCAACAACAAAAAATTATAGGTCAGTCCCGACAATGCAGGCAACCAAAAAAATTGCGGGTTAATATAAGGCGCACTATAGGTCAATAACAATAGCAGTGCCACTGCTACATTGACGCGATAAACGATATTTTTGAAAAAACCACGGATAGACACGATAAAATTGGCAAATTAAAGATGATATAAAAAAACTTAGCCGACAATTTTTATCAATACAAGGCAAAGGTAGCACTTTTATTGGACAATTTGAAAACTTTAGCGAACTTTGCCCAAAAATTTAACACAACGACCCATCGCTGATGAAAAATATCTTGATTACAGGTGGTGCAGGCTTTATTGGTAGCCATTTGGTGGAGTATTTGCTCGCCAATACCCCCTACCAAATCACGATTATCGACAACTTTGAGCCTTTTTATGACCCAATGGTCAAACGTGCCAATATCGAAAAAGCACTGCAAAACTCCCGCACACGACTTATTGAGGGAGATATTAATGATAACGATTTTTTGCAAAACCAACTGGCTGCACACTACGATTGCATAGTGCATTTGGCAGCTAAAGCGGGTGTGCGACCCAGCATACAACAAGCCCGTCAATACTATACCACTAATGTTTCGGGTACGCAAAATTTGTTGGAATGGGCTGCTCAACACCACACACCACAATTTGTTTTTGCCTCATCGAGCAGTGTTTATGGCACTAATCCCAATGTGCCTTGGCGCGAATCGGACGCGCTACTGCTCCCTATTAGCCCATATGCTTCCACCAAAATTTCCGCCGAATTGCTGGGGCATGTTTATTCGCACCTCTACAATATCCGCTTTTTAGCACTGCGATTTTTTACAGTATATGGTCCCCGTCAACGTCCCGATTTGGCGATTCACAAATTTGTTAAACACATCAACAACAACAAACCTATTCCGTTTTATGGCAACGGTAATACGCGGCGCGACTATACTTTTGTGGCAGACATTGTACAAGCTATTGTGGCGGCAATTCACTATGACCAATCGCCCTACGAAATTATTAACATCGGCAATCACCATACCGTTTCGCTGTCCGAGTTGGTGGAAACGATAGAGGAATTGCTCGACAAAAAAGCCGAACTACAACGCCTGCCCGAACAGACAGGTGACGTGCCGCAAACTTTTGCCGACATATTTAAAGCACAACACCTCCTTAATTATCACCCACAAACGCCTTTGCGCGAAGGTATTGCACAATTTATTGCTTGGTATGCGCAGCAATATCCCACTTTGGTGGAAGTGTAAGTTTGGGAGTCATCATCACCATCACCAAATTTTTATTCCTTAAAAAATATGGAACATCTACGCCTTTGTCTCCTACAGCACGATATAGCTTGGGAACAAATCGACCTCAATCTCCAACAATATGATGCCTATCTGCAACAAATTGACGAGCCGACCGATATAGTTATTTTGCCCGAAATGTTTACAACGGCTTTCACCATGCAAGCTGCGCCTTTTGCCGAAACGATGGGCGGAAAAACAACAAAATGGCTGCAACAGTGGGCAAAACGTTTAGATGCGGCGATGGTGGGCAGTTTAATTATGCAAAACGAAGCAGGACAATATGTCAATCGGCTATTGTGGGTCATGCCCGACGGCGCCGTTTTGTACTACGACAAACGCCATTTGTTTCGAATGGGGCAGGAAAACGAAGTCTATACAGCAGGAAAAACCGACAAACTATTGATTAATTTCAGAGGTTGGGTTATTTGTCCTTTGGTGTGCTACGATTTGCGTTTTCCTGTTTGGGCGCGAAACCGTTTTGACCAACAAGCATACGATGTGTTGTTGTATGTTGCCAACTGGCCCCAAATCCGACAACATCCTTGGCGAACTTTATTGCAGGCACGCGCTATCGAAAATTTATGTTATTGTGTAGGAGTTAATCGCTGCGGCACCGATGACAACGGTCTATACCATAGTGGCAATAGCCTTATTAGCGATTTTCAGGGAAAAATACTGATAGAACAAGTCGATAAAGCTGCTTTGCTCACCTATAAACTTTCAAAAACAACATTAGAACAATATAGAACAGCTTTTCCTGCTTGGAAAGATGCAGATGTGTTTAGTATTGAGGATTAATACTTAATTTCTCCCAAAAACATTTGATTTTTGGCGGAAAACATTTGCTTTTTGAAAAAAACGCTTGATTTTGGACAGAAAACATTTGCTTTTTGAAAAAAACGCTTGATTTTGGACAGAAAACATTTGCTTTTTGAAAAAAACGCTTGATTTTGGACGGAAAACATTTGATTTTTCAAAAAAACGCTTGATTTTGGACGGAAAACATTTGCTTTTTGAAAAAAACGCTTGATTTTGGATGGAAAACATTTGATTTTTCAAAAAAACGCTTGATTTTGGACGGAAAACATTTGCTTTTTGAAAAAAACGCTTGATTTTGGATGGAAAACATTTGCTTTTTGAAAAAAACGTTTGATTTTGGATAGAAAACATTTGATTTTTGAAAAAAACGCTTGATTTTGGGAAAAAAACATTTGCTTTTTGAAAAAAACGCTTGATTTTGGACGAAAAACATTTGCTTTTTGAAAAAAACGCTTGATTTTGGACGGAAAACATTTGATTTTTCAAAAAAAACACTTACCTTTGTTCTCCAAACGAATACATAAGCATTTAGTACAAAACTATTTCTTAATAAAATTTCATGGTATGGCAAAAATAATTATCATCACCAATGTCACACGTTTATCCGATTTAGAAATACTACAACGCTCCAAAGTAATGATAGGTGGTATGGATACACATAAAGACGAACTATCAAATATCCCTGTCAGCTCGGAAGAATTGCAAAAAAAAATAGATTTTGTTGAAGAAAATCAACATCGAGCGCAAACTCTTCGTGCAGAAGCAAACGAATTGGAGCAAAAAACCAAGCAGGAATTGTTTGACATAAGAATATCGCTCAAAGCCAATATTTCTTACGTAGAAAAAATTGTTAACGAAACCCAAAACAAGTCCTTAGTGCCAGCTTTGGGTTTGAAAACGCGCGAAAAAAACAACTCTGTCCCACCTAATAGCGGTGTGCCTCAAGCTGTTAGCCTGCAAGAAATTCCTCACACACGCGGAACATTAAAATTAAAATTCAAGTCTGTCAAAGGTGCAAAAAGCTATGGAATTGTATGGGCATACGGCAATACTTCTCCTGAGTCTTTTTCTAAACAAACTGTAAAAATCATTACAAGTTCCCGCAACGCCATTTTGAGCGGACTTGAATCGGGTAAAACAATTTGGGTACGCATCAAATCCTACTGTGTTAACAATATCGAAAGCGATTGGAGTGATGTTGCGAGCCGTATTGTGCCATAATTTGGCGAATGAAATAACAATTTTGGCGGTTATTGTGCAAAACAACGTCTTTGCGAGTGCTTATCGTCGTTACAAATCTAATCCACGTCTCTCGGAAACTTCAAAAACAAAATATTAATTTTATGCCATTAGACAAACACGGCATTGCACAGCGCATTGCTCAAGAATTACAAGACGGTTACTATGTTAACCTGGGCATTGGCATTCCGACGCTGGTTGCCAACTATGTTCCCAAAGGTATGACCATTGTGCTACAGTCCGAAAATGGATTGTTGGGTATGGGTCCTTTTCCGACCGAAGCCGAAGTGGATCCCGACCTTATTAATGCAGGCAAACAAACTGTAACGACTTTGGCGGGCAGTAGTTTTTTTAGTTCTGCCGAAAGTTTTGCGATGATTCGCGGACAACACGTCGATTTAACGGTTTTGGGAGCGATGGAAGTGTCGGACACGGGCGATATTGCTAACTGGAAAATTCCGGGAAAAATGGTTAAAGGCATGGGCGGGGCGATGGATTTGGTGGCGGGTACAGCCAATATTATCGTTGCGATGATGCACGTCAATAAGGCGGGCGAATCTAAATTGCTCAAAAAATGTACTTTGCCTTTGACGGGTGTTGCCTGTGTGCGCCGCATTGTAACGGAATTGGCAGTATTGGATATTACGCATGAAGGATTTTTATTGCTCGAACATGCGCCCGATGTGTCGGTGGAATATATCCAAAATCATACGGAAGGACGTTTGGTGGTGTCGGAGGCTGTGCGTCCGATGCAACTCTAAAGGTTGGTGTGTGGCTATCTTGTGCGCGTTAGGGATTGGAAGGGTGGCGTTAGCCAGTGCGGAGAGCAACGCAGCACCGAAGCGGAGCGAAGCCCTGTAAAGCCCGACCCGCAGGGAAACGCCCAAAAAATAGCTATACCAAATTTATGAATCATTTTTGTTAACAAATTGGATTTACCTACTTTTTTGTTGTCCAAATCTTTAGTTTTTTAAAAAATTATGCGTCCTGTTGCTTTATTTTTTCTTTTATTGCTGGTTGTTAGCGGTTTCTTTGCCTGTTCGCATGATGGCGAGTCGGGTAAAGTTTTTTTTCGCTATAACGAAGCGGACAATATCACCTCGCTCGACCCTGCTTTTGCACGCAATCGCATGAACCTTTGGGGAATTAATTTGCTGTTTAATGGTTTGGTGCAGGTTGATGACCAACTGCGGGTGCAGCCTTGCATTGCCGAAAGGTGGGACGTGTCGCCCGATGGCAAAACATATACTTTCCATTTGCGGAAAGATGTGCGGTTCCATGACAGTTCTTTTTTTTCCGAAGGTAAAGGAAGAAAGGTGGTTGCGGCTGATTTTGTGTATAGTTTTGGGCGTATTTTGGACAAAGAAGTGGCTTCGACCGGCACTTGGTTGATTAGTAGTTATATCAAAAGTCCGCAAAATTTTGAAGCTCCTAACGATTCTACTTTTGTCATTCGTTTAGACCAAACTTGCCCTTTGTTGCTCAATATTTTGACGGTGCAATACTTTTGTGTTGTGCCGAAAGAGGTGGTGGAGCATTATGGCAAAGATTTTGGGCAAAATCCTGTTGGAACGGGCGCGTTTCGTTTTTTGAAATGGCAGATTGACCAACAAATTATTTTGGTGAAAAACAATCATTATTTCGAACGCACCGCCTCGGGCGAACAAATGCCTTTTATCGATGGGGTGAAAATTACGTTTACTGCCGACCGTCGCAACGAATATCTACAGTTTGAACAAGGGAAATTGGACGCTTTGTTTGATATTCACCCCACCTACAAAGATGATCTTTTGTTGGCAAATGGGCAGTTGCAACCGACTTGGGAAAAACGGATACAACTTTTGCGAACACCACAATTGTTGACCGAATATTTGGGCATACAGACTAATGATTCGCTACAAATTCATCTTGCTCTCAAAAAACGCGAAGTGCGCCAAGCGATTAGTTATGCCATAGACCGAAAAAAAATGCTAACTTATTTGCGAAACAATATAGGTTATGCCGCTCACGCGGGTTTTGTGCCAAACGGAATGCCTTCGTTCGATTCTATGCGGGTGCAAGGTTGCTCGTATAATCCCAAAAAAGCAAGCCAATTGCTCACCAAAGCAGGCTATCCCAACGGCAAAGGCATTAATCCAATTGTTATTGAAACGGTGGCTACTTATAAAGAAATGTGTTTGAGTATCCAAAAACAATTAGCCGAAGTGGGCATTCCGACCGAAATAGAAGTGAATGCGGCTCCCGCCATGCTCACCAAAAAGCGCAATTCGGGACAAGCGATGTTGTTTACAGGCTCGTGGCTCGCCGATTTTCCTGATGCAGAAAACTATCTCGCTTGTTTTTATTCGCCCAATGGTGCGCCACCCAACTATACGCGGTTTAATAACTATCAATATGACTGTATTTATAGACAAGCCTTGCAAGAAAACGATTCTACCAAACGTTATGACCTTTACAAACGTGCCGAAAATTTGTTGGTAGAAGAAATGCCTCTTGTGCCTATTTATTATGGCGAAGTATTGCGTTTTGTGTCGAATAAAGTGCAACATTTGGGCAATAATCCACAAAATTTGTTGAACTTGAAACAAGTTAAAATTTTGCCATAAGGCTTGGCTATCTACATCGGAGTTTTTGAAACAATCCGATGTATAAATTCCGACAAAATAGTTAAAATAAAATGGTAGGATAATGAAAAAAGCCTCGAGTATCATAGATACTCGAGGCTTTTTGTTATGTGGAAAAAGAACATTTATCTGTGTTCGACTTCTATGTCGTGGAAAGCGCGGTGTCCTGTACCTGCGGGAATGAGGTGTCCAACAATAACGTTTTCTTTTAGACCGACAAGGTGGTCGACTTTGGCGTTGATGGAGGCTGTACTCAAAACTTTGGTGGTTTCTTGGAACGAAGCGGCTGAAATCCAGCTACCTGTACCCAATGAAGCACGGGTGATACCTTGCAATAAAGGACGAGCAGTGGCAGGCACGGCTTTTCGGCATTCTACTAAGGTTTTGTCGTTGCGGCGTAAATATGAGTTTTCTTCTCTCAATTGGCGCAAAGATACAATTTGTCCTTCTTTGAGGTTTCGCGATTCGCCGGCATTGGTGACAACGCGTTTGTCATAGATTTTATCGTTTTCTTCCATAAAATCTAATTTATCGACGGGCAAACCTTCCATGAAGCGGGTGTCTCCTGCATCGATAATGGCTACTTTTCGCATCATTTGGCGTACAATAACTTCGATGTGTTTGTCGTTGATACCAACCCCTTGCAGACGGTAAACTTCTTGTACTTCGTTGACCAAGTATTCTTGTACTGCAAATAGACCTTTGATGTTCAAGATGTCGGAAGGTGTAATGGCACCATCAGACAAGGGCATACCTGCTTTCACGAAGTCATTTTCTTGTACTAAGATGTGTTTAGACAATGGCACAAGATATTTGCGTTGTTCGCCTTCTTTGGGGGTTACGATAACTTCGCGATTACCACGTTTGATTTTACCAAAGGTCACGGCACCGTCAACTTCTGATACAATAGCGGGATTGGAAGGGTTTCGGGCTTCGAAAAGCTCGGTTACACGTGGCAAACCGCCTGTGATGTCGCGTACTTTACCCAAAGTACGTGGGATTTTGACCAAAGTTTGTCCGCGATACACCTCTTCTTCTTCCTCTACGCTGATGTGTGCGCCCACAGGAAGGTTGATATAGTGTTCTTCGCCCTCCAAATCGGTGATAATAATGGCTGCGATTTTGGTTTTATCTTTGCTTTCGATGATTACTTTTTCGCGGAAACCTGTTTGTTCGTCGGCTTCTTCGCGATACGTAATACCGTCTATGATGCTGTCAAAAGAAACCGTTCCTGCGTATTCTGATACGATAACGGCATTGTAGGGATCCCATTCGCAAATGGCATCGCCTTTTTTGACCACATCTCCGTCTTTGACCAATAGGATTGAACCGTATGGGGCGTTGTTGGACACCAACTGACGACCATCGGTATCGATAATATGAATTTCACCTGTACGACCGATAACGGTAATTTTTTCGCCGCCATCTTTGCTAGTATGCGAGGCTGTACGCACAAAATCGAACTTGATTTGACCATCAAATTTGGCTATTAATTTCGATTCGTTCGCAATTGTCGAGGCTTGACCACCTGTGTGGAAAGTACGCAAGGTTAACTGCGTTCCCGGTTCACCAATAGATTGTGCTGCTATAATACCTACTGCATCGCCGATTTGTGCCATACGGTTGTTGGCTAAGTTTCGACCATAGCATCTGACACACACACCACGTTTGGATTCACAAGTCAATACCGAGCGAATTTCTACGGTTTCGATACCTGTTTCTTGGTCAATAAGGCGTGCTAAGTCTTCGCTGATTTCGCCACCTGCTTCGATGAGCAATTCACCTGTCAATGGGTCAACAACATCTTGCAATACCACACGTCCGAGGATACGGTCGTATAACGGCTCGATAACTTCTTCGTTGTCTTTCAATGCCGAAATTTCGATACCACGCAAAGTGCCACAGTCTTCTTCGGCAATAATAGCGTCTTGTGCTACATCGACCAAACGACGTGTCAAATAACCTGCATCGGCTGTTTTCAAAGCGGTATCCGCCAAACCTTTGCGCGCTCCGTGTGTAGAGATGAAGTATTCTAAGACCGATAAACCTTCTTTGAACGAAGCTAAGATGGGGTTTTCTACGATTTCGGGACCTGACGAACCCGATTTTCGCGGTTTTGCCATCAAACCACGCAAACCAGCTAACTGCAAAATTTGCTGTTCAGAACCCCTTGCACCAGAGTGGAACATCATATATACAGGATTGAAACCTTGTCGGTCGGTTTCAAAACCTTTGATGAGTTTTGATTTGATACGAGTGCTTAGGCGTGTCCAAATATCAATTACCTGATTATAGCGTTCGTTATTGGTTATCAAACCCATTTCGTAGTTACCTTCCACTTCTTCTACTTCTAGTTTGGCTTCACCAATCATATCGTATTTGTCGGAAGGTACTAATAGGTCTTTCAAACTGAAAGACAAGCCACCACGAAACGCCCAACGGAAGCCCATGTCTTTGATGTCGTCCAAGAATTTGGCGGCGCGGGCAATACCAACAATAGCGGTGATTTCGCCAATGACGCGTTTTAGGTTCTTTTTAGACAATAATTCATTGACATAACCTACTTTTTCTGGCACAACTTGGTTGAACAGTACGCGTCCAGTGGAAGTTTCCATCAATTTGGTTGCCAATGAACCGTCTTCTTGTCGTACAGCTACACGCACTTTGATAATAGCATGTAGGTCTAAGGCTTGTTCGTTGTAGGCAATAATGACTTCTTCGGGTGAATAGAACAATTTGCCTTCACCTTTTACCTTTTCGGTATCGGTGCTACGTTTTTGTTTGGTGATATAGTATAACCCCAATACCATGTCCTGCGACGGTAGTGCGATTGGCGTACCGTTTTGTGGGTGCAAGATGTTGTGGGCAGACAACATTAACAATTGTGCTTCGAGGATAGCGGCGTTGCTCAATGGCACGTGAACCGCCATTTGGTCACCGTCAAAGTCGGCGTTGAACGCACTACACACCAAAGGGTGTAACTGAATTGCTTTGCCTTCTATCAAAGTGGGTTGAAACGCTTGGATAGACAAACGGTGGAGGGTTGGCGCACGGTTTAGCAATACGGGATGACCTCTCAATACGTTTTCGAGAATATCCCACACTACGGGTTCTTTGCGGTCAACCAATTTTTTGGCAGATTTCACCGTTTTGACAATGCCACGCTCGATGAGTTTTCGGATAATAAATGGTTTAAACAATTCGGCTGCCATATCTTTGGGCAAGCCGCATTCGTGCATTTTGAGGTGAGGTCCCACCACGATTACCGAACGACCAGAATAGTCAACCCTTTTACCCAATAGGTTTTGACGGAAACGACCTTGTTTGCCTTTCAATACATCGGACAAAGATTTGAGTGAACGCCCACCTTCTGCTTTAACGGCATTGGATTTGCGGGAGTTGTCAAACAAGGAGTCGACGGCTTCTTGCAACATACGTTTTTCGTTGCGCAAAATCACCTCTGGAGCTTTGATTTCGATGAGACGTTTTAGGCGGTTGTTGCGAATAATTACACGACGATAAAGGTCGTTCAAGTCGGAACTAGCAAAACGTCCGCCGTCCAAAGGCACTAATGGGCGCAATTCGGGTGGAATAACGGGCAAGTAATGCACAATCATCCATTCGGGACGGTTTTCGACGCGAGAATTGGCTTCGCGGAAAGCCTCCACAACGCTTAATCGTTTGAGAGCTTCGGCTTTACGCTGTTGCGAAGTTTCGTAGGCAGCGCTATGGCGAAGGGCATAAGATAAGTCGTCCAAATTGAGGCGTTTAAGCAAATCTTCTATGGCTTCGGCACCCATTTTGGCGACAAATTTATTGGGGTCGGTATCGTCCAACAATTGGTTATCCTTTGGAAGACGGTCTAAGATATCGAGATAGTCGTCTTCGGTTAGGAGTTCGCCAACAGGCACGTCTTCATAAACACCATTTTGTATGACAATATATTTTTCATAGTAAATGATGCTTTCCAATTTTTTGGAGGAAATGCCCAATAAGTAACCAATTTTGTTGGGCAAGGATTTGAAATACCAGATATGAACAATGGGTACCACCAATTTGATGTGTCCCATGCGCTCGCGACGTACTTTCTTTTCGGTCACTTCAACGCCGCAACGGTCACACACGATTCCTTTGTAGCGAATACGTTTGTATTTGCCACAATAGCATTCATAATCCTTAACAGGACCGAAAATGCGCTCACAAAACAACCCGTCGCGTTCGGGTTTGTAGGTACGGTAGTTAATGGTTTCGGGTTTTACTACCTCACCGTGTGAGCGTTCAAGAATAGCATCGGGTGAGGCTAAACAGACCGTAATGGTAGAGAAATTGCTGTTAACTTTACTTTCGCGTTTGAAAGGTGGCATCTTTCCTCCTTTGGTTTATTGGGTGAAATAAAGTTTGTTTTTTGTAATAGCGGTTTTGGGTAGTTGTCTCTAATAAACTACGCAACAATTGCTGTGTACAACTTTGTTTATAGTGTTATATTTCTTTGCGTGTTTGTTCGCAAAATTGAACGAAATTCTTAAACGATGCGATGTGATTCGTTTTTTGATTTCGCAAAATCAGTTCTTGCAAAAAATATTCTTTTGTAACGGTTCCGGGACTTCTTTTGCTGTAAGAAACATTCCTTTCTGCTAAAAGTTCTTGCAAATAGCTTGAATGAAATACAGAAACCGAATCTCCAAAGTCGGGTAGTTTTCCCATCAATTCGGGGTCTTCTTTTTTTACATTGTAAAAAGCTACACATTCTCTCAAAAAATCGTTGCTGGGATTTTTTTTGAAAATTTTGGGATTAGCCAAAAACCATGTTTCCAAA
Organism: Chitinophagales bacterium; assembly: GCA_016787295.1. Classification (GTDB taxonomy): domain Bacteria; phylum Bacteroidota; class Bacteroidia; order Chitinophagales; family UBA2359; genus JAEUUX01. Next base: position 25,034 of record JAEUUX010000120.1, read on the forward strand.
CATCTATTTTGCACAATGATTTCAAACTTCGTGTTCGGATTTAGAGCAATATTTTCTTCTGCCATGAAATCCAAGACTTCTTGTTTACAAGCATCTATACTTTGCTCGTCTGCATCAAGGCAGATAACAAAATAGTCATAATTCCCTGCATTATTAATATCAATAACACAATTTCGCAAATGATTGTTAAGCAAAGACGGAAAACCATTGCCGCTAAAAATAAAATAATTGTTTTGAGCAACAGTATCAAAAGTTGTACTTCGTTGCAATTCAGGAACAAGATATGATAACCACTTCGGATAAACCTTCATCTCTATTCGTTTGCCTTCTACTAAGAAATAAATGTTCATAACTGTTCTTGTCCTGTTTGATATTCTTCTAATTGCAGCAATTGCATAAAAGCACTGTGTTTCGATTTTCCGATATTGAATTTACTAATATCGTGCGTTTTGATGATACCAGCATTGCGGGTCACCAACTTCCAATTATTGAAACCAATGGTATCAATAATATAAGGATGATGACTTGTCAGGATAAATTGTAATTGCCTCCTCGAAGCCAAAATATCATGCGTAATTTCGTTTATGCAGTTGATACCCAAACTGTTCTCGAACTCATCAATAAGAAAAATAGTACCTTCGGAACACAAATACAATTCACTTAGCTGCATTAAGGAGCGGAACATTCCCGATGAAATTCGATTTTGACTTATCCAATCTTTCACACCTTTTTCTTTGATTTGGATAAAAGGGTAGTCTTTCAAGAAATCGGGCATTTCTTTGTCTTTTGTCTCAAGTGGTGCAATTTTTATATCCTCAACTTGCGGAAAAATATCACTGAAACGTTGTTTGATAGTAGCAAGAGTTTTTTTGTCTGCTTTTGATAAAAAGAAAAACTTCAAGGGTGTTTCTAACTCACTTTCTTGTATTTTTTTTAAATTATTATACTTTTTCGTGAGTTTATTGGCATTCAAAAAGCTAAAACTAAAACTAATGCCACCTCCGGCATTCACAGAATTAGAATGGTCTGCCAAGTATAATTTTTTAAATTCGTCATGAGCAGGTTTTACTAATTCTTCTTCTTTAAGCAGGCTCAAGATACTTTCTTGTTGTGATAATCTAATGGTAGGTTGTCCGTTGAAAATTATTTTTTTCAGCGGTTCTGTCAATAATTAAATTGCCGTCTAACCATAATTTTTCGAAAACAATTTTTGGTTTATCTTTTTTATCTTCATCACTATCGCTTTCATTGTCGAAAAAAATAGCAATTCCTTTGTTTTCAAACTCGCCCTGCCAAATGTATTTTTGTTTGTCAAGCGTTTCGAATTCGACATACCAAGCCACACCATTGGCAGATTTTCCTTCTGTAATTTTCTTTAAACCCATTAAAGCACCCAAAATTTGCGTTTTGCCAACTCCTGATGCACCAACTAAAAGCGTAAGTTTGTTGAGTGAAAGTTCTTCTAAACGCCACTCTAAGGATTTGTCTTCAAATTGAAATTTTGAAATTTTCATAGGTTTAAACTATTTTGTTTGTTAACCAAGCCAGCAAGCATTGGGCAAAGCGTTATTTACCCAATGCTTGCAATATATGTTGGTCAAAAATTGCATCAATCGAACACCAAATCAAGTGCCAAACCGCGCAATTCATGTATCAATACGTTAAATGATTCGGGTATGCCCGGCTCAGGAAGGTTGTCGCCTTTGACAATGGCTTCATACGCTTTGGCGCGTCCTGTAATGTCATCGGATTTGATGGTCAGGATTTCGCGCAAAATGTTGGCGGCACCGAAGGCTTCCAATGCCCAAACTTCCATTTCCCCAAAACGCTGCCCACCAAACTGTGCTTTACCACCCAAAGGCTGTTGCGTAATCAAAGAGTAAGGACCAATAGAACGGGCGTGCATTTTGTCATCAACCATGTGTGAAAGTTTAAGCATGTAGATAATACCTACGGTTGCTGGTTGATGGAAACGGTCGCCTGTTTCGCCGTCTTGCAAATAGGTCTGTCCCAGAGAGGGCAATCCTGCTTTTTGGACTTCGTCTTCGATGGTATTTACGGTTGGTCCGTCAAAGATAGGGCAGGCATAGCGCAAGCCCATGGTTTTACCTGCCCAACCGAGTACGGTTTCATAGATTTGTCCCAAGTTCATACGCGAAGGTACGCCCAGTGGGTTTAGCACTACGTCCATTGGCGTGCCGTCGGGTAAGAAAGGCATATCTTCGACTCGCACAATTCGGGCAACAATACCTTTATTACCGTGTCGTCCTGCCAATTTGTCACCTACGCGCAATTTGCGTTTCTTAGCCAAATATACTTTAGCCATTTTCAACACACCTGCGGGCAATTCGTCACCGATGCTGATGGTATATTTTTCGCGTTTGTGGCGTGCCATTTCTTCGCCAACCCTGATGCTATAGTTGTGCAACAATTGGCGAATATTGCGGTTCAGTTCTTCGTCGTCGGTCCAGCGGTCGGTTCTTACGGTCGAAAAATCGATGTTGTCCAATACGCTAGGAGTAAATCGCATACCAAAAGGAATTAATTCCTCGTTATAGTTACCACGCACACCTTCGGAGCGTTTATCCTCTAAGAGGCGCACCAATTTATCGATAACAATTTTCTTGAGTTGGGAGAGATTGCGTTTGTTAATCTCTTCCAATTTCAATACTTCTACTTTTTCTTTTTCTTTGCTATCTTTGTTCTTTTTGGCACGCGTAAACAATTCGCGCCCAATAACAACACCTTTGGTTGATGGTGGCAATTTGAGCGAAGCGTCTTTCACGTCACCTGCTTTGTCACCAAAGATAGCACGCAACAATTTTTCTTCGGGTGTGGGGTCTGACTCGCCTTTGGGCGTGATTTTACCGATGATAATATCACCTTCTTTGACGTGTGCGCCAATGCGGATAATACCATCTTCGTCCAAATCTTTGGTAGCTTCTTCGCTCACGTTAGGAATATCGCTGGTCAATTCCTCTTCGCCCAATTTGGTGTCACGAACCTCCAACTCAAACGACTCGATGTGGATAGACGTAAAAACATCTTCTTTCACGATGCGTTCCGACAAAACGATAGCGTCCTCAAAGTTATAACCTTTCCAAGGCATGAACGCCACCAACAAATTGCGCCCCAATGCCAGCTCGCCTTCTGCTGTAGCAAAACCTTCGCACAAAGGTTGTCCTGGCACCACCACATCACCTTTGCGGACGATGGGTTTAAGGTTAATACATGTTTCTTGGTTAGAGCGTTGGAACTTAGTGAGCATATACGTTTTGCTATCGCTTTCGAAGCTGATAAGGCGCTCGCGCTCGCTACGGTCGTAGCGTACCACAATTTGTTCGGCATCAACATATTCCACAACACCATGACCTTCGGCATTGAGCAACATGCGCGAGTCCCGCGCCACACGACTTTCGATACCCGTTCCAACAATTGGCGGTTCGGGTTTAAGCAAAGGCACGGCTTGACGTTGCATGTTTGAACCCATCAAGGCACGGTTCGCATCATCGTTTTCCAAGAAAGGAATCAAGGATGCCGACACGCCCACAATTTGGTTCGAGGCAACATCTATATATTCCAATTGGTCGGGTGACAAAACGGGGAAATCGCCCTCATGGCGGCTCTTAATACGGTCTTCTATAAATTCGCCTGTTTTGTGGTTAAAATTACCTGTTGCTTGACCAATTGCCTTACTATCTTCCTCTTCTGCTGACAAATAATGTACATCTTCCTGTCCCAACTGCACTTTGCCGTCTACTACTCTGCGGTAAGGTGTTTCCAAGAAACCCATATTATTGATTTTTGCAAACACACACAAGGTAGAGATAAGACCGATGTTGGGACCTTCGGGGGTTTCGATGGTACAAAGGCGACCATAGTGCGAATAGTGAACGTCGCGCACCTCAAAACCTGCTCTTTCGCGTGATAAACCACCAGGACCCAAAGCTGAAATACGGCGTTTGTTGGTTAATTCTGCCAAAGGATTAGTTTGGTCTAAGAATTGCGACAATTGGCTTGTACCAAAGAATTGGTTAATCACCGACGAAAGTGTTCGGGCATTAATCAAATCAATAGGAGTAAACACCTCATTATCGCGCACGTTCATACGTTCGCGAATGGTTCGCGACATACGAGCCAAACCAACACTAAATTGTGCATACAATTGTTCGCCAACAGTTCGCACACGACGGTTGCTAAGGTGGTCAATATCATCGACTTCGGCTTTGCTGTTGCACAACTGCACCAAATAGTTGACGATGGTAATGATGTCTTCGCGTGTTAATACGCGCACGTCCATTGGCGTATCCAAATTCAATTTATGGTTGATTTTGAAACGTCCTACATCACCCAAGTCATAGCGTTTGTCGGAGAAAAACAATTTATCGATGATACCACGAGCCGTTTCATCATCAGGTGGGTCGGCGGCGCGAAGTTGTCGGTAGATATGTTGTACTGCTTCTAATTCGGAGTTGGCAGTATCCTTTTGCAACGTATTATAGATAATAGAATAGTCTGCCGATTTTTCTTCTTTTTGGAGGATAACAGTACGCACATTGGTTGCCAATATCTCTTCGATATTGGCTTCGTTTAGCACTGTGTCGCGCTCCAAAATCACCTCGTTACGTTCAATACTCACCACCTCGCCTGTATCTTCGTCCACAAAGTCTTCTATCCATGTTTTGAGCAAGCGTGCTGCCAATTTTCTGCCTTGGTTAGCTGCCAAGTTGTCGGGTGTTACATCTACTGCATCAGCAAGGTCAAACAATTCGAGAATGGCTTTGTCGGTATCATAACCTATGGCGCGCAACAAAGTCGTTACGGGAAATTTCTTTTTGCGGTCGATGTAGGCATACATGACATTATTAATGTCTGTAGCAAATTCTATCCATGAACCTTTGAAAGGAATTACCCGTGCCGAATAGATGCGGGTGCCATTGGGGTGAACACTTTGGCTAAAGAACACGCCCGGGGAACGGTGCAATTGCGACACCACAATACGTTCAGCACCATTGATAATAAAAGTACCTTTGGAGGTCATATATGGGATATTACCCAAAAATACTTCTTGTTCGATGGTTTGGAAGTCTATGTGTTCTTCGTCATTACACGACAAGCGCAATTTTGCCTTTAGCGGAACGCTATAGGTCAAGCCGCGTTGAATACATTCTTCGATAGAATATCGAGGTGGATCAATAAAATAGTCCAAAAACTCGAGCATGAAAATGTTGCGCGTATCTGTTATCGGAAAGTTTTCTTGGAAAACGTGATACAGACCTTCGTCCTTACGATTTTCGGGGGTGGTTTCGAGTTGAAAAAACGTTTGGAAAGACTCCACCTGTACTTCGAGCAAATCGGGATGTGCAAAGGTTTGCTGGATCTTGCCGAAATTAATTCTTTCTACTGCACTTTTAGTTAGAGTCATAGACAGAGGGTGTTATATATACGTAACAATGCGGGCAAAGAAATATGCTTGTTTCTTCACCCTTCATCGTGGTTTTTAATAGTTTTTTAGTAAAAATAGCAATGGCACTATATTTTTTTATGAACGCTGAGAGAAGCTAATGAATGTAGAAAGTGAACAGGAAAATATAATGATATTATTGTTACAACATGGCAGAAACAATTTTTAGATTTTTATTTGCAGTACCGTTTATGTCATTCAACCTATCTAAAATTACTTGTTTTTCTTGATTGTTTATTTTAGGATTTAAAATACCTTATTCTTTTTTTTCAGTAGGTTTTTTTTTAGGATATTTTTGTCTTTGCCACTCTTTGAAATCCATTTTTTTAAATTGTTTTTTTGTAAAATCGGTTAATTGTGATCCATCTATGCGATGGATAAAATTATATATTTCATCAACATCTTTAAAAACAACTTTATGCACTTTGCTTTTTTTATCTAAAAACGATGTAATTCCTAAATCGTTATAATTATCAATTTCTCTAAAATCATATCCTACAATATACCATATTGTATTTCCCCAGCAACTAAGTTTTATTTTGTTAGTTGCTTTACCTGCAAAAACGGCTTTGGGTGTAGGGCTTGTATTTGTATCAATGCTAATGGCTATGTCAAGTGGTCTGCCGTCGCAATTGCGTTTTTTAATTTTTATAATTGGCAAATAGCATAAGGAGTCGAGAAAAAACACGCCAGAAGTTGCTTGACCGGGTATATCGGAAGTAGTGTCTACCTGAACTGGATTGGGCGGGAGTGGCTGGCGGGGAGAATGGCGGTCAGCAAAAATGTCTATGTCTTTTCTCATCAGTTCAACTGTGCCGCTTTGCAAGTTTCCTTTAAAGCTCTTGTGAATTTCTATCAAGGTGCTTGTCCATATTTCATGTTTGTCGTCCTCAAATTGATACGTTTCGCGAATGGTGCCTTCAAAAATAAAAGGATAGTGGCTAACTTCTTTTAGCAGACTATCTTTTAGGGCATCTTGCGAAAGCGGCAAATTTGGTGTTACATTTTTTTGAGGTACAGGTGCATCTGAACGTTGAACGCCTTGTTGTGCATTAGCACTCAAAGCTACAAAACAACAAACTACTAAAAGTAGTAATTCAATTATCTGTTTTTTTCTCATATTTGAGGTGTGTTCATGGAGCCGTTGGACAGAAAAAAGGCAAAAATAACGCTAATATAGCAGTAAAATAATAGTATTTGACCTAAAATTGGAACTTCTACAGATTAGAAAGAAGCCCTTTTATGAAAAAGGGCTTCCTCCTATAGTATTTAGAAACAAGAGCAAAGTGGCTTATACTACTTCTACAACAGCACCAGCTTTTTCGATTTCTGCTTTCAATTGAGCAGCTTCTTCTTTCGAAACGCCTTGTTTAACTGCTTTTGGAGCAGAGTCTACCAATTCTTTAGCTTCTTTCAAACCTAAACCTGTTAAGTCTTTTACAACTTTAACAACTTGTAGTTTTTGACCACCTGCTTCTTTTAAAATTACATCAAAAGATGTTTTTTCAGCGGGAGCAGCAGCTTCGCCACCACCAGCAGGAGCAGCAGCAACGGCTACAGCAGCAGCAGCGGGTTCAATGCCATATTCATCTTTAAGAATTTGGGCAAGTTCGTTAACTTCTTTAACGGTTAAGTTAACTAATTGGTCAGCAAATGCTTTTAAATCTGCCATTGTTTATATAAAATTTTACTTGATTAAAAAAATAAAAAAAGAAAGGTTTGAACTTCTATAAATTGTTCAACTGATTTGTGGAAGCCAAATTGTGTTGACAAAAAACTATAGCTCGTGGGTCGTCCAAAAAAAGACAGTTGTGAGAGAGGCAATATAGCGCTATCCTTCTTTTTCTGACAAGGTTTTGATGATACCTGCGATGGTTTGACCGCCTGATTTAAGGGCAGATACCACGTTTTTAGCAGGCGATTGGAGTAATCCGATAATTTCTCCAATAAGGTCGGCTTTTGATTTAAGGTTGACAAGAGCTTCTAAGCTATCATCACCAAAAAATATAGCACCGTCGATATAAGCAGCCTTAATAAATGGCTTTTCTTTTTCTTTACCACGATACTCTTTAATGACCTTGGCAGGCAAGTTGCCTGTTTCAGAGAATATCAAGGTAGTAGGTCCTTTTAGTGCGTCTAAAAGTTTGGGGTCATAATCCAAACCTTCTATTTTATCTAAGGCTTTTTTGATAAGGGCATTTTTAGCCACTTGAACATCTAAACCTCTTTCGAAACACAAACGGCGAAAAGCATTAATATCTGCAACAGGAAGTGTGGAGGAGTCGGTTACATAGAAACAACCTGCGCTACTTAATTTTTCGGCAAGTTCTTCTATCAAGGCTCCTTTTTGTTCTTTTTTCATGGATTGTTTGAAATTTGAATGATTAACGCTTATAGCCCTTTGACCGATTTGATATCAATAGGCACACCAGGACTCATAGTGCTTGCCATATAGAGCGATTTAAAATAAACGCCTTTGGCAGCAGATGGTTTCATTTTAGACAAGGCTTGCAACAATTCCATTGCGTTGCCTGCTATTTTATCAGGAGCAAATGACAATCTTCCGATAGAAGCATGTATGATGCCATATTTATCGACACGGAACGCTATTTTACCACCTTTTACTTCGCGAACGGCTTCGCCAACGTTAAGGGTGATGGTACCTGTTTTGGGATTGGGCATCAAGCCGCGTGGTCCCAAGATACGACCAACTTTACCTAACTTTGCCATGACGTTTGGGGTGGCTACAATTACGTCTACATCTGTCCAACCACCGCTAATTTTTTCGATAAACTCGTCCAAACCAACATAGTCAGCACCAGCATCTTTGGCTTCTTGTTCTTTGTCAGGCGAACACAAAACTAAAACTCTTTTTGTCTTACCTGTGCCGTGTGGAAGTGTCACAGTACCTCTGAGCGCTTGATCGGGCTTGCGAGGGTCAACGCCCAAGCGGATGTGTATGTCTACCGAAGAGTCAAATTTGGTGGTATTCACCTCTTTGAGCAAATCGGCAGCCTCCGCCAATTGATAAAGTTTATTTTTGTCAACTTTACCCGCTACTTGTTTTCTTTTCTTTGTGAGTTTCACCTAATTTACAGAATTTAAAATGAATAAATATGCACAACAATAGCAAATGGAATTGTCAATAGGAAGCGGATATAACAAATCCAGAACTGTTTTGTTATACATTACTACGCCCAAGGCGCAGTACCTTCGACCGTTACGCCCATACTACGTGCCGTGCCTGCTACCATTCGCATAGCAGATTCGATAGTAAAGCAATTAAGGTCAGGCATTTTTTTCTCCGCAATTTCGCGCACTTGTTCCCAAGTAATTTTGCCTACTTTTTTACGATTAGGTTGATCAGAACCCAATTGTATTTTAGCGGCTTTCATTACCAGAGCCGAGGCAGGCGGAGTTTTGATAACAAAGTCGAACGATTTATCTTTGAACACCGTAATTAATACGGGGCAGATTTCGCCCTGCATATGTTGCGTAGCGGCGTTAAATGCTTTACAAAATTGCATGATATTAACGCCCTTCGAACCCAAAGCAGGACCAATAGGGGGAGACGGATTCGCCAAGCCACCTTTGACGTTCAACTTGACATAGGTTTCGATTTCCTTAGCCATGGAGAATTACAGTTGTTTTTCTACTTGAACGAAGTTTAGCTCCACAGGAGTTCTCCGTCCGAATATTTTTACAATGACTTTTAATTTTTTCTTTTCGTCGTATATTTCTTCGATGGTGCCAATAAAATCATTAAACGGTCCGTCTATGATTTTTACCGATTCGCCCACCAAGAAAGGATTATTGATACTTTCGCCCGATTCTTGCAATTCATCTACTTTGCCCAAAACCCTATCTACATCGGCACGTTGCAACGGTGTGGGGTTTTCTTTACCTAAGAAATGAATAACGCCATTGATACTTGTAATGGCTTGAACAAGGTCGGGGTTTAGTCTATCGGCACGACTTTCCAACAAGATATAACCCGGCATATAGATGCGTTCCTTGATTTGCTTTTTACCATTTTTCATTTGGTAAACTTTTTCAGTTGGCACCAATACTTGCGAGATAACATCCCAGTTAGAACGTTTGATTTCTGTTTCGATGGTTGTTTTGGCTTTTTTTTCTTTGCCACTTACAACCCGCAAAACGTACCATTTACTATCTTTGTGTTCTTCGGTCATTAGCTATCTTTTTTAGCTAAATATTTGATAAACGTAATACAAAATACCTTTAAAAATAGGGTTTTCGGGATTAGCTCCAAAAATGAAGTCTATAAAAAACACCATAAAGGCATAGATAATGCTAGATACAAAAACGATACGACCTGTTTGCAACAATTCGTCCCAAGTGGGCCACGTGACGCGGTGCAACATTTCTTCGTATGACTCTTGGATGTAGAGTTTTACTTTATCCATCGCTACAATTATAAAAAATTGATTTTCTTGTTGTATTATGCAGCCAATAGGTTGCACAACAACAATTATTAAAGCACTTAACAAAGTACACAGCATTTGAGACTCTTTGGGAAGTCGCAAATGCTGTATATAATCCAAAAATGCAGCACGGAAAGAAGGATTCGAACCCTCATCAACGGTTTTGGAGACCGCTATTCTACCCTTGAACTATTTCCGTGTGGCTAAAGCTATCAACGATGTCGGTTAAAATACACCATTGATAGCTTTAAAATGTATAAGAATAGACACCAAGAGATGCCTCATCTGTCATTAGTCGAGAATCTCGGTTACTTGACCTGCACCAACGGTACGACCGCCTTCGCGGATAGCGAAACGCAAACCTTTTTCCAAAGCGATTGGGTAGATAAGTTCTACTTGAACGGTTACGTTATCGCCGGGCATTACCATTTCAACGCCATCAGGAAGTTTTACTTCGCCTGTAACGTCTGTGGTACGGAAGTAGAATTGAGGACGGTATTTGTTAAAGAATGGAGTGTGACGACCGCCTTCTTCTTTGCTCAATACATACACCTCTGCTTTGAAAACAGTGTGAGGTTTGATAGTGCCGGGTTTGCAAATTACCATACCACGACGAATATCGGCTTTGTCAATACCACGCAACAACAAACCTGTGTTGTCACCTGCTTCGCCACGATCAAGGATTTTGCGGAACATTTCAACACCTGTTACCGTAGAAGTCAATGTTTTTTCTTCTTTGCCACGAAGACCAATAATCTCCACAGGCTCGCCTGAATTGATTACACCACGCTCAATACGACCAGTAGCTACTGTACCACGACCAGTAATGGTGAATACATCTTCTACTGGCATCAAGAACGGTTGGTCAATTGGACGAGGAGGAACTGGAATCCAGCTATCCACAGCTGCCATTAGTTCTTCCACTTTTTGAACGCCTTCAGGATCACCTTCTAAGGCTTTAACGGCAGAACCAATGATGATTGGAATATTGTCTCCATCAAATTCATAGAAACTTAACAATTCGCGAACTTCCATTTCAACCAATTCCAACAACTCGGGGTCGTCAACAAGGTCGGCTTTGTTTAAGAATACTACAACTTGAGGAACGCCTACCTGACGAGCCAACAAGATGTGCTCACGTGTTTGAGGCATTGGTCCATCTGTAGCAGCTACCACAAGAATTGCACCGTCCATTTGTGCAGCACCCGTTACCATGTTTTTCACGTAGTCGGCGTGTCCAGGACAATCTACGTGAGCATAGTGGCGATTTTGGGTTTCATATTCTACGTGAGCTGTATTGATAGTAATACCACGTTCTTTTTCTTCTGGAGCAGCATCGATTTTATCATAATCAATTTTTTCTGCTAAACCGTGTTTTGCCAAAACTGTAGTAATGGCAGAGGTTAAGGTGGTTTTGCCGTGATCCACGTGACCAATTGTACCAATGTTCACGTGGGGTTTGGTACGTTTAAATTGCTCTTTAGCCATGACGTATAATACCCTTTAAGATTAGTTGTTAATTATATTATTTGTTAGTATGATAATGAAATTGTTGCACAAAAAGGAATACTTTGGTAGAGATGAACTCGCCCAAAGAACAACAAATCCTTTTTGATGCAACTTTTGCAATAGGGAAATAGACTTGCAGGACTGCTTGTCTATAAGAAAAATAAAAAGAGTGGAGCCGTTGATGGGAATTGAACCCGCGACCTCTTCCTTACCAAGGAAGTGCTCTACCACTGAGCTACAACGGCTTTTACATCGACCAACATATTACTAAAAAAAGCCGCTGTTACAAAAGACCTGTTGGATTAAATCACTGTACTCCTATTAACCCAATCAATGCAATGGGTTGTGGTAATGTTATGAGTAGCAGCAAGGTTGTACAAAGGAGCGGAAGACGAGGCTCGAACCCGCGACATTCAGCTTGGAAGGCTGACGCTCTACCAACTGAGCTACTTCCGCGTTTGTAGAGAGAAAGAAATATGGTGGGCAGTGATGGATTCGAACCACCGAAGGCGTACGCCAGCAGATTTACAGTCTGCCCCATTTGGCCACTCTGGTAACTACCCTTGCTTTGAAAACAGAAGCCACACCTTGAGAGTGGGCTTATATATGAATAACCATAAAAAAGAGCCGATGGTCGGACTCGAACCAACGACCAGCTGATTACAAATCAGCTGCTCTACCAACTGAGCTACATCGGCTTATTTAAAGGTAGGTTAAAACAGCTATATAGTCGTCCTGTTTCTTAGCGGTTGCAAAGGTACGTACTTTTTTTTGATTTCGCGCAAATTTTGGGCGTTTTTTTTTAATTTTTTTTTAATTTTTTTTTTGAGTGCCTTTTTAAAGTTGTTTTCTTGACAAATTTATGACAAAACGGGTGTTTTTGTCTTAATATGGCTATTGAATAGTGTTAGCTTTTAAAAAAAAGTGATATATTTAGGCAGTGTGTTTAGCTTGTTTTTCCACAGCAACAAAATATCGCTACAAGGTGTTTCTTTCTGAAATTATGCACCAAACACTTAGGGAGTATTTGGGCTTTGATGGTAAAGAGTCTGATAAAATAATTTTTTGAACATAATATAAATGTGAAAAGGCATTTTAGGTTCGTACAAAAATTTAATAAAAGATGTATTCAAATATGTTTTTCAAAATTGTGCTAATTTTTTTTCGCTCTTTTTTATTAAGGTAGTTTATATTGTCAATAAAATCTTTATCAGGATAAACACAATTTGGAGTACATGTATCTGTATAATTACAACAACTTCCTCCATTCGGTGAGCCGAAATAGGATAACTCTCTTCGGCAGAAAATAAGGTACAAATTTTGTTTTTCAAAAGTTTCGCCACACAAATTGCCATCCATTGCTGTTCTCACAAGCAAAGTATCTTTATTCGCATTTTTATAACCTTTAATGTTTACAAATGTATACTCTTTCTCGTAGTCATTAATTTTATCAAAAATGGTATCAGTCCCCATGATAAAGATAATGCTATCTTTGTAACGGTATACAGTTTTTTCATTGATGACATAACCATAGAATACTACATCGTAATCTTTATATATATTGACTTTACCTGTTTGAATACAGGTACAAGAATAAGAATTTGTAAATAAAAACAAAAACAGTATAGTTATAATAGCATTCATTTTGTATTATATTTTTGATCTGAATTTTTATTTTTCTAACTTTTACAGCATTATAACGTTATGTAAATTGATGTTAGAAGATGCTTTTCTAATAAATAATTTTTTATAAATTCCACCATATTTTTAAAGAAACATTAAAAATGACAAGATCCATATAATTTTTTTGTACACAAAAGAATGTTTTTATGATATATGCTAATAGAACCATTAAATTCTGTCTTGAAGTTACATGGTTTTTTTATTACTGCGGAATAATCAGATGAAACATAGTAGCTTAATAGAGAATCGTTTTTTTCGGCTTCTTTAATAAAGCTAAGGTCTATTAAGGTGTGATTTGTGCAAAAAATAAGGTTTCTTGTATCTGTTATTGCTGAAAAAAAACTTTTATTCCAATAAAAACCTTCGCTTGGAGAGAAAATGCAACCAAGTGTTTGTATTTCTTCCCAATTAAAAGCTATTGGATCTAAAGGATATGCTGCTTCTTCAATAGAAATGTATTTTTTTTCTATATCTATAGAAGAAGTGTATTCATTTAAGTATACATAAAATAACAAACAAAAAAATATGAGTATATTGAAAAATGGACACATGTTTTTTAATGATTATTAATAGGTATCTGGTGTATGTAAGTTTGCCTTTGGTTGGAGTTGAACAAAGTAGTTCATTAATACACAGAGGAATACACTAATATTTTATTATATTTGGTAAAAATTCGTTATGCCAATAATTGGCAGCTTCTTCTGTTTCTAGTATTAAAGTAGACCCTCTATAAGGAATTATTGTATCATTATTGTTGAAAAATAAAACATATAGCATTGAAAACTTATTTCCTCCTTTTACATAGTAGGATAATGGGTAATATAATGATTTGCCACCATCTTTCAAAATACGGATTTGTAGTGGATTTCCGAAAATAGAAATAACATCACTATATTTTTTGTAAAAAACACCACTATCGATAATAGGAAAGAGAGAAGCTCTTACATCATTATTGGTTATTATGTTGCATTTTTTATCATGGGTACTATATTCTATATATTCACTCAATAATTCAATTAGTTCTCGTTCTTGGCTGATGTTTGTGTACTTTGCGTCATGATGTAAATGGTTTGTTTTGCAACTAATAATACTGGTATATATCATTATATTCATTATGATTAGGCATTTTGCCATTATCTTTGCCATATATTTCTTTGATTTTTAATTTGTTAATACTATACTTTTTTCGTGCCAAATAACAAATGGCAATTTGGTTACTTTGCTCACCGAATCTGCGTGTTAAAAAAATTAGGCTTCTTGTTGGAAGTAGGTTAATGCTAATCGTAATTGCCCGTAGTGGTATTTAGCTTGTAGAGCATTGAATAGGGGTTCGAGGGTTTCTGAGTTTTCGATTTGATTATTAGCGGCTTTTATTTCGTTTAGTTGGTTTTGGGTCAGGTAGTTGAGTATATTGATGTCGTATTGTTGGGCGACTAAGAGTTGGGTTATGTGTCCATAAATCGTATTTTCGGTAAGGTATCGTTTTTGGGCAGCTTGTTCGGGTGTCATTCCTGTTTGCAGGAGGCAATAGGTGATTTTGGGAGATTGGTTTCGGAGGCTGTCGCTGTATTCACAAAGAAATTCGTGTATAGTTTGTATGAATTTTTGGTAAATATCGTTGGCTTTGGGGTGTTTAGATGGGGCAATATTGGTTATTTGTTGGATTGTGACGGGTGTTTCGGCACATATTTTTTCTAGTATCTTGTTGGTGAAGGGGTGTAGGGCGATGGTACCATGTTGTTCTTTGAGGGATTCGAGTTGTTGTTGCAAACGGAGGAGCAATGCTGCTCGGTAGTCGGCAAGTTTGGGTTTGGCTTTGATGGGTTCTGGTTTTTGTGTTGGTTGTGGGTCAGCGTTTTGCCACTCTTGGTTATTTTTTTGTGCAGCATAATTTTGCAGGAGATGGAGAAATGCCTCTCCATAGTCTTGCATTTTCTTTTGTCCTATACCTGATATGGCGAGCATTTGTGGTTGTGTTTGTGGCTGATATATTGCCATTTGTCGGAGTGTGCTATCTGAAAATACGATAAATGGAGGCACACCGAGGTCGTCAGCAATTTTTTTGCGCAATTGCTTAAGTATATTGAATAAGGTGTCGTCAATATCTTGATCGGTGGGTATGGCAATAGGGTCGGATTTGGGTAGAATGGCTTTGGCACGTTCGGCAAATGGTATGAATGCTGCCAACAATACTTTTTCTTGGTTTTGGAGTACAGTTTTGCTTTTGGGGGTTAATAATAAGACGTTGTTTTGGTCGTATGCTATTTCGATGTATCCGAGTGAGACTAATTGCAGTAGATAGTCGTGCCATTCGAGATTTTTTCGGTCTCTACCAACGCCAAATGTTTTTAGTTCGTTGTATCGTTTTTGTCTGATTCGGTCGGAGTTATATCCGCGCAAGATATCGACGATAGTTCCGATGGTTTCGGCTTGTTGTGTTCGGGCGATGGCTGATAGTGCTTTTTGTGTTTCGATAGTGGCATCAAACAATTGTCGTGGCAGGCGACAGATGTCACAATTGCCACAGTCG
The DNA here is from genome assembly GCA_016787295.1 of Chitinophagales bacterium. Taxonomy (GTDB): domain Bacteria; phylum Bacteroidota; class Bacteroidia; order Chitinophagales; family UBA2359; genus JAEUUX01. The sequence continues at coordinate 40,665 of JAEUUX010000120.1, forward strand.
TCTTGGCGGTTTTCGTTGAAGTAGGCTAAAAGAACTTTTCGGCGACAGTGATGTGTTTCGGCAAATTGTTGTAGGCGTTCTAATTTGGCGAGTTTTATTTCTTTGATAGCACTTTCTTCTTCTTTTAGCATTTCGTGTTGTAAGGCAACATCGCTAAAGGTGTAGAATAGGAGGGCGTGAGCGGGCAATCCGTCGCGTCCGGCTCTGCCTATTTCTTGATAGTAGCTTTCTATGTTTTTAGGTAAGTTGTAATGAATAACATAGCGAACGTTGGATTTGTCTATGCCCATGCCAAATGCAACGGTGGCGCAAACGATTTGTGTTTTATCTTTCAGAAAATTGTCTTGTACAATAGAGCGGGTGGTATTGTCCATGCCTGCGTGATAGGCATCGGCATTGAAGCCGCGTTGTTGGAGTTTTCGGGCGACTTCTTCGGTGGTTTTTCGGCTTAGGCAGTATATTATACCTGCTTCGTTGGGTCTTTTTTGAAGGAATCGCACTATTTGGTTGATTCGGTCTTGTGCGGGTCGGACTTCGAGGTAAATATTAGGTCGGTCAAACGAACTTATTAGAAGTTCATGGTTTTTGAATTGTAGTTGTTTAACAATATCTTCGCGAGTGATTCGGTCGGCTGTGGCAGTTAGGGCGATGGTTGGAACATTAGGATAAGTTTGTTTGAGGTAGGTGAGTTGTTGATATTCGGGACGGAAGTCGTGTCCCCAAAAAGAGATACAATGGGCTTCGTCGATAGCAAATAGGGAGATGGTTAGTCTGTTTAAGAGCTGTTGGAAGTTTTCGGATTGAAGTTTTTCGGGTGATATATATAATAGTTTTATTTTTTGTTGGAGACATTGTTGTTCGATGGCGCGTTGCTCGTCGGGTGTTTGCGTGCTGTTGAGGAACTCAGCGGGTATGCCATTGAGTTGTAGGGCTGTTACTTGGTCGCGCATAAGGGCGATGAGGGGCGAAATGACGATGGTTATACCATCAAAAAGAAGAGCAGGGATTTGGTAACACATAGATTTGCCCCCACCTGTTGGCATAAGTATAAGGCAGTCTTTTTGTTGTGCGATAAGCGCATCAATGGCTAATTGTTGTAGCGGACGAAATTGGTCGTAGCCAAAATATTGTTTTAGGAGTTGTTCTGCTTGTTGCATATTAGGAGGGGTGTTTATTTAGGGTGCAAAGGTACAAAAAATGTTTAAATCTGGAGTATTAGGTTTTTCTATTATTAATAGTTAGGTTGTGAATACCCAAAAAAAACCTGCTATTATTGCAATTAGGTTGCGATAATAGCAGGTTTTGTGAATGATACAGAGATAATAAACAGAGGTTACTTATACAAAAACGACTATGTAATAGGTGTTCCGTTTGGGTTAAATAGTCCAATAATAACACATTGTTTTTTTATTGGGCGTTTCCCTGCGGGTCGGGCTGCTACGGGCTTCGCTACGCTTGGTGCTGCGTTGCTCTCCGCACTGGCTAACGCCACCCTCCGCATCCCTAACGCGCTTCGCCATTCGAACAAAAGCACCATTATTTTTTATGACAAAAACAGATTTTTTTCGACAAAATAGATAAAATAGAACATTAGTATTTGCGTACAAAGAATAGCTTACCCAAACACTAAAAATCCTCTCTTCCATAGAAGTTGGCTTCTTTTTTGTAGCCGACAATTTTCCATTCACCAGCAATTTTTTTGCACACCAATTGTCTTTGTATCATCAAAGAAGTGTATTGTTCTTGTATATATCCTTTATATCCTTTACCCAAGTTTAGCTCAACCCAACGCACATTGTTGAGTTTAGGATTTTGGTTTTTAGCAGTTATAACTTTGTTAAAAGTATATTTTTTGTACGAAACTTTTCCCAATGACTTACTATATGGATTGGTTTGTTGATAGATATCTAAAGCACTACCCAGTATCAATAGTTCATTATTGGCTAAGGTTGTTTGGTTTTGATAGTAAGGTGCGGTAAATAGATAGGCTTTTTGTCCCGTTTCGGCAGAAATATACTCGTTACTAGCAAAACCCAATTTGAGTAAAATGCCCATTTCGCGCCAAAAAGCAGCACCTTTTTTAGTAGTTCTGAAGCCCATTGTTTCGATAAAACACTCTTTGGAGCCATTCAAACCACAACCGTCGGGGCTGTCTGCAATATAGAAGTGTAGCATTGCAAACAAAGCCGTTGTATCCTGCGTATCGACGGCTTTTTGCAATTGTTTTTTGAACACCACAAAAGAAGAGTCAGCGGTGGAATTGTCCTGTAAATAGGTGTTTTTTTGGGCATTTACCAATAAGGAACAACACAAGCAGATAGTCACTAAAATAGCTTTCATGGAGCAAAAAATTAGATGTTTTAGAGATAATTAAAGATACATACAGCAAAAACGCTATTGTTGTTAGACCTAATAACTATTAAAAGGTTTAATAGACTATAGGCAAAAATGCCCAAATAGCAGGTAAGGGCTATTTAGGCTTTTTGTATAGCTTCAAAATTTAGTTGGAATTATTTGTTGATGATATCCTCTATTTTAGTAGGAGCGCCTTGGTCATCAGCGCCTTTCTTGGTATCCAAGAAAGCATTGGCGATAATACAAAGCGCAAATAAAGCGATACCAAATCCCCAAGTTGTTTTTTCGAGAATATCGGTAGAACGTTGTACCCCACCCAACAAACTGGTGTTATTATTGAAACCTGCGCCGAGACCGCCTCCTTTGGGATTTTGGATAAGTACGATCATGACCAATACGGCGCAAACAAAAAGTATCGTCATACAGAAAAATTCAAACATGATATTATGGTTTTTTTTATTGTTTATTTTGGAGTTCTTGGATTTTGGCTGCAAAGTACGCGCTTTTTTCTGGATATTCCAAACTTAGTTGGCGATAAGTTTGTATAGCCTTGTCGAAATTGCCTTGTCGAACATAAACTTTTATCATCATCTCAGACAAAGCAATGCCTTCGCGCCCTACATTGACAGCATTTTCTTCGGTGCGAATAGGAGGGGAGTCGATTTTTTCGATGCTGGGTGTGTTATCTTCGACGGGCGGTGCTTGTTGGATAGTAGCTTCTTCTTTGAGGGGTTCTTGTTCCGAAAACTTGCTTTTTTGTTGTTTATAAGCTTCGAAATCGCTCAAAAGCTCGTCAATACTGGAGCTACTTTCCGATTGGTCGACGGCAAAGTCATTGTTGCCTGCCTCAAGATGAGTATCTTTATTGGCTGCTTTAAATGCTGCTAACTTAGCCTGTAGATCAAACATCAAATCAGGGTTCGCCTCAATACTATGGTCTTCGAGAGTCAAATCTTTGGCAGGTGTTTCTTTGTCTATGTCGTCGATGTTTTGGGAGGGCAAGCTTTGTTTATAAACAGCCATTTTATCCTGAAGTTGCTCCATCAAATCGTCGTGTTCCTTGATGCTTTCTTGTATAAAAGATAATTCGCGTGTTTCGATATTTTTTTCGGCTTCGTGAATTTTGGCGAGGTCTTTTTCTACTTTTTGTTTGATAAGTTGGCGAACTTCTTGCTGAATTACCCCACTTAGGTCAGCAGTATCAGAAGACAGAACTGGTGGCGGCGGCGGCGGTAATTCTGTAGGTGGATTAGCATTGAGACGTTTTAGCAGTTCTTGCTCCACTTGTTGGCGAGCTTTTTCGTTAATTTCACCAGTCGACAACAGCGAATCATTGGTTGTATTGTCTATGTCGTCAGGGGCATCTTGCAAGATTTGCTCTAATTGTTCATCTGTTTTGTCAATTAGTTCTTGCACTGATGCGTCCGTAAAAGGCTCTTCAACAATTGTTTGGGTTGTTACTATGGTGTTTGATATATCGCTACTTAAGTCTTGAACAATTTCTTCGGCAGTTTCTTCTTTAGTGACAATAGATTTTTCTTCTACCATTTGTTCTTGTTCTACAATAGCAGGTAGGGGCTGGTCAAGAATAGGAGAGTTTTGTGTGTTATCAGTGACCAAATTAGGCGGGTTCAATAGGTTGTCTATGTTTTCGCCTTGTGTTATGGTTTCTTCGACAATATCGGGCAACAAGGGCAATTCGTTGCTACTTGCTTCTTGTTGTAGTTGATTCAGAATTTCTTGGCTAAGTGGTTGTTCTATGAAATCTACATCAGTAGGATGGAGCATTTTGTATAATATCTCTCTATTACCAATGTGTGTTGCAATGGTAGCCAATTGCGATTCAGGCAATGCGTGGGTAGTATGTGCTATTTTTTGGGCGAGCAATAAATAACCAGTCTGGAAATAAGGATAGGTTTCGATAACGTTTTCAAGTTGGTCGTACTCTATTTTATCTATATAAGAAGGGTTATCTAAAGCGTTAAGGAGTTTATATCTGTCCATAAAAAATAAGGTTTTTGCCGATAAAAATCAACAAGGCTATTTTTGAAACCGCAAAGGTACAACTTTTTGCCTAAATTGTTACCAATTGGAGAAAGCGCGATTAAAAATTTCGTCAACGAGGCGTTCTACCATCACTGTTGTAAGACTTTCTTCTACGTCGCTGATATTTTTGTTACGGTCAAAGTTTTCGAATTGTTTGAAAGTTTGTGACCAATTGGTTTTTGTTTTGGTATTGATATACTCCACCCGCACGGTGATAGTAAGACGGTTGAGTTGGGCTTGGTCGCCACCACCCGATGCGGCGGGCGTTACATCATAACCAATAATAGCCCCACTAAAACGAGCATCACCATTGTCGCGAATCAAGCGCAGGCGCGGTTCGGCTTGTAATTTATTTTTGAGTTGCTCCGTTAAATTCAAACCCAAACGCGGCAGACCATTGGCAGCCGCATTCTGAAAATCTTTGACCGAGGCAGTTTTTACTTCAGGCGGAATGGCGGTGTCTGTAAAAGAATAGATGCCACAACCTCCTATTGGCACAACTAAACAACAAAATAAACAATAACTAAGCCAGATTTTTTTTTTCATAACCAACAAAATGATTTTTGCAAGGCAAAGGTACTAAGAAAAACGTTCTTGTCCAAATATTTATCTCCCTACAAGGCAAATATAGCGTTCGCAAAAGACCGAAAAATGTTCGAAATGCCAATAAAAACTTGATGAACAACCATGCCTGTTTTAAGGCAAGTTGGTGTTTGTGAACGCGATTGAAGATATGTTATGCAGTTTTTGTATATCAAAATTAGCAAGCAGAACGATTGGCAAAAAACTTCTGTATTGCAACATTCTTTTTGTCAAAAAGAAAAAAAATGTCAGTTCTTGCGTTTTTTTTCTTTCACTTTTTTCTTTTTCGTTTAACAAATTAAAAATTGTAATTTGTTCATAACTTGCTGATAATCAGTTGTTTATAATGAAAAAAAAGAAACATTTAGCCAATAAAAAACATTTTTCTGTTTAACAAAAACAGCTTTTTTTCTTTTGCTACTTGCTAAGGTCTCCCTACTTTTGTATTGTCAAAGAAAAGCGATTAGTCGTGCGGCAGTGATTGTAGCTCCTAATCAACCAAAAAAGAAAAGCGTCTTAGTTATTTTAACTGTCGAGAAGATAGCTAAACAGAAGTTTAAGTTTAGAAGTTTTTTGTTGGTTGCCTCGCCTCCTAAATAGGCAGCAACCTCTTTAAGAGGCGACCTGCAACCACAAACCTAAAATAACCGTATAAAAAATTAGGCTCATAATGCGTTTCAAGTTGCTAGAAAAGTTCGTACCTTTGTAGCTCTTTTAAACGTTAATTTCTATGTTATTTAATATTACAAATTTAGTAGATGACCGTAATTGTTACGAAGTAATACGGGAGTTACGTTGGTCT
>JAEUUX010000156.1 GCA_016787295.1 Chitinophagales bacterium
TACCGCATCATTTATGTGGACGACAGTATGCAGCCTGTTGGCGAATATAGCGACATTGTAAGCGTGGTTGTGGGTGGTGCTATGTAGTGGCATTCATCAATGCGTCCATAAACGGTAGTAAAAAAGAATCCTTCGAAAGTTTATTACTTTCGAAGGATTTTTGATTCTATATGCACAATAATTGCTATCGATGGGGTGGAGATATGGGAAAAAAAGCGGGTACATTAAAAACATCAATACCCAAATCTATTCCACTATTCTATTTTATCTATTTTGTCGGAAAAAAACTCTTTTTGCGGTAAAAAAATAAGGGTATAAATGTTCGAATGGCGAAGCGCGTTAGGGATGCGTAGGGTGGCGTTAGCCAGTGCGTAGCTTGCGAAGCACCGTAGCGCAGCGAAGCCCGTAGCAGCCCGACCCGCAGGGGAACGCCCAAATAAATCAATGTGTTATTATTGGATTGTTTAAGCTAAAGGGAACGCTACTGTAAAAAAAAAGCCAATATTTCGCAACGAAATACACCATACTTTTGTCAGTTTATAGGTACAGTATAGCATTTCTCAAAAAACTACCCTATCTTTGCGTGTTTTATTGTTTGATAGCTAAACGATTGCCACCACACAATATGTCGTTTCCTTTTGACCAAATCGTTCCTTCGATAATAAACCATTATCAGCTTAGGATACCACCACAAGAATTACCGATTATTTATTTTACTCCCGCATTTGTCGATATCCAAACCCAGCAACAACTGATAGAGGTGCTATGGAAACCCGACGAATTGGCGGAATTGTTGCCCGCGCCTATGGGTGTGTTGACGGTGGCAGATGTGGTGCATTTTAAGAGCAAAAAACGACTGACCAACGATTTTTGGACACAGAACCTATCCATTCAGCCCGTTCCTGCCCCCATAGCTGCTTTTTTACAACTCATCGAGGCAGCGTGGCTACAACAACTATTGATACACCTTCCCACTATTTGGCTCTCTACTGATTGGGGAAAACAAATACAACTGTACTTGCTCGACCATTTCGTGGTGCGACTCGTGCTGACTTTTCCATATACCGAAACACACTGCTTGCTCATAGAAAGACAAACAAACGAGGTATTGCGAAACCAACACAAAGCTGTTTTTGTGGAATGGCAACAAAAAGATAGCCACTCATTGGATTCGCCCGTCACCATTAAGCGCCTCTTAGAGGCTCGCCATAACGAAGCCACCGAAATATGCAAAATAACCACCGTCTCCCAATTTATGTTGCGCGCCAACGCATACCATTGGAGCGACTATTGCCATGCTCCAAATGTTTATTGGGATATTTTGCAACGCACCAAAAACAAACTAAGTACCTTACAACACTTTTGTACCCTACAAATAGGTATCGAAACGCCTTGCGACGATTTTTTTATTGTAGAAAACATGATGCCGCAAGTTGCAGTTGACATCAAAACGGTCATTAGCGATTCCTATATCTTAGCGAATATCCAAAACAATATCGGCAATTTTCAATACTATATCGATATCCTTAATAGCGACCTTTGTATTGTCCGAAACACTTGGGGCAGTTGGTGGCTCATCGAAACCGACTATCTAATACCTTTTTATAAGCCTGAACAAACAAACGAATGGTACATATTGCGCATTGGTGCCAGAAAACAACACTTGGGCATATACCTGAAAGCCTACCTCGCAGCAGGCGAACACAAAAAAATACCACAAAGGGTAATGGATTACCGAGCGGCTTTGCTCACACCCATTGCACCCAACGTGGCATGGTATCATACCCCCCTGCCCGCTCCAGCACCGCTCATACTTGCCTTAAACAATGAAAACAAATTGCTATTACACACCCAAACAGCCCTCACAACTGCCAAGGCATTGCTATGTTATCCCAACAACAAAAACAGGCATTTGCCCGCCTTATTCCTATCATCTTGGTTTAATTTATTGGTGCAAATGAATGCCGCCGATAGTTTGCGAGCAGAAGTTGTACAGCGTTTTTGGGTGCCAACGCACGAAATGCCGCCACAAGAACTGCCATTTTGGAGCGAAACATGGACAAAAGATATTGGATTTGACACCAACGGAGCTTGGGCGATGGAACAGGTAAGACCCGAACGGCTATCATTAGACGAGAAGATGTTAAGCGTCATGGGCGTTGTTAACCCCAAAGAACGCAGACAATTATTAACCGCCCTCTATTTGGCATTGTATCAGTACCAACAAACCCACACAGCCATAGACAAGGCAAACCTTCCGTCAAACAAAAACAAAACCATAAAAACGCAGCAATTTATCAGCTTAACGCAACAGATAACAAACCAAAAACTGCCCATCTCCAAAACCATCGAATTTGCCTACCAGCTAAGAGCTTTGGTACAGCAAATCACTCCCGACACGCGTCAACAAAAGCGCTTATTTTCCGACTTCTGGAAACAACAGTTTGGCGAAAGGTTCGATTTCAAAGCTTTTAATCACCATGATAATGCTTTGTTTTGATAATAAACAAGAAGCAACGCTCAATAGTATTGACAAAAAAAAGACCGTTCAAATATCCTTTGAACGGTCTTTTGAGATTAATAATCGGTAGGACATCAACATTTATTCCTTCAGGCTGCCCATTGTTTTCAAACAACGTTCCAAAGCCTCGCGCCAATAAGGTGGCTGAATATCCCACTCTTGTTGCAATGTTTGTGTAGATAAGACACTATAAGGCGGACGGCGCGCAGGTGTGGGATATTGGTGCGTCAAAATTGGCTCTATGTGGCAGGTACTGCCGCTTAGTTCGTTAATAGCCATCGCAAAATCGTACCAACTTGCCACTCCTTTGCTCACAAAATGATGTATGCCGCCTTGCATGGCTTTGGGGCTATGAATAATGGCAAGGGCGGTTGCTGCAATATCAGCCGCATAAGTAGGACAACCTATTTGGTCATACACCACATTAATTTGCGGTCTTTCGGCAAACAAACGAAGCATTGTTTTCACAAAATTGTGTCCAAAAGAGCTATACACCCAAGCTGTACGCAGAATAATCGTATTAGGATAATGCTGCAAAGCCTTTTGTTCGCCTTCATATTTCGTTCGAGCATAAACGCCCAAGGGGTTTGCCGTGTCGGTGGGTTCGTAGGGTGTGTTTTTGTTGCCATCAAATACGAAATCCGTCGAAAAATGTAGGAAGGGAATTTGATGATTATTCGCCACACGTGCCAAGTTTTCGACCGCCACCACATTTGCCAAATATGCTTGTTCAGCGTCTGTTTCGGCTTTGTCTACTTGTGTGTAAGCGGCACAATTGATAATTGCCGCGATGCGATGTTGCGTTAGATATGCTTCGATAGCCTCCATTTGAAGTAAATCGAGTGTTGTTCTACCTACGCAAAAAGCAGTGGTGTATGGATAGTTTTGGCGCAACAAAACTTGCAATTCAGACCCTACTTGTCCTGTTGCGCCAGTAATCAAAATGTGTTTGGGAGGATTCATATTGGTCTAAAAAGGACTATTGGAAGGGTCAAATAGGGCTTGTTGTTGGTCTTTGGGCGAGATAATGAGGTCAGATTCGGGCAAAAGCCAATCTATATTTAATTGTGGGTCATTGTATAAAATACCGCCTTCGTATTGTTTGCTATAAAGGTTATCGCATTTATACACAAACATTGCTGTCGGGCTTAGGACAACATAACCATGTGCAAAACCGCGCGGCACGAGCAATTGTTTGTGGTTTTTTTCGGAGAGGATGAGGCTATAAACTTTGCCAAAAGTAGGAGAGAGGCTTCGCAAATCTACCACCACGTCCAACACTTCGCCTTGTACTACACGCACCAATTTAGCTTGTGACATTGGGTCGATTTGGTAGTGCAAACCGCGCAACACGCCGTAGGTAGAAAAAGCTTGGTTGTCCTGCACAAAGTTGTAATACAAGCCATGTTTTTCGAACAATTGTTGGTTGTAACTTTCATAAAAATAGCCGCGCTCGTCTCCCCAAACGATGGGATTAATCACTACGAGTCCTTCAATGCCTGTTTGTTCTACGAAAGAAGTTTGGGTATTTGTCATAAACGAAAAGGTTTAATTGGGATTTTTAAGGTGAATAGGAATAGGTTTGCAAAAATTGCGCCATTTTTGGTGAAAAGAAGCCGAATAAGCGCAATAAAATGCAAAGGTAGCAATAATTTGGGAATTATTGCTACCTTTGAGGGATTGTAGAGTATTCTAAGCAAGTTACTCACTCTTTTTCAAGCCATATTTTTCTATTTTGCTATAAAGATGGCTACGTTGTATGTCTATTTCGTCGGCAGTTTTGGAGATATTCCAAGCATTTTTTTGCAGTTTCTGCTCGATAAACAATTTTTCGGTGTGGTCTTTAAACTCCTGCAAGGTGCTAAATTGGTCATAAATATTGACATTGCCATTTGTAGGAGCTTTACCCGATGGCATAACATAAGTTTGCACATCTTGCAAGGTGATTTCGGCATCGCTCAAAATCACTAAACGCTCTATGACATTGCGCAACTCACGCACATTGCCCGACCATGTCATTTGTTGTAGTTCGCGCATTGCATCTTTGCCAATAGTTTTGACCTTCATGTTATATTCGTTACAAGTATCGGTCAAAAACTGTTCCACCAACAAAGGAATATCTTCGTTGCGTTTGTAGAGTTCGGGAACATGAATTTGTATGACATTGAGGCGGTGATAGAGGTCTAAACGGAATTGTCCGTCTTCTGTGGCTTTGATAAGGTTTTTGTTGGTAGCCGACAGGATTCGGACATCAACGCTAATATCTTTGTCACCACCAACGCGTGTAATTTTGTTTTCTTGCAAAGCTCGCAACACTTTGGCTTGTGCCGAGAGGCTCATATCGCCAATTTCGTCCAAGAACAGAGTACCGCCATTGGCTTGCTCAAATTTTCCGATTCGTTGTTTGTGGGCAGAGGTGAATGAGCCTTTTTCGTGTCCAAAAAGTTCGCTTTCGATAAGTTCGCTTGGGATAGCGGCGCAATTGACCTCGATGAAAGGACCATCTTGGCGACGGCTTTTTTCGTGCAACCATCGTGCGACCAATTCCTTTCCTGTACCATTTTCGCCTGTAATGAGGATTCTGGCTTCGGTTGGTGCAACGCGGTCAATGGTTTCTTTGATTTTGATAATAGCAGGCGAAATACCGACAATTTCTTTGATTCTGTTGACGCGCCTTTTGAGGGCTTTGGCTTCGGTGATGAGGTTAGATTTGTCTAAGGCATTGCGCACCGTAATCAATAAACGGTTCAAATTAGGCGGTTTGGCGATGAAATCGAAAGCTCCTTTTTTCACGGCATCGACGGCGGTTTCCATCGTTCCGTGTCCCGAAATCATAATGATGGGCAGGTCAGGTTTGATTTTTTGGATTTGTTCTAAAACCTCCATACCGTCCATTTTGGGCATTTTGATGTCACAAAAAACCAAATCATAGTGATTGCTTTTCATTTTTGCCATACCTTCTAAGCCGTCGGCGGCGGTATCGACTTTATAGTTTTCGTATTCAAAAATGTCGGTTAAAGTACGACGAATAGCTACCTCGTCGTCGATGATTAAAATTTTTGCCATAATGAGTTTGCTAAAAAGAATTTGTTCGTTTAAGCAGTAAGGTGTGCTTATGAGTAAGTATAGGAAGGGTCGCATTTATGATTGCAGCCGCAAAGCTACCACTTTTTTTTAGAAAAAAATACTATTTACGCCAAGAAGTTTTGCAGTTCAAGGTTTTATTTTTGTTTTTTCCTCTATTAGTTGGTCATTTTTGTATTTTTCGGTCTTACTTATCTTGCCTTCTTCGGTATAATACGTCCAAATTCCTTCTTTTTTGCCACTTTTGTATTTACTTTCTATCTTAATTTGGTGATTAGGATAATAAAATTTGGCAATGCCTTCCATTTCATTATGTACAAAATTGGTTTCGCTTTTGATTTGTCCATTTTCGTAATAAGACAAAACGCTACCTTCGATTTGCCCATTTTGATAATGGTAAACCGTCAAGATTTGTCCCGATTCATAATACCAAACAGCTTCGCCACTTTTTTTGCCTTTGACATAACTACATCGTTCTGCGACTTTTCCACTTGTGTACCAACGCTCCCATTTGCCGTCCAAAATGCCTTGTTCATAATGTTCTTCTAATTGCTTTTGGCGTGTATTACTAACAAACACCCTTCGCAAACCGTGTAGCCAACCGTTGCGGTAATTTTCTTCGGTTTCTATGCCACCACTTTCGCCAAAAATAAGGCTAATGCCATCTTTTTTGTCTTCTTTGTAGGTTGATAAACTTTGGAGGGTGCTGTCGGAAGGATAAAGTACTGCCCAATTGCCATCGCGCTTGCCTTTGTAATAACAACCATATTCAATAGGTTTCTTAAATTTGTCGCGAATCAAGACGGTGGCATAATCCGATTTTTCGGCAATGGGTGTAATTAGAGTGTCTCCATTGGTATCCCAACCAAAAGATTGTGGCGGAGTTTTGGCGCTATTTTGTGCTATGGTTACTTGTTCTCCACACCACAAACACCACAGTATACTATAGTAAACAAATCGCATGAAAGGTATTTTTAGTGTTTTTTAGGGCAAAGGTAGGTAAAAAATCAAAAGCTGGGGGCATAATCATACAACTAATTCGAAAAAAGCAGTAACTTTGCCTTTGTTTAACCTTATTAATACGCAAAAAAACAAAAAAATGTACGAAACCATCTTGTTTGAAGTCAAAGACCGTGTTGCCACCATCACGCTCAACCGTCCCGACCGTTTTAATGCCTTTACACCTGAAATGCTGCAAGAGTTGCACGATGCCCTAAAAAAATGCGCCAAAGACGAGGAGGTGCGTGTTATTGTTATCACAGGTGCGGGCAAAGCCTTTAATTCGGGACAAGATTTGAAAAATGTACATGGCGCTATTGGCGAACGCAATTTGGGCGATTCCGTAGAGCAGTTGTTCAATCCTGTTATCAAGTTTATGCACGCCCTACCCAAACCTATTATTGCTCGCCTCAATGGTGTGGCGGCGGGTGCGGGTTGTTCGCTGGCTTTGGCTTGCGACATGGTGATTGCTTCCGAAGAAGCCAAAATGATAGAAGTGTTTATCAATATTGGTTTGGTGCCAGATTCGGGTTCGTCCTATTTTTTGCCGCGCGTAGTTGGCAGCAAAAAAGCCTTTGAGTTCTGCACGATGGGAACACGAATAACCGCCCAAGAAGCCTACGAATTGGGTATGATAAATAGCGTTGTGCCACACAAAGAATTGGACGCAGCCGTCAAAAAAGTAACCGATTATTTTGCTAATGCGCCCACAAAAGCCATTGGGTATATCAAAAAAATGCTCAACAAATCGTTGCAAGCCGACCTCGATACCATGTTGCAACAAGAAGCTTATTACCAATCTTTGGCAGGTTATAGCGCCGACTACAAAGAAGGTGTTACAGCTTTTATCGAAAAACGTCCTGCGATGTTTCAGGGTAAATAAAAAATCTTTTTTCTATTAGTTGTTCTTATGAAAACAGAAAAATCAGAGGATTTGCTCAAAGATTTGCAACAAAAAAAGTTTTTGCCTATCTATTTGTTGCAAGGCGAAGAAAATTTTTTTATTGACGAAGTGAGCGATTATATTGAAAAATATGCTTTGACCGAATCAGAAAAAAGTTTTAACCAAACTATCCTCTATGGCAAAGATATTGATGCCGATACTATTGTGGCAACGGCTCGGCGATACCCAATGATGGCAGACCGACAAGTTGTTATTATCAAAGAGGCACAAAACCTCAAAGATATTAACCAGCTTTTGTCTTATTGCGAAAAACCAACACCCAGCACCCTTCTTGTATTGTCACACAAATACAAAACAGTGGCGAGCAACACCAAACTTTTTAAAGCCGTAGAAGCAAAAGGAGCTGTTTTGGTGTCCAACAAATTGTATGAAAATCAAGTGCCTGCTTGGATTCAGCGCCATCTGAAACAGCGTAACTATCGCATAGAGCCAGATGCTGTTTCGTTATTGGTAGAACATTTGGGCAATGATTTGTCAAAAATAGCCAATGAACTTAGCAAGTTGCAACTTAATATTTCTGCGGGCAGCTTGATTAGTATGCAGCAAGTAACGGACCACATCGGCATTAGCAAAGAATACAATTTGTTTGAATTTCAAAAAGCTTTGGCACAAAAACAAGTGACACGTGTCTTTACTATTGCCCAGCACTTTGCCGATAATCAGCGCAACACACCTTTAATAATGGTCATAGGCAGTTTGTATAGATTTTATAGTCGTCTATATGTATACATGCACCTCAAAAATAAACCTGAAGCCGATATTTTGAAGGCAATGGATTTGCGAAATAGTTATGCTTTGCAAGACTACAAAGAGGCAGCAGGCAAATATAGCCTTCTACAGGTCAAAAAAAGTGTTGATATTTTACACCAATATGACCTCAAATCAAAAGGCGTAGACAACCTTGCCCCACCCGAAGCCTTGATGATGGAAATGACCTATCGCCTTTTAACAGGTGAATGAACCTAATAGCAAAAGGCGGTCATCTCACCTTGTTGGGGAGATAAACCGCCTAAAGTTCTATACTAATAACGCTAATAAACCTAAATTATCTCGCCAAACGTTTGGCTTCGATGCTCAAGGTAGTGTGAGGAACAGCGCGCAAACGTGCTTCGCTAATCAATTTGCCTGTTATGCGACAAATGCCATACGTTTTGTTTTCGATGCGCACCAAAGCATTTTCTAAATGTTGTATATACTGTCCTTGACGGTATGCCAACTGATTGAGATACTCTTTCTCAAGAGTTGCAGAGCCGCCTTCCAAACCCAAACCTTTTTCTTCGGGTGTATCATGGAAAGCACGCATTTGTTCTTGCAGGTCGCTCAATTCTGTGCGAGCAGCAGCTAATTTGCTAAGAATAATACCTTTAAACATTGCTAATTCAACATCGGAATAGCGTGTTTTTTGAATACCTAAGTCGCTCATACTTACTATTAGATTTTGGAATAAAAAGTTAAACAAGTGCAAATTTATGGCTTTTTGATGTTATAGCCAAGAATATACAGTAAACGAGAAAAAGTGTAAAAAAGTTGCATGACATAAAAAATTTTTTTTATTCGACCCTCATTTTTTTTATTGATTGTGCCAAAACGAAGAATAGAACACAAGACATCTTACATAGCGACAATGTAAGATGTTTGTGTTACCATTATAAAGTATTACGAAGTTTTACAACACAAAAGTAATGGCTTATATCGATTATTACAATTAAAATAAAACTATTTTATCGGAGCTTAATTTTGTATATAGTTGTCATAACTGCCTGATTATCAAATAGATATATTGAAATATCAAAATTTTTATCGGATTATAATGGCGCTGAAACATGGCAATTATCTTACAAAAAAAAGCATAATTGCTAAAATACTGCCAAAATTTTAGTACTTTTGCCCTGTTTTTCTACATTATTCATTATTTTTTTCATACCCTTCATGTAACTTTTGAGCTGATATACTATCTAAAAATCTCGAAATAAATATCTACTGTTTTTTAAAATCAAACTTATTACAACCAAAGTAAAATGGCAAAGAATTTTTTTTTCCTCCTATTTGCTTTATCTTTTAGCTTGGTAGTTTTTGCACAAAAAGACTACAATACGGCTTATAATAGCTACAAAAGCTATATGGACTATGACAAATCCGACAAAAAAACCGGTTCACTTCAAAAAGCGCTTGAGGCTGTTTTAAAAGCCGAAGAAGCAGCTAATGCACAAATGTCAACCGAATCGAAACCCAAAGATTCTTATATGGCTAAGGTGTACAACTTGAAAGCAAAAATTTATGCCGAAATGCTGCAAGTCAAAGGTAGTCCCTTAGCCGAAGGAGCAGGAACAGAAGTGTTTAAAGCGGTTCAATCTGTTTCCAAATATGACAAAAAAGGCGAGTACACAGAAGAAAGTAAATTGGCGTTGATGCTTATCTACTCCGATATTTACAACAGAGGCGTAGAAGGGTTTAAGGTGCAAAACTATCAGGTGGCTTATGATAACTTTAATACTGCTATCGAGGTTACCAATTTGACCAACAAAATGACCAACCAAAAAGGCATAGATACAGCAGCTATCCAGTCGGCGGCTGTAGCTGCACAAAAACTCAAAAACAGCGACAAAGCTATCGAACTATATGAGTCTTTGATTAACGCCAACGTTAAGGACGAAAATGTGTACTTGGCTGTTATGGACTTGTATAGTGGCAAAGGCGATAAAGCTAAAGCTGAAGAAACCATGAACAGAGCCAAAAAGGTGTTTCCCAATAGCAATGCCTTTTTGCTCAACGAAATTAACTCCCTCTTAAATGCAAACAAAAAAGAAGAAGCCGTAGCACAGTTGGAGAAAGCCGCTGCTTTGTATCCCGACAATGCTTCTTTGTTTGTGGCGATGGGTTCTACTTATGAAGGCATGAAAATGCCTCAAAAAGCCGAAGAAGCCTACAAAAAAGCTATTGCTATCGACCCCAAAACTTTTGATGCCCAATACAATTTGGGCGTAATGAACTATCAACGAGCTGCCGACATCATCAACGAAGCCAACAAATTGCCACTGAACGAAGAGAAAAAATACGATGCTTTGATGAAAGAAGCCAATGAATGGTTCAAAAAAGCATTGCCTTATTTCAGTGCTGCCCTCGATTTGAATGGCAAAGATGCTAACACCTTGTTGGCACTCAAAGAAATTTATGCCAAACTTAATGATGCCACCAAAGCCGCTGAATTTAAAAAACGCTTGGACGAGTTGCCTACTCCTAAAAAATAAAATGCTTAGGGTTAATTAACCTAAACACCAAAACGCAGATAGAGGTTTTTGCCCTATCTGCGTTTTATTGTTGACCAAATTTTTTGTGATGGTAGGTGTCTTACCAACTCAGTTTTTTCCACTTTTGTCGCGTACCTTCTTCTTCTCCTTCTGCATACGAAGACACCAACAGAATGTCGTCATTTTTTAGTTCAAAATATACCTCTTCGTAGCGTTTATAACGCACTGCTCCTTTGGTATCAACACCCTTGAGTAGGTCGCTACCTTCATAATGCGATTCGTCTTTTGAGTCGACGTGTCGCCATTTGATGTCTCCTTCCACAAAACCCATATCTGCCAAATCACCCGACACTTTGAGCAGTTTTCCTTCATATTTGTCACCAATTTTTTCTACTTTGATGATACTGCCTGCCGATTTATCGTCATAGCGCTCCCACTTGCCCAAAAACCTATCAGGTTCTTGAACACAACCATATAACACCACCAATAGTAAAAGGCACACCACTATTTTATGTAAACCAATAGAGAATAAATATCGAATGTTCATAGTCTAACAAGTATGATTTTAGAACGGTGTAGATGAAGGAATGTTGCACTATTTTTGTGATAGGCATGTTTCTGGGTGCAAAGATACCAACAACCATGCCTTTTTTGAAACGAAAAGGCATTTGTGCTTTTTTTTGACAATACTATGAAAAAAGCCGCACTTTTTTTCTCAAAATGGTCAATAAAAATTGTTTTTTCGTTGGACGCACAATTTCTAATTTTATTTCGCTATCTTTGCGCCATGAAAACCCCTGTCACCCAAAACTTGATAAATGTATGAAAAAGTGGCTGTTATTTTTGGTTTGTTGTATGCAGCATGGAATCTTATCAGCACAAGTAGATTGTATTATAGCGTTTCCTCCTCATTTGTCTGTTTGCCTTGGTGATGTGGTGCAATTATTCGCCTCAACGACAGGCAGCAATATTCATTGGTATCCATCGGACGGACTTTCTGCCAATAATATTGTTAATCCTACTGCCACTGTTACGGAAACTATTACCTATCAGGTTACAACAGATGGTTGTGCCGATACGGCATACATCACTATAACAATTGATGACAGTTTTGCATCGCAAGTACCTACAAGTTTTGGTTATTGTGTAGGTGAGCCACTTGTGTTGAATATGCAAGGAGGTACGGTTACCGTCTGGGACGAAGATGAACATTTGAGTTGTTTGTTTTGTAATGCTCCTGTTTTTATTAGCAACGAACCCGATATGATTTACGACCTTAGTGTGACTTTATACGATAATATAGGTTGTTCTTATGAATATCCTATCTCGATTTATCCGAGTGCGTTGTGTAATGTAGGCAATGATGTGGTGACAGATGTGTTATGGAAAGCAACATATCAGACTAATACACACACCATTGTTTGGAACGCACCAGCGGGCGAAGGGAAAGTTTATTTGTTTGACTTGTTGGGACGAATGCTTGTTGCTACTGATTTAACTGAACAGCGATTATTGGTGGCTAATCTACCCAAAGGAGAATACATCATGGTCGCAAACGCACAACATACACCACCGCAACGACAAAATATTGTAATCTACTAGAAAACCTGTTCAACGAACGACCACGCGTTAGGGATTGGAAGGGCAGCCGTTAGGCTGGTGCTTGCACCGTTAGCCCTGCAAAGCCCGACCCGTAGGGAAACGCCCAAATAAAAAAACAACCACTTTTCAATAATTCCTAAATTGTTTAACCATAAAATAGTGATATAATGCGTCTAACTCCACTATCTAAACTATTACTTGTTTTGGCGATTGTTGCCGCCATTTACTTTGCCTTGCGTACTTTTGTCTTAAAAAAAGACACGACAGGCTCTACACCTGCCAACACCGAAACAACGGCAAACGGTACCAACACCAATTCTAACTCCACTAACCCTGCCAACGGTGGCGGCAATGCTCCATCGACTAACAATGGTGGCAGTAGTAGCACCGCAGCAGCGACAACTCCCTCGTTTGACTACACACCACCTGCACCGGTTAATGGCACTTTGCGCGGTGTGGTTGAGTTGGGTGCCTCGGGCTTCAATTCTTTTGTGGCACGAATGGACAAAGACAAACGTTGGAAAATGGAAAGAAAGGCTTTCGGCGAAAGTTTGGCTATCGAAAATATGGCAACCACCGAAGACGTGAAAACTGGTTTGAAGAAATATATTAGCCAGATGTTTAACTTTGGTGTTAGCAACAAAGATATTCATTTTGTAGTCAGCTCAGGTGCTGCCAAATCACCCGAAATCGTGAAAATCAGCAATGCTCTCAAAGAGATGAAATATGTGGTCAATGTGGTAACGCCCGAACAAGAAGGACGTTATGCTTTTGCGGCTACCATGCCCAAAGATTTCGAAAAAGATGCCTTTGTGGTTGACATTGGTTCGGGTAATACCAAAATTTCTTGGAAAGAAAACGGTGTTGCCAAAGCCTTAGAAGGGTCAGGTGCTAAATACTTCCAAAGCGGTAAAGATCCACAAACAGTTTATAACGAAATCAAAATGTTGGCGGCGAAAATACCTGCCAGCAACCGCAAAATGTGTTTTATCATCGGCGGCGTGCCTTTTGAGTTGGCGAAAAGTCAAGGACAACCGAACGGACGTTATACTACCCTCAAAAAACCTGATGCTTATAGCTTAGAAGGTGAAAAAAACAAAGCAGGTCTCAACATCTACAAAGCTATTGCTGATGGAACTAAATGCGAGTCTTTCGTATTTGACTGGGATAGTAATTTCACTATTGGGTTCTTATTGGGACTTAAATAAGGCAACTACCTTTATTGAAGGAGTGCTTTAGACAAACCTTGTTGTCCTGAAGCACTCCTAACTTTCACATTTTTATCAACCTAAAAAGTTAGAATCATGCGCCTAACAGGATTTTCTAAATTTTTATTGGTCTTAGCCATTGTATTAGGTTTGTTTTTTGCAGCTAAACGCTTTATGCCACAATGGTTCGAAAAAAACAATACCGAAGTAGTAGATACAACAAATGGTGAGACACCTAATACTACTGATTCGAATCCTACCACTACCACCACCGAAACAACAAGACCTGCTCCTAATGTAGCACCCGCCGAAACGCCCGCTAACGACAATAGCAATAATGCCAGCAGCAATTTTACCTATACAGCGCCCAAACCGGTCAATGGTAAGTTGCGCGGTGTGGTGGAGTTAGGTGCGTCGGGTTTCAATTCGTTTGTTGTTTTGACAGACCAAGACAAAGCTTGGGAGCTAAAAAAATCGGCTTTTGGCGAAAGTTTGGTGTATGAAAACATGGCAACGGAAGACGACATTAGGACAGGTTTGAAAAAATACATCTCCCAAATGTTGAACTTTGGTGTTTTGCCACGCGATATTCATTTTGTGGTGAGTTCTGCGGCTGCCAACGCGCCCGAAGTAGTGAAGATTACCAAAGCGCTGAAAACCTTGGGTTATGTGGTCAATACTGTGACCGCAGCCAAAGAAGCAGAATACGGACTGAAAGCCACGCTCACGCGCGATTTTCTGCAAGATGCTTTTATGGTCGACATTGGGTCGGGCAATACCAAAATTGCTTGGTATGAAGGCAATGCAGTTAAAACGTTGGAAACATACGGCTCAAAATACTTTCAAAAAGGTATTAGCGCCGATGTGGTGCATAACGAAATCAAAACCTTAGCCGCCAAAGTGCCTGCTGACAAACAAAAGATGTGCTTTATTATCGGTGGTGTGCCGTTTGATTTAGCAAAAACCCACCGCAAAGACAAAGAACGTTATACCCTTTTGAAATCGCCTGCTGACTATAGTAGTTTGAGCGGCGAAAAAGTAAAAGCAGGTGTCAATATCTATGACGCTATTGCCAAAGGCGCACAATGCGACCGTTTTGTCTTTGACTGGGATAGCAATTTTACCATCGGCTTTTTGCTTGACCTAAAATAAATCGAACTATGACCTTACAAAGATTTTCGGTGCGTGTATATGGTCTCTTGACCAACGAAAAACAGCAAATTTTGGTGAGTCACGAACATTTCGATGGCATTGAGTTGGTGAAATTTGCAGGTGGCGGGGTGGAATTGGGCGAAGGTATTGTAGCAGCACTTCATCGCGAGTTTAGGGAAGAATGTGACATTACTATTGCTATCCAAGAACACCTATACACGACCGAAAATCTCATTATCTCCACTTTCAAACCGCATGTACAAGTTATTTGTGTCTACTATTGGGTCACAACTACCGACCCCATCAACCACCAATTATTGCCTAATATATACACTGTTTGGCAAGACATCGCCCAAATTTCTGATAATTATTTCAGTTACGAAGGCGAACAATTAGCTTTTTGCACCTTAAAAAAACGATTATTGCTTTAATTTCGCTTTTTTGGCGTAACTTTGCAGGAGAAATTTGTTATGGACTATTATGGCTAAAAAAAATAAAAACCCTCTCCCTAACTATTTTAAATTAATGCGCCCCACCTTACACGCTTTAGTAAAGTTAGGTGGTTCAGGCACCAACGACGAAATTAACGAAACAGTTTACCAAATCTGCCAGTTTTCGGACGAAGCCTTAACCATACCACATGGTAAAAATGGACTTACTTCCGAGATAGATTATCGCCTATTTTGGACAAGAACATATCTAAAAAAAGCTAACCTCATCCAAAACTCCTCACGCGGCGTGTGGACTTTGGTAGACTCACACCTACAGCCCGACAAAGTAGACATAGATACCATTGTAAAAAATATTACAGACGAACTAAAGAAAAATCGTACAGAAATGCCAACATCTGCCGACCAGCAGGATTCCTCCACAGCCAGCGATAATGTTGCTGTCGAGACAGAAGCGGCTTCTTTCGTCATTTCCGAAGACCCTAGCGAACTAGACTGGAAAGAAAAACTTTTGCAAACCTTACAAAGCATTTCACCCGCTGCCTTCGAACGTTTGGCACAGAGATTGCTGAGAGAGAGTGGTTTTATCCAAGTCGAAGTGACCGGCAAAAGCAATGATGGCGGCATAGACGGCAAAGGTATTGTGAAAATAAATGGCTTGTTGAGTTTTCATATTATTTTTCAATGCAAACGCTACAAAGGGTCAGTCGGTTCGAGTCAGATTAGGGATTTTCGCGGCGCTATGCAAGGCAGAGCAGATAAAGGAATGATCATAACCACAGGCACTTTTACGCGTGAAGCTGTTAAAGAAGCTACACGTCCCGGTGCCGACCCTATCGATCTCATCGACGGAGAACAACTGTGCGATAAATTGAAAGAACTTGGCTTAGGCGTAAAAACCGTTTTGGTTGAGCAAGTAGAAATACAAAGACAATGGTTTTTGGACATATAGCAAAACGTTCTTAGCCTTTGAAAATTGAATATTTATGAAAAAACTACCACAACCCACTAAATACACCCCCAAAAAATACCAAAAATTGTATACCATGAAAAAGTTAAACACCTTCTTGTTTTGTTTAGCCCTGATGTGTAGCACCGCTTTGTTGGCAGGAACTGTCGATGTCCGCTTCAGCAACCCACACGTCGAAAACAGCAAATATGTTGTCGACGTACAAGTGCGGGCAGAGGACATACACTTCGAATTGGGTAGCGCCACCATCTTTTTTACCTACAACACCACCCAAATCGCGCACCCCACTTTTGCCGCCCTCAATTTCAACGAATCCAACCAATGTGCAGCCAATAGTTCAGTAGCTCCCTATAAAAACAGTTTCAACTATTTGGAACACAGCGGCACTATTGGCGAAGGCAACTACTCCATTTCGCTCATGATTCCCAACATGGGCTGCCCCACTGTCACCAACGAATGGATAAACGTAGCAAGTTTTAGCTTCGATATTGTAAATCCCACCTTGCAACCGTCTCTAAATTTCAACAGCAATTATACCGCTTTTAACACCGTAGAAAACACAGGTTTGGCACTTAATATCGGCACTTTGGGCAGCACCGAAAGTAGCACAGGCATCAACAACCCGTCTAACAACACTTTTAGCGTTGCTCCCACCGTGACCACAGGCAAAGTGACCCTCAATTGCCTTTTGCCGCAAAGCACCGACCTTAGCATTAACATATACGATATGGCAGGAAAAATAGTACAATCCATGAACCGCAAACAACAAGTAGGCAGCCAGCAAATAGAACTCGACCTAAGCCGCCTACCCAATGCCGCTTATCTGGTTGAACTCAGCACAAACGGCAGTACCCAAACTCAAAAAGTTATGGTACAACGCTAAACCGTCTTGTTATTATAGATGAACAAACGCCTTTTCGATAGCAAAATCTATCGAAAAGGCGTTGCTGTTTTGTCATTAGTATGTTAAATGTTGGTATTTATATGGTCTCTAAATACTTTTTGGGCGTTCCCTGCGGGCGGGCTGTTATGGGCTTCGCTTTGCTTGGTGCTGCGTTACTCTCCGCACTGGCTAACGCCACCCTCCACATCCCTAACGCGCTTCGCCGCTCGAACAAGTTGGATAACCAGCATCAAAAGTATTTTCAACAAAGTATAAACAATACGCCATCTTGCGAACCTCATCGTATCAAACTAACATTACCTTTCAAAAACTCTTCTTCACCATTGTCAAAAACAACTTTGACATAAAAGACATATACCCCCAACTCGCACTCCTTACCCGCTTTGTTTTGTCCGTTCCAGACTTGGGCAGTATCTGTGCTGTTTTTCTCCAACACCACAGTTCCCCAACGGTCATAAATAGCCACTTCATAATGCGAAATATTGTGTCCTTGTAAGATAAAAAAGTCGTTGATATTGTCGTTGTTTGGCGAAAAAGCTGTAGGTATAATCAGGCTGTTTAGGTATCGCACTTGCACCAACATAGAGTCGGCGGCTTGGCATTGCCATTCGTCCGTAACCATTAAGGTATAGGTGTCGGTGCTAGTGATAATAGCAGTAGGAGTAGGGCAGTCGTTGCACGACAAAGCTGTGTTACTGCTCCACGCATAACTCAATGGGCTATCTACCAAAGTCTGAACAATAGGCTGCCAACTCACCACACTACCCGCCAAAACAGTCGTATCATTACCCACCGAAACACTCACTTGATTGACAAAGAAACTAATCGTATCGCTATAATAACACGACTCCGCACTTTCGGCGGTCACAACAACAGTTTGATTACCCGATACATTGGCAATATTACTGAAACTACTACCCACTTCTTGCATACTGCCCCATTGCCACGTATAGACCGTATTACTTGACGGACTGCCGACATTCAGGTTTATGGCATCGCCTACACACACAGTATCGGGTGCGGTTACTTCAAAAAAAGGCAGGTCTACAATATTGATGGTAGTGTTGGCTGCATAACTACATGCGTTGGCATCGGTATAGGTGTAGGTGATCGTGTGGCTGCCCACTCCCAAAACCATTGGGTCAAAAATATTACTATTGTTACCAACAAAACTACCACCTGCGGGAATAGGTTGGACGGTAATAGGGGCTTCATTAATGCACCAGATTGAGTCAAGAATACCCGTGCTAATGGCAATAGTTGGGCAATTATTCGTTACACATTCGGCGGTGCTGGCTTCGCTATCTCCACACCACAGTCCATCACCCAAGGCTATTAGCTGAACGCTAATACTTTCGTTGGGCAATAAGTTGTTGAGTGTATAACTATTGCTGGTTGTCAAAATAGTATCATTGTTGTAGATAAACGCATAACCGTTGGCATTTGGGTCGTCGTTCCATGCAAAACTAAGGCTACTTTCGGTGCTGCCATTGCACCAGATAGGCGGCGAAGGCAGTGTTCCTGTAACGATGGCGGTAGCTGTGGCAGTGCAGTTATTGGCATCGGTTGCCATGACGCTATAACTTCCAACAGCTAAATTATCGACAAACGACGTGTTACCTATTGTGGCATTATCCCAAGAATAGCTAATAGGGGCGGTAGCAAAATCGACATTAGTGGCGACACTGCCGAACTCCTGCCCACAAATTGTTGTTTCGCTGCTGATAGTCATGCTTATCGGTTGAGAACCAGCTACTTCAAAAGGGACAATTAAACTACAGTTGTTACTATCTGTAACAGTAACAGTATAGTTACCTTCAGCTATGTTGTTGAGCGTTGAGCCAGATTCTCCTGCTACTGACCAAACATAATTTACAACTAATGGACTATTAATTACCAACGATATAGCTCCGTTATTCTGTCCACAAGTCGTGGGGGTGACATTGGAGTTGTTAAGCGTTGGTACATTGTCAGCACTAACGGTTGCGGTTGCGGTTGCGGTACAAGCATTGGAATCGGAGACGGTGAGGATATAAGTGCCTATGCCTACATCAACAGGATTGGCTCCCATCAAATTATTGTCTGACCAAATGTAGGTGAGTGGTAAAGGACTATCTACTATGGTGCTAATCGTGCCATTGTTTTGCCCACAAGTGGCATTGGTGGTCGTAATGGCGCTGATAGTTGGCGGTGTTTCGGCAGTAATAGTCAGGCTGATGGTAGCGCTACAATCGGCTGCATCGGTAACAGTTACCACATAATTATTAGGAGCTAAGTTGTTGGCAATACTATCGTTGCTCACCCCTTGACTCCATGTCCAGTTAAAAGGAGCCGTTCCATTGCCCACGATTATGCTAACCGCGCCATTGTTTTGACTGCATGTAGCTGGGCTAAGATTATTAATGCTCAAAGTGGGTGTATTGGTGGTTGTTACTTCGGCGCTGGCTATGCTTTGGCAGTTATTGGCATCGCTTACTGTTACAAAATAGATAGCAGGCAACAAATTGCTGGCAGTAGCGTTGTTGCTCACCCCATCAGTCCAAGTATAGGACAAATTACCCACACCACCTGTTACGCTTATACTTATAGCGCCATTATTATTGCTACAAGTAGAAGGTTGTACATTTTGCACGCTAATACTTGGCGCTCCTTCGTTGCCAATAGCCAAAGTCAAAGTTGCGCTACATTGTGTATTATCCGTAACGGTGACATTATAAGTTCCTGCGGCTAAATTATTGGCAGTTTCGTTGTTACCATTGGGTGTATCCCAAACAAAACTATAAGCTGTGCCGCTGCCGTCAGCCGCCGCCACACTAACACTACCATTGCTTTGTCCGCAATTGGCATTCACTAACGAAACAACAGATAGGGTAGGAGAGGAGGTGCTATTGATTTGGAAACTTTGCGAGGCACTACAGCTATTATCGTCAGTAACAGTAAGGGTATATGTACCTGCCGACAAATTGGTGATGTTTGCGGTATCATAACCATTGTTCCAACTATATTGCAAGTTGCCCGTTCCGCCTATAACTTCGGTGCTAATACTGCCATTGCCTAAACCGCAATTTTCGTCTGTGAGAGTCGCATTATTGATAATGGGTGCATCAGCAGCGGCAATATTGGTGGTGACAGTTGCACTACATTGCTCCGTATTGGTCACAGTGACGCTGTAGGTATTGGAGCAAAGGTCGATTATGTCCGCCAGCATCGCTCCATTGTTCCAGCTATAGGTATAAGAGTCGTTGGAAGTGGGATTGTTGATAGTTATGCCTAATTGTCCGTTACATTGTCCGCAAGTGGGGTTTATAGTTGTGCCAAAAGCAATGCTCAAAGGTTCGGAGTCGGCTATGACAAAACTTGCTGTGGTGGTACATTGTGCATTGTCCGTAATTGTCACCGTATAAGTATCGGCACAAAGGTTGGTGCGAAGGTCGGTGGTATTGCCGTCGTTCCAAAGATAGGAGAGGGGTTGTTGGGTGCTATTGATAGTATAATTGATACTGCCATTACACACTCCGCAAGTGGTTGGAATGACATTGCTGTTCTCCACAAGTGGCAAAGCAGTACCCGTGATATTTTGCGAAGCCGTTGCGCTACATTGTTGGCTGTCGGTGATGGTGAGCGTGTAATTGCCTTCGGCGAGTTGGTCTTGTGTCCATGTATCGTTGGGGCTTTGCCATTGGTAAGGCGGCGTACCACCACTGATAGTCCATGTAATTGCGCCATTGCTTTGTCCGCAAGTGCTGTTTTCTACATTAGCCACAATTATTTGCGGCGAAGCAGTGCCTACAATCTCAAAACTTTCGATAGCTTGGCAATTAGCAGCATCTGTAGCAGTGACACTATACACACCATTAGACAAATTTTGCAAAGTGTTGCTATTGCTGTCATTGCTCCATAACAGTGTGATATTGCCCGTCCCGCCGGTGGCGCTAATGCTTAAACTAGCATTCGCATTGCCGCAAGTGGTATTTTGTTGGTTGAGCAAACTAATACTTGGTGCATTGTTGTTGGCAACCGCAACGGTGGTGCTGGCAGTACAATTATTGCTATCCGATACCGTTACGGTATAGACTCCTGCCAATAGGTTTTGCGGATTATTGGTGTTGGGAGCGGCATTGCTCCAGACGTAATTGTAAGGTTGCGTTCCACCATTGGCAGTCAATTGTATCTGCCCATTATTGGCATTACAAGTAGCATTGGTGGAAGTGGCAGAAAGGTTTATGGCGGTCGGTTGATTGAGGATATAAGAAGCTGTAGCCGTACATTGATTAGCATCGGACACAGTTACGCTATAAGTTTGTGCCGAAAGATTAACAACATTAGCACTAATATTGCCATTATTCCACAAAAAAGCATAAGGAGCATTTCCGCCTATGACAGACAAATTAATGCTGCCTGTATTAGCGCCATTACACACAATAGGCACAACCGTATCATCAATTTGCAGCGCATTGGGCGAACTAAGGCTAATAGCAAGGCTTTGTGAACAATTATTTTGGTCAGTGACCGTCACAGTATATGTTTGTGCTACCAAATTGTTGAGGTTGGTATTGGTAGCAGCATTGTTCCATGCAAAACTATAAGGTATTGTACCACCATTAGCGTTGATATTGATTTGTCCGTTATTAGCGCCAAAACAAGTCAGATTTTGGTGTTGTTCGCTCAAAGATAAAGCCATTGGCGCAACCAAAGTGGCGCTAATAGTTGCGCTACATTGATTACTATCGCTAACGGTTACGGTATAAGTGCCAGCAGTTAAGTTAGTCGGATTTTGTTGATTTCCTATTGTGGCATTATTCCAAGCAAAAGTATAAGGTGCATTACCATTAGTAACACTAATAGCAATACTGCCATTGTTTTGTCCTGCACAAGCTGGAGATATAGCAGTAGCACTCAAAACCAATGCAGCATTAGCGCTAACGGTCACGCTTTGGGTGGCGGTGCAGTTGCCTGCATCAGATACTGTTACGGTATAAACGCCTGCGGGAACGTTAGAAAGATTAGCTATTTCGGGCAAGCCATTTCCCCAAAAGAAGTTGTAGGGAGAAGTACCACCGCTGGAGCTGGCAGCGAGGTTGGCAGTAGTACTATTGCAAGCGGCTTGTTGAACAGATATATTAGCTGTGAGTGCAGTAGGAGCAGCAATTACCATTTCGCTTGTTTGAGAACAACCTATGGCATCGGTTACAGTCACGCTATAGGTGTCGGCGGCAAGACCTATCAAATTGTTGCCTTGCAAGGTGTTGTCATTCCAAACATAACTAAAAGGAGTTGTGCCACCTACGGGTAGTATGCTAATGCTACCTGTCGCTTCGTTGGCACAAAATAAATCAAAAGCACTAATTTCGAGTCCAAAACTATCGTTTTGAATAGTAACAGAGGCGGTCGCTGTACAAGCATTGATGTCCGTGACGGTGAGGGTATAAGTACCTGTTATGCTGGTGTTAATGCAATTATCTACCTGTCCTGAACTCCATTCATAGTTAACAAAAGGACTTTGGGAACATAAAGTAGTGCTAGTATTTTCACAAATCAAAGTTTGACCTGTGATGTTGGTGTTGGGAGCGGGATAGTTAGTAACAACAACTGTTGTTTGGCTACTACAATTATTGGCATCGGTCACTAGTACGTCATAGCTATCAGCGCCAAGATTATTAAGCAGGATATTGTTGGTATTTTGTTGTCCTGTAGACCAAGTATAAGGCAGCGTTCCACCATTGGCAGATAATGCCAAACTACCTTCGTTGAGATTGGGGCAGGTAGCTACCAAATCTTCGAGATGGATTTGTAGGGCAGAGGGAGCGGTAAGGGTGGCTTGAGTAGTAGCAGTGCAGTTATTGGCATCAGTAATCGTGACGGTATAAGTATTGGCGGGTAAGTTGTTAGCGATGTCTGTATTCCCAACGCTGGTATTGCTCCATTGATAACTATAAGGCAAAGAACCGTTGATAGGTACAGCCTGTATACTGCCATTGGAACCAAAACAAAGTGCATTCGTGGCAGTGGCAGTAGCGGATAAATTGCTCACCGAAATAGTAGCAGACCCAAAAACATTGCCCACACAGCCATTAGCATCGCTAACACTCACCACATTGTAGGTGCCAGTATTGCCCGATATATTAAAAACAGCATTTGGATTATTGATAGTAATGTTGTTTTGAGTAGTATTGTTAATGGTATAACCTACCTGCCAAGGTCCCACGCCTGTAAGACTTGTTTGTAGCGGAATTGCCTGACCAGCGTTGCAGATAGTACCACCACCACTCAAGGTAATAGTTGGTACAGGATTGACCGTAATGGTCAAATCATCGCTACCACCACAACTGCCCGCTATAGTATATGTAACAATGTAGGGTGGTGGGCTTTGGGCAGCCAGCACAGGGTCAAACTGTCCCGTAGTGTTGGTGCCTCCCACAATACCGCTACCCGACCACACGCCATTAGGTTTGTTGGCAGTCAATACCAAAGGCGAGCCGTTGGCACACTGCACAGGAATAGGGTTGATAACAATAGGTATTGGGGTATCCACAACGATAGTAATTTGGTCACTATCAGACCCACAATTATTGCTAACATTATAACTAATAGTATAGTTGCC
Source organism: Chitinophagales bacterium (assembly GCA_016787295.1). Taxonomy (GTDB): domain Bacteria; phylum Bacteroidota; class Bacteroidia; order Chitinophagales; family UBA2359; genus JAEUUX01. The sequence goes on from JAEUUX010000156.1 coordinate 23,703, forward strand.
GGCATTGAGATTGGTGGGATTAAACACACCTGTTGTCGGGTTGACTCCTGTGCCACTAAATGTACCTCCTTCTGTTGCCACTTCCAAAGTAATAGCACCATCAGCACTACACAAGGGCGGCACATCGCTAATATCGGCAGTAGGCGGCACATTGTCAACCGTAACATTCACCACTTGTGTAATGCTGCGCCCACAAGCATCAGTAACTGTAACACTATAGGAAGTGTTAACAGCAGGAGCAACAGGAATGATGGGACCCGAAGCTCCGTTGCTCCATTCGTAAGTATAAGGCTGAAATTGGCTACCACCTGCAATAATAGCAATTAATGCACCCGACCCTGGACAAATAGTAGGGTCACTACTGCTGGCAGCTTCAAAAATTTCAGGACTATCATAGATGACAAGTGTGTCGGGTGTGGGTTGTTGGCAGTTGCATAAAAACATATCGGGCGTGACAATAATGCTTTCCTCGCCTTCGGAAAACAAATCGCTATAAGCAATAATAGGTAGAATAACAGAAGTATCCCCTGCTTGAATAACGGCTTGATTCGGCAAGGCATCATAGTCGACATTGGGTTGTGCTGTGCCGTCAATGAGGAGCGGAATAACCAAAGGTTCAGATAAATCACTGTCGGAAGGGCGCGTGAAAATAAAATACCCATCTTGACACCCTTCGTAAGCAGCAGCGGAGTTTGTGCTGGGAACAAAGGCTTGAACAGCAATGGATTGCCCCGCATTGAAACTATTGGCAGCCAAAAAAACAGCAGAGTCATAAGCCGCATCACCTGCATCAGCTAAAGCTAATTTGATGTGATAGGATTGGCAAGGGGTAAGTCCTTCCATAACAGCCGTTAGGACTTTGGTATAACCATCATATTGAGTTGTTGTGCCAATGTTGGGTGTATAGTATTGGGAGTTGGTAATGGCATTGATAGTATTGATGGTAATGGGCGTTGTCGTACCGGGAACAAGGGCAATATTTTGCTGACCCGCAATGCCAGGACCAGACACAAAAAAACCAAATACATCATTAAAAGTAGTGCCAACGAATTCGGGATATTCTTCGGAAGCAAAAATAAAGTCAAACGAAACAGAACTACTAAGGGGTAAAAAATCAAACTCAATAATGGCAGCATCTTGGGTAGTGCTACCGGGTAGTGCATTGAGGTCGGCATCGCCCGCGCCAAAATAACTCGTATTTGCAAAGCTATTGGGCAAGCCTCCCGCTTGGTTAACATTGCCCGATGAAAGGATAATGCCTTCTGTAATGCCAATAGGAGTAGCATTATTAAAATACCCTATGCTATTGGCGTTGCCTGAATAGGTGATATTGTTCACTGTCAAACAACCTCCTACCAATACATTTTGCACCAAATAAGACACATTGCCATTATTGCCCACATTGGACACATTAAGGGATTGCGCCACAGCGGTATGACTCCTATAACAAAGTAAAAAAGTTAGTAAAAGGTAGCAATAAGGATACACTGACTTCATTCTACAAAGGTTTAGAGGGTATTAAAGAACATTAAAAAGGATAATGGGAATTAAGGAGGCAAAAATAGTAATAATTTTTCAGATTTTTAGCGATATTGTTGGATAAGGGATGGAAAATAGTAGAATCATAGTTCAATTTAGTGAACAAACTAATCCCCCAAAGATGCTACTTTTTGTAGTGGCTCTTTGGGGGATTGCTTTGTTGGGATGGGGTGTTTTTTTTCATGTAAACTGTTTTTTATTTTTTAAACAATTATTTCTTCACAAAACGAGCGGTATAGCTATTGTCGTGGGTATAGATTTGTACAAAATACTGTCCTTGGGCAAGCGAAGCAATGTCTATGCTGTGAGGAAGATTAGGTGGTGCTTGGATGTGTAGGCAGGAACTACCCCATATATCCCGCACAATAATCCGTTCTACCTTTGCCGCACCATACCAATGGAGGTATAATTGCTCTTGTGCAGGATTGGGATACAAGCGCAAAGGTATTGGAGAATGAGACGGTATGCCTATAATGGTCGTGGTGTCTATAATGGGATTATATTTGGAAAAATGTTGTAGATTCAATCCATTAATAGAAATGCTACCTACTCCATATAAAGTATCATTAACAGCAGTAAAGCCACGAGAAAAAGTTCCGTATGTTACACCCACATTACTTGTCACCCAAGTAGTATCTTCCAAATAGGCAACATGCTGGGCGGCATGACCGTCTATTTCGTCAAAAGAGCCGCTTATAAATAGCTTATTTTGATAGGTACCAATCTTTAAGAGGTTTCCAAAACTTAAAGACCACAGCATATTATCTACTGCGGGAAGCCATGTTATACCATTCCATTTAGCCAATCCAAAAGGAGTGAGAATGCCTTGGTTATTGGAAATAGTAGCCACATCGCCTGCTTGTCCAAATCCTCCGCTCACAAATAATTCATCCTTGTACACGTCCATATTCAAAATGGTGCCATCTGTACCTGTTCCCACTGCCTGCCATTGGCTACCGTCCCATCGGGCGATATTGCGGATATTGGGATTGTCGTAGCTCAAAAAGTCTCCACCGATGTAGATTTCGTCATGGTATTTGGCTATGCAATACACTTTACCTACCACATTACTTAGGTCGGGAGAGTACATAGCAGGGAAAGGAATGTAGTGCATACCACCATTTTTGTCTATCTTCATCACTCTCCCTTCTTCTGAGGTGGTGTCGGACAGGAGATGAGTAAATATACCTCCAAAGTAGAGGGTATCTTCTTCGCGCCAGTAGGCACGTGTGCAGCCTGCATATAGGCTGTCGGACACGCGGTGCCAGGCTGTTCCATTAAACTTTGCAAGCCCCGCCAGACTGCTATCCCAGTTGTGGAAGCAGCCGCCGGCATACAAATCGCCATTAAATTCTGTTAATATATAAACGCTTTTGTCCGTGCCAGGGCTTATGCTTGGTATGCCACCGCCGAGGTCTTCCCATTCACTGCCGTTCCACATAGCTACTCGTTCAAAGTCGCAGTCACTTTCATCGGAAAATGAACCGCCTATCACAATATTGCCATTATAACCAGCAATACAGTTGACAGAATAAATATTGTTAGGAAAATAGGGTACCGGTGCTATCCATTGTGCGAATAGCTTTGGGGTTGCAAAGATTATGGTGCAAACAAAAAGCAGGAAATAGTTGTGTTTCATATAGAGAGGGGGTTTTGTGGGTTTATTGTTTGCAAAGGTAAGAAATGTTTCCCAAAATAGCTCCTCAAACTGTTGATTCGTAATACATTTCTATATTAGCAATGCGTAAAACGTTCATAGTCAAGCCTTTGCACAATTACTTTTAAAAAATTGTACTATCGAAGCACTAAATCATTGATGTTTTAATACTTTTGCATACACAAAAACGACTTTGAAGTAAGCAAATATTTTGTATTCACACGCTATGTTTAATGCAAACAAACAAACAAATTTTAGTAAAAAAAAACAAAAATGTAGCACAATTTTGTCAGATAATAAAAAAACGCTATCTTTGCAGACAAAATTCTAAAATCCACCTAGACAATGACTAAAACAAAGAAACTTCAGGGAACTATCCAATACCACGAATTAGCTTCAGGCTTCTGGGGCTTGACCGACGCACGCGGCAAACATTGGCGCCTCACCAATGTCCCCGATGCCCTTAAAAAAGAAGGATTGAAAGTGCAAATTACTGCAAAACTACTACCCACCGAATTTTCTATTTTCATGTGGGGACAACCTGTCGAAGTCCTCGATTACTATATCGATTAAATCACCCCAAAAAAACACAACACCATGTTTGCAGAAACCCTATATGCCGTTGGCTATACCAGCCTCATTGCCTCTTTGATGATTCGCACCGTTTTTCAGCATAGTATAACGGGCAAAAAAATACCCGATAATTTTATTCTCATCGCTTTCATCACCTACATTGTTTCGCTTTTCCTCAACAAAGTCACCATTATTGACCATACTTGGATAATTCCGCGCGATATTTTGGTGGGACTTATTGTGTGGGGACTCTCCAAAATGTTCTCCGACCATTGGCTATGGCTGCTCGGAGCTTGGGGAACATTTGTATATTTTCACTATTTTGAACAACTCCAACACAGTTTTGACGACCGCCACCAACTTCCTGCCACTGCCATCACCGCTCCCTATTCTGACAGCGAAGGCAGTATAGACTCTTCCGCCGAATTGCTATTCGACCTTAACGACCGCCATACACTTGCCGAAGTTGAACAACTGTTGCAACCCTACCAAGCGCATTTGCGTCCCGCTTTTTCGCTGCAATACGCCGACGAAACCGACCTCGACGACTATTATGTAGTGGACATTCCTACAACTACTGATTGGGAAAAAATTGCAGCTTTGCTCGAAAAAAGTACCTTGACCGACGATGTAATGCCTAATGCCATGATGAGCATTAGCCCCATCGAACGCCAACAAACTGCAACCATTACGCCTCCTATTGCTGCCAACGATTTGCCCTATAACGATCCTTTTGCTAACCAACAATGGGCATTGCAACAACTCCATATTGACCAACTTCAGCACCTCATTAACCAACAACACATACAACCCACCCAAAAAGTACTATTAGCTATTTTGGATACAGGCGTAGATGCTGCCCACGAGGATTTGCAAGCCAATTTTGTGAGTACAAAAGAACAGTACAACAAAGATGTTGTTGGACATGGCACACATTGCGCAGGTATTGCCGCTGCCGTGAGCAACAATAGTGTTGGCATTGCCTCTGCCATTCCGAGCAACGATTTTGTGACCGTCACTTCTATCAAAGTGCTGGGAGACAATGGTAGCGGCTCCTACGAAACCATTATTGACGGTATAACAGAAGCCGCAGACAAAGGAGCAGCCGTTATTTCCATGTCTTTGGGTGGTCCCGATTTGTTTGGTAAAAAACGCCTTTTTAACAAAGCCATACAATATGCCAACGAACGCGGAGCAATTGTCGTGGCTGCCGCAGGTAATTCTAATCGCGATGCAAACAAATATGCACCTGCTGGTTGCAAAAACGTCATTACAGTAGCAGCCGTCGACGAACAACTCAACAAAGCCTCTTTTTCTAACCATGTCAGCAATGTTCCAATGGGTATTGCCGCTCCGGGTGTTGGAATTTACTCCACCATTCCCAACAACCAATATACCAATTTTAGTGGCACATCTATGGCAACGCCTTACGTGGCAGGAACAGTAGCTTTGCTAAAAGCCATTCGTCCTGATATGACAACTGCCGAAATGTACCGCTTACTGCACGACACAGGTATCGAAACCAAAAATACTACGGAAACTTCGCGCTTCATGCAGCCCGAAAAAGCCTTGCGCCTTTTGTTGCAGCAACGCGAACAATAAAATAGACTTATTTAAAAAATGAACAACCGCACGCCCTTTTCCGAAAGTCTTGTTTTCGAAAAAGGGCGTGCGGTTTGATTCAAATAAGATAAACACACAACAAAGACAAACCTAATGCCTCCTTATTTAATTGGATTGTGGATATGGTCAAACAGCGGATTGCGCAACACCAACAAAGGCGGCAATTGTTGATCATTAGCAGACAATTTGTTTAAAAACTCTTCTGCTTTTGCATAATAAGTAGTAGCTTTTTCGGTCTCTCCAACATCTAAACAACATTGAGCCAGCGAATAATAGAGACTTGCCATTTCTCCGTATTTTTCTTTCAATTCAACCTCCGTAAGTGTTTCAGCTTGTTGGTAGTATTGGGTTGCCAATTCCAAGTCCTCTTTCTCCTCATAAAATATAGCCAAATGGGTATAAACATCTGCCTTGTCTTCGTTACTTAAACAAGCTTGTGCGGTTTCGGCGGCTAAGGCTTTTTGAAAATAATGGAACGACTCCTCCGATTTTTCGAGAATATTATAATCTACTGCCAAAACCTTATAAATCATTGCAATATTATCAGGTTGTGTGGCAATAAAAGCCTCTCTCAAATCGCGCGACATTTGTATGTACCTATCAGCCTCCTCGAACTGCCCAAGCCGATGTTTCAACAAAGACATCATGCCATAGCTATTTCCTAAATGAATATCATTCTCAATAGCCAAAGCTTTTTGCGATGTGATAAATTGCGATAGATAGTGCGCACTTTTTTCGTATTGCTGGATTTTTTGATAACCCAAAGCAATTTTATGATACGTCAACCTTGCGATAGTATTTTTTTCTTCCGCAGAACCTTCATACAACAAAACAACTTTGTGGTAATAATAGGCCGCAGATTGCATACTTCCTGCATCACCAAATTGTTCCGCTTTTTTTATAAACACTTCTGCCAGCATTTCGGTTTCATTATTTACCATAACAATAGAATAAATTTGGGGTGAATAAACAATAAAAATACTACAAAAACAAACAACACTCATATCCACTCCGAACAATGAAGAGGAGTATTGCAAATCCCGCATTCCTCAAAACAAATAAACAAACAACTTTATGCGGGCAAAGTTAGCATTATTTTTTAGGTATTAGGACAAATTTTGTGAGCTTTTGCGTTTTTAAGTTTCTTTGTTGATAAGTGTAAAACAAAGAACGATGTTTTGCACTAATTAAACTAAATTGAATACAGTCTTCGGATTTTGTAAAATGCTGACAGTCGAATAATTGCGGTCACAAAAAACGTGCCTCTGCCTACACTATTTTCGCTGTCCGAAATAGTGCTGTAGTCGGTCGTTGAGGCACCGAAGTCACGAAAAAAACAGACAAAGAATGATAAATTGCCTCAACGATTGCCTACATTTTGTGGTAGCTAATACGACAAAACAAACAAAATGCTTACTAATTTGCTTGCTACCACAAAATTAAGCAAAGACCACAGCACGCCGGACGAATCCACTCGAAAAAAAAACACCCTTTTTTGCTACTTTTTTGGGTGAGCAAAAAAGTAGAATCACCATTTGTTGCTTACGATAATAGTATTTCGAGGAATGGCAAATGGTCGTTAGACGAGTAAGTAACATCATTCATTATCAAATCCGAAAAGTATTTTCAATTCAGTATAAACTGTCATTTTGGCAGTTTATTTCAATTGGCACACACTTTGCTTCTTATCTACATAAACGTCTTAAACCCAACATTTATTGTATATGCAAAAAGGAACGATTAGCGTACAAACGGAGAATATATTGCCGATTATCAAGAAGTATTTATACTCCGACCAAGAAATATTCTTGCGCGAATTGGTAGCCAATGCCGTTGATGCTACCCAAAAATTACAAACTTTAGCCAATCGTGGCGAAATAAGCGGCGAAATTGGCGATACTACTATCCAAATCTTTGTTGACCCAGAAGCCAAAACTTTGACTATTAGCGACAAAGGGGTGGGCATGACACAAGACGAAGTTGTCAAATACATCACCCAAGTAGCTTTTTCGGGTGCAAAAGAATTTTTGAGCCAATACAAAGATGCCACTAATATTATCGGACATTTTGGCTTAGGTTTTTACTCCGCTTTTATGGTAGCTGACAAAGTAGAAATTTTTACCAAATCGCACAAAGATGAAGCAGGCGTACATTGGTCTTGTGATGGCGGAACCGACTATGAAATTGCAGCCACAGACAAACAAGAGCGCGGTACAGATATTGTGTTGCACCTTAACGACGAAGCCACAGAATATTTGGACGACCATCGCATCGAAGAATTGTTGAAAAAATACTGCCGTTTCTTACCCGTTCCCATACAATTTGGCACCGAAGAAATAGAAGAACCCGATGCCGAAGGCACAGCACAAACCATTATCGAACCCAGAATCATTAACGATACCCAACCTATTTGGGCACGCACACCAACAGATAATACCGACGAAGATTACCAAAACTTTTATCGCCAACTATATCCTTTTGCCGATGAACCTTTGTTTTGGATACATCTCAATGTTGATTATCCCTTCAATTTGACGGGTGTATTGTATTTTCCTAAGTTGAAAGGAAATTTTGAATTAGACAAAAACAAAATTCACCTCTATTGCAACCAAGTTTTTGTGACCGACCAAGTCGAAAATATCGTACCACAATTCCTTACCTTGTTGCATGGTGTTATTGATTCGCCCGATATTCCGCTTAACGTATCGCGAAGCTATTTGCAAAGCGACCCCGAAGTCAAAAAAATTAACAAATATATCACCAAAAAAGTTGCCGATAAATTGGACGAAATGTTTAAAAGCAACCGCTCCGATTTTGAAGAAAAATGGAAAGATATTAGTTTGTTGATTAAATATGGTGTCTTGACCGATGACAAATTTGCAGAACGCGCCGACAAATTTTCTTTGCTCACCAATGTAGACAACAAATCATTTACATTGACCGAATATGTCGACCACATCAAAGCAGAACAAACCGACAAAAACAATAAAATTATTGCACTATATACCACCAATGCCGACGAACAACACGCATACATCGAAACGGCTCGTTCAAAAGGCTATGATGTTTTGTTGATGAACCAGCAATTGGACGGACACTATATGCAATACGTCGAATCCAAACCCGATTCTGTTCAGTTCAAACGCGTTGATGCTGATACCTTAAACGCGCTTATCGAAAAAGACGAAGCCAACGAATCTATCCTCTCCGAAGAAGAAACCAACCAACTACAAAGTTTGTTTTCCGAAGTGGTTAGTATGACCAACAACCAATTGAGTTTACAACCATTATCGCCCAACGATGCGCCAGTGGTCATTACCCAACCCGAACTTATTCGCCGCATGAAAGAAATGTCAAAAGTGAGCGGCGGCATGGATTGGTATGGCAATATGCCCAATATGTTGAATGTGGTGGTCAATACAAATCACCCCGCTATTGCTAAATTGTTGGCAGCCAACGGCGAACAAAAAGACATGGCGAAAAACTTGTACGACTTGGCTTTGTTGCAACAAAATATGCTAAAAGGTGCCGATTTGACTAATTTTGTAAACCGCACTATTGGTTTGATGAGCCATTAAAAATATAAACTTGCGCCAATAAAAAAACCGTCTTTCTCCAATGAAAGACGGTTTTTTTTGTGTGAAAATAAGAACGAAAGATAAAAAAAATTGGGATAGGCTGTAATATTGTTGCCTTGTTGTGCTTAAATAATTTTTTATGCCAAACACAAAACACGCACACAAAACTATAAATACCGCTCCAAAACCAAACGCTTCAAAGCTCCCGATTGTTGTATAAGCCTTTCGTTTTCCGAAATAATGCCCTCCAACAAAATAATCTCCGAAACTAATTGTTTTTAGATGGAGAGAGGAAGATCATGATTTGGCACAATACTTTGATAACGACATTAAAAAGTAGTTTTAGCTTGTATTGTTGTAAAAAAATGACAAATGCGGAATGATATTTTGATAGTGACACTCTGATAAGAAGATTATCGAGGTTGTTATTTGTATTATCAAAACAAACCGATTAGCTGACAAGATTACAACATCAAAATAATAAAAACCCCGACGGGGTGACATTATTTGACAAAACATGACACATTTCACCCCTTCGGGGTTTGTGCCTTTTTTTGTTCCGTTTTTTTGCTATAAACCTATCACCCTTTCAGGGTTTATTTAAATACTTTCTTATCGTTGCTATTTTCAGAAATACCACTTAATAATGTCGTTATCAAATTGTTGCCTTGTTGTGCTTAAATAATTTTTTATGCCAAACACAAAACACGCACACGAAACTATAAATACCGCTCCAAAACCAAACGCTTCGAAGCACCCGATTGTTGTATAAGCCTTTCGTTTTCCGAAATAATGCCCTCCAACAAAATAATCTCCGAAACTAATTGTTCTTGGATAGCTAACGGAGGAACGGGGATTTGAATTTCTTGCATATCAGTCCAAGAAGTTCGTGGTAATTGTTGTCCGCTAACCGTTTTTATAACTGCTTGATTAAAGTCTGTAGATAAGAAATAATGAGCGTAGTATTTGGCTATAAGAGCATTTTCAAACCTAAAAACTAAAATGTCAGTAGAGCAAATACCATTTTCTTTTGCTAAATAAACTTTATTTAAATTAGGACGTAATTTTCCATACAAAACATCATTTTCTTGAAAACGAGTTTTAGTACTTTTAATGTTTGAAAATAAAGTTCGGATATTTCCAACTAATACCCCCGTTTGACTTTCTATGTTTTCTAAGCCAATATAAATTACTTCTCCATTTTCATTTTGCGGTTCTATGTTATCTGTTACTTTTTTAGCAACTTTAGATAGTTTTTTAACAGCAAAATTATCAAAGTGTAGTAACCTATTTATTTCCCCTTTCGCTTTTTCCACCGCATTTTTCGCTGCTTCGGTGGCACGATCTATTGCCTCGCATTCCGACACAATTTGTTCTTGAACAGATAAAGGTGGAAGGGGGATTTTAGTTGCTCTTACCCTCTCTGTATTCAAATTTTGAACAACTCCACCTGCTGCACTTGCAGCAAATTGTTCTTGTGTATCTCTGTATGATAAAATTTCATACAAATAATCTTTATTTAGTTTTTCACTAAAATTAGATAATAAAAGCCAGCCATCGTGTATACAGCCCGAAACTTTCATAATGTAAGGTCTTCCAAAACTCATAGAATTAGACAAAATGAAATCACCTTCATTTACAAAACGAGAAAGTTCAGCTCCCGCTTTTGTAATTTTTTCGGCTGTTTGGGTAATATATTTTGACCCTTCGGCAACGTCACCTATTTTAATCCAATTTACGCCATTTTTATCTTCCGTAATGTATTTGTCAATAGGTCTTGGTGAAGCACCTCTTGAAATTTGCATTACATTTTCCAACTTTACCAACTCCCATTGGGTATCGATGGATATAGATTTTTTAAGCGTGAGTGAAAGTGCTTTGTTGAAATCTTTGCGCGAAAAATCTAAAAGCTGGGTCAAAGGCGCATAAGTGAGCCATTCCTTCAAATTATCAGGAATGGTATAATTTTGTGTGCTGTTCTCAAAATTGTTGGCGATGTGGTGCGCAACTTTGCTGGCATCGTCGCGCAAATTGGGATTAAAAAGCGGTGTTATAATATCATAGACCGTTTCGCCGCCCGTATATTTAATCCCTTCTTGTCCTTTGGCATTAGTCCATTCATAGCCCAAAAACTTTTTTTGCTCCTTGCCGTCTGCTGGGCTTTTGACCAACAACACCTGCTGCGGGTTATGTTGGGCAAGCATAAAATAAAACAGTTTTTGCTGTTCTACCTTTCGAATGTATTCCAACAACAACAATGTGCTTTTCTCTTGTTGTTCTTCGGGCTTAAGTTTTTTAAATTCTGTTTTTTTGAGCAAATTATTGAGTTCTGTACTTTTTTCAAAAGCACTTTTATAAGCTATGCCTATCTCATATTGCCACCATTCGGCAAGCCGTTGTACTTCGCTGCGGAGCAAAATTTGATAATGTTCAAAAGCCATATTGATGTGTTGACAATAATTTTTTAGCACCGCAAGGTCTTGGTAAACGCCGCCATTGCTGTCGATTTCTTCTTGGGCATTTTCAAAAAAGTCGAGCGTTCTGTTCCAAAAATGCTCCGCTTGTTCAGGTTTTTGCGCTTTTCTTTTCAAAAACAAGACAACCGTATTAGTGCCTGTTTTGCCAAAAGTACCGCTGCCCAATTCCACAATACTCACAAAGTCGAAATATTTAAGCAGTATTTCGCGCGTTTGTATGTGCATCTGGTCGGAGTTAGAAAGGATAGAAGTAGGCACAATAATCCCTGCCACACCATTTTGGGCGAGCAAATGTTTGGCGCGTTCTAAAAAAAAACATTGGATATTGTTGGTGCCAATTTTATCTTTATCAAACAATTCGTAAGTATTTGCCTCTTTTTCGTCGTTTTGCACCAACACATCTAAAAAGTCTTCTACCGCAAAAGGCGGGTTAGCCACCAACACATCGAAGCGTTCTTTTTGTAATGCTTCGTGATTGGCAAGAGCATCGGTGTCAATTACATTAATTTCTTTTTGCCCATACATACAAGCCGATACCGTGGCTACTTTGGCAAGGCGGTCTTCTTTTTCTATGCCAAAAATATGTTGATAATGCTGGTCGGGCGGTGTTGTTTTATATTTTTCGATAATAGGCTTTGCGGCAACAGCATATTCCGTCAAAAAATGTCCCGACCCGCAGGCATAATCTATTACTGTTAAAGGTTCGGATTTTTGACTAATTTTTTGTTCGAGGGGCAGTGCGGCAATAATAAATTTACAGATAGGAATGGGCGTAAAAAATTGCCCTTCTGTTTGCTTGATACCATTATCCAAAAAGAACTCGAACATATCGCCCAAAAATTGGTTTTGTGTTTGAGACGTAAGCCGCACACTCTGCCACATTTTAATAATGTCAATCAAAATCTTGGCGTTTTTATCAAAACCTTTATTATTATGCACCTTAATAAACTCAAAATCGAGTCCTTTATAGAATTTTAATTCCCTAAAAATTTCTTTAATGCGTTTTTTAGTAGCATTTCGGTTGCTTTTAGTTGTCCAAAAAGCCTGGTCTATTTCTTCGTTGCTGACGTACAAAATGTCTTCTTTCAAGAATTTTTTCATACCGATTTGATATAAGCCTTGCAACCTATCCACTAAATCGTAATAATTATCGTAGGCAATACCTTTCCAGCGGAATTTTAGGTCGGTTTTGTTTTCGGTTTCATCAATAATTTTGCACAAAAACAAATTCACCAACACATCAAAAGCATTTTCGCGCCGCGAAACGTTGTGTTTCCGCAAAATAGTTCGGAACTCATGATACAATCCTTTTTTGTCAATAGAACTCAAAGGTTTGGTATCTTCTTCGAGGGTGTATTTGTTTTTGCCAATTTGGTAGGTCTGAATACTTTCTTCAAAAATTCCTGTTTCGGTACTTTCCAATTTATAAGTATTTTTCCAGACTTCGTATCGTTGGTTGATGTCGGCGGCTTGTGCAAAAGATTTCAGGTTTTTATCCTGCTCCAACACATCATGATTATCTTTGTGCGACACAATTTGTTGCGAAATAGTGATTTCTTGCGCTTTTTCCTCAAAATCGGAGGCATAAAGGCACAAAAATTCTGTTTCTTGGATTTGTTGGGCATAGCTAAACAATTGTCCGCCATTGCGCAACATTTCTTTCCAAGCATCTTTAAACTCTTTGCCCGGCGTTTTGCACTCTATCAACAACAAAGGTTTTCCTGCTTGGTTGCGCACCAAAATATCTGCGCGTCCGCCGCTTGCTCCGCGCCCAACTTTCCATTTGGGTTCGAGTTCTATATGTTCGGGGTGATAGCCTTTTGCCAACAAACGATGCACACACTCAAACACAACAAAATTTTCATTAGCCTCAAAATTACAAGTTTGGCGTTCGTTGACTTTCATGCCCAAGACTTCGGGATAAATCAATTGCTTTGTAACAAAATCTACCTTTAAAAAAGCGCCTGTTTGAGGAAAATGTTTCTCAAAAACATGGTTTTTTTCTTCAAAACCCAAATGGCGTAATAATGATTGTAGGTTGTCTGCTGTTATCATCTTGGCTTATTATTTAGAAGTAAGGGGTGAAAAATAGTTAAGGCTATGCTCCACCAAATAGTGCAGCAAAAAAATGTAGTGGCTACATACTATACTGAATTGAAAATATTTTTCGGATTTGATAATGAACAATGTTACGTACTTGTCTCAAAATGCAACATCAATTAACAGCAATTTGCCATTCCTCCAAATGCTACTTTCGTAAGCGGAAAATGGTGATTCATCTTTTTTGCTCACCCAAACAGCAGCAAAAAAAGGTGTTTTTTTTTCGAGTGGATTCGTCCGGCGTGCTGTGGTCTTTGCTTAATTTTGTGGTAGCAAGCAAATTAGTAAGTGTTTTGTTTGTTTTATCGTATTAGCTACCGCAAAATGTAGGCAATCGTTGAGGCAATTTATCATTCTTTGTCTGTTTTTTCGTGACTTTCATGCCTCAACGACCGACTACAGCACTATTTCGGGTGACGAAAATAGTGTAAGCAGATGTACGTTTTTTTGTGACTGTAATTATTCGACTGTCAACATTTTACAAAATCCGAAGACTGTATTCAATTTAGTATACAAAAAATAATGCCACAAAGGTACAAACTTTTGTTGTTATTACAACTGTTGAAAGCGTTTTTTGTTACAAAAGCGCTGTATTTTTTTAGCTATGCAAAACACAAAAAAATTACTACCAATCTTTGGGAATTTGGGGAATTTATTTTACCTTTGCTCCGAAAATACAAATCATTGTTTTACTTCTTTTCAAATATTTTCACAACAACTACACAAAGCAAGCCAAACCAATGAAAATATTAGTTTCATAAAAACCAAATCAGCAACCCATGTTTACAACTTTCAAAATATCAAATTTTAGAACCCATATAGATACAGAACTAAAAATACAGGACATAACCCTTATCATAGGTTCTAATAATTCGGGCAAAAGTAATTTGTTAGCCGCTCTACGTTGCTTTTCCAAACTTGTTAGCAAAACTTTTTTTGATAGCGATAGAGATAAAACAGTCAATAAATCTTATTATTTTGGCAATAAACACAGCTTAAGTGATAACGACAAACCCATCATTTTTGCTTGTGAATGGCAACAAAATAACACAAAAATTAACTATCAACTTGAACTCTATTGTTTAAATAAGGAAGAAGAAGTTTACTGCAAAGAACGCTTGACCATCAACGAAAATAAATACGAAAATGGTTTTACCAATCTCTCCAATGAATTGTTGTTGAGAACCATTATACAAGAACAAGAACAAAACAAACAAACAGCGACATTTATTGACAACTTTTTTCGGTCATTAGCAAGCATTTATTACTATAATTTTCAACCTTCTTCGCTAAAAGGACAAGTAAAACGCACTTCCAAAAGAATTTTTCACGAAACAATAAGAGGAAAACACTTAAATATAGCCAACGATATAGGCAGAGACGGTTCCAATTTTCAAGAACTAATCAAGTACGTAAAAGAAGAAGAAAACGAAACTTACAACAAATTTCTCGGGTTATTGCAAGAGTTCGAAAGCAGTTTTGTGGGTATCCTTATTGACAAAGATGGACAAACTAGATGGCAGTTTAATATGGGCAATAATAATTTTCCGTATTATGCAGCCGATAAAATTTCAGACGGATTGATGAAAGCCGCAGCAGTTGCCTTGTTGTGTGCCATGAAACATCCGCCCGCTATCATTATGATAGAAGAAATTGAAAACGGAATAAACCAAAAAAATCTAGCTAAATTTCTTCATTGGCTAACAGATACGCCCAACGGCAGCAACAAAACACAGTTTATTATCACTTCGCATAGCCCTTCGGTTATCAGAGAATTTGCCGACCGAATCGACTGTGTCTATAATGTGCATCTAAAAAAGAAAAAAGGTTATGTAAGCGAAATCACCAACCTTAATGACGCTATTAAACCCCTTGTTCGATTTGGTGCCATAAAAGAAGAAGAAGTAAACGAACAAAATGGCATCTATCACATAAGCCCGCACGCCTTGACCGAAATGTTTTATAATGGCGTTTTGGCAGAACTATAAATCATCTCTTAATAATATGAACCCACAAATTGCAATTATAAGGGACGGTCCTAGCGATTTTTTAGTCCTAAAAAAGTTTATTTCTTGTATTTTTCAGCACCACCATCAAATTGAGTTGGAAGAAGATAATTTTTTTGAGTTCGAAAATACACTAAACATTATCAACGCACTTTCGAAGTATTTTGACAAATCTACTTCCGAACACGCTTTGTTTAGTAATATTGCTGGTGATGTTAGAAGGCAAATACAACAAATCATACTTACTGCCATACTTAAATTTTCTAAAGAAAAAGACCTATCTTTGACCAACAAAGATGTATTAGTCTTGTATGGTGATGCAGAAAAAATATTAGGGTCAAAAGAAAAATACTTTGAACCATGGGCATACACCATCAACAGTATTATGTGGCTTGCTATCGAAGAATTTTACCACAAAATGGTAAGACAAGGCTACGAATACCAACAATTACCGCTCATTTTACCAATTGTACTGTATCCAAGTTCCGAAATTTTGGTAGCCTCTTGTATGGACGATTTCGACAAAACAAATTATCGCCAATTTAATGCCAGACCAGCACTTAAACAACATGTTTATGAAACAGAAAGCATTCCATTGGCAATACATAATGGCACCCTTGCCGAAGTCTTAAATACTTTTGTCGTGCCTGAAAGTTTAAGCAAAGTTTACAAAGATTTGCCCGAAGTAAGAAAGTTTATGCAAATCCTTACTTTTTCAAACCCACCTCAAAAATAAGTAGCGCAGGGTTTAAAATCTTAATTACATCAACTAACATTTTTCCATAGCGTAGAGCCTCAGTTCTACGCTATTTTTATTTTTACTCCAGAAAACAAAACCCCCATGCAACCCTTTCCTTCCCATATACGTCTTATTACAAAAAAGTAAAAAAATATTACCCAAAAACACACATCAACACAATAAACCGATAATCAGCAGCGTTTTGCCATAAAAAAAATATAAACTCCCATGCAACCCTTTCCTTCCCATATACGTCTTATTACAAAAAAGTAAAAAAATATTACCCCAAAACACACACCCACACAATAAACCGATAATCAGCAGCGTTTTGCCATAAAAAAAATATAAACTCCCATGCAACCCTTTCTTTCCCATATACGTCTTATTACAAAAAAGTAAAAAAATATTACCCAAAAACACACACCAACATAATAAACCGATAGTCAGCAGCGTTTTGCCATAAAAAAAATATAATCGCTATGCAACCCTTTCCTTCCCATATACGTCTTATTACAAAAAAGTAAAAAAATATTACCCAAAAACACACACCCACACAATAAGCTACGAAATGATAACGTTTTTCACCTAATTTTATTAATATAAAGCGAATACCACTGTTTATTTGGGGCAAAATGTCATTTTTAGCAGTAAAAACGTGATTTTTTAAAACAAACAGACAAATGTGCAGGCGACAAATAAATATTTTTCCCAAAAAAAATAAATTTTGGGGCGACAAATAAATATTTTCTTCTCCAAAATAAATATTTTCGGGTAACAAATAAATATTTTTCCCAAAAAAAATAAATTTTGGGGTGACAAATAAATATTTTCTTCTCCAAAATAAATATTTTCGGGTGACAAATAAATATTTTTCCCAAAAAAAATAAATTTTGGGG